>JAFIGC010000021.1 GCA_020831635.1 Verrucomicrobiota bacterium | reverse complement strand
ACGACCTCGGTATAGGGAAGATGCTATCTTAATTGATTTAACAAAGTAGAATTAATAATTTCCTTCTCAATGCTGAACTCCAGCTTCGAGGCACCAATCCGTTTGATGTCCTCTTCAACACCGAAGAGTGTCGATGCAAGCTGTGGAAGGGCTTTCACGGAATTTTCAGATGCGACCTCCTTTCTTTGTAGATCACGTAGCATGCTTGCGAGTCGGTTGAGTCGCTTTTCGACTGACACGCGCAACTGGCCCAAGGCCTCAACAGTGACGTAGCTTCGATAGCGCCTCCGAAGCGTTTGGGTGAATTTTTTCCGTTGATTAGCATCCATCATCACTCGTGCCTTTCTGCCTACGTCACTCGTGAGTCTCAGGCTTAGAAGCGTCCGCGCGGCCCATTTTGTAGGTGTGCAAGGTGTGGCCGGCAAATTCTAAAGACTCTATGCATCATTGACACTTTCTCTGGCTATGCCTGCCAGCATTCCTCCGATGGCGGGAACCAGTCTCTTGCTTTCCTCGTATGTTGGTTGTTGACCGCCCACATTCCACAGTATCCAGAGGCCTACCGCGTTTATTGGGTTCTTTGTTCTGCCATCCTTACCCTCAAGGAACTGGTTAAGATCTGAGATTGCGTGTGTCAGGCGTTCGTTGAGAAGCGTCAGATCGTCAAAAATATCCTTTCTGAGAGCTTCAGAGGTTCCAGAGGAAAGGGTTACCATTCCTGCGCCACCTGCTATGAAAAAAAAGTCCCAGTCTGTGTCCGCGCTTTGGCTCCTTTTCAACACCTCGACAAACTCAGGAAATTGCTCCATGAGGGTCATGGAAGTAACAACCGACGCCATTCCCAAGGTTTTTACGAGAGTGGTCTTACAGTTTGAGATGCCGTTAAGCGGGTCAGCTTTCTTGATCGGATCTGGCCAATCCTTACTGCCGCCGAATATCTGATTGAATATATTCATCACATTTATTTTTTTGGCTCTGCCTCACACGACCGAAATACTACATTTGTTGAGGAGGGCTGATAGGTTGTTGCTCGCACCGCCCGGATGATATAGATCAAAGATGAGGTTTCCAATCGGTATGATCGAGGCTGGTAGCTCATATCCTCCACTGGCTGATGGTGCAGGAAGGGGCATCATGTAGCGTCCGCCATCTACAACGACGAATGTCCATCGGTCAACCGGTGCGCCGTTATGTCGCAGAACGACCGACACAGATGATGCCGAGGGGTCATGTAGGCAATTGTGCCAAGGTTCTGTGAAGTTCGGGTTAATGGTTTCGTTCCAGTCTAACGAGATGTCAATGTCAGGTATGAATATGGTCGTTGCTTTGGCAGCTTTGTGCCAGTCATCACTGCTTGAGTTATCAATTATTGCGCGGATTTCGTCGAGCCTCATGTATCGTCTCCTTTCGTTTATCGCCAACTTTATATTACATTAACTGTTGTTTTTTTCATATTCCTGAAACCAGGAGCAACCGCAAGAAAAAACGTCAAGAAACGTTTTGACAGGCATGTGTGTTGGAGAGCGTTCCGTGTACAAGTTGGATCATAAACAACACCCCCCGATTCGCAATGTTTTGCCTGTGACAGAATTTGGGTGCGGCAGGACTCCCCCTAATACAGAAACCGCTCGGTCACTCGAATGTGAATCACACGGATGAAATCATGTCCCGCGAATGTTGACAGGGCCTGAATTTCCGGGCAGGCTGTGAGGCACTTCACCCGAATTCCGATCCTTATGCAACCTTCCTTCACGCCTTATCTTTCCATCTCCGCCAGTGCGGGCAGTGGCAAGACGTTTCAATTGGCCCACCGGGTTTTGCGTCTGCTGGCCATGGGGGTGTCTCCGGATCGGATCGGGGCTTATACCTTTTCCCGTAAGGCGGCGGGGGAGATTTTCGATGAGATAGTCCGCTATTTGCGGGAGGCGGCGGGCGATGAGGAAAAGGCCCGGGCCACGTCGGCTCACATGGGTTTGACGCATTCGCGGGAGGGCTTCATGGAAAATCTGCGGGCCATGCTGGCCCATATGAACCGGCTGCGGATCGGTACACTGGATTCGCGCATCGCGCAAATGCTCTCCGCGGCCGCCGTGGAAATGCAACTGCCCGCCGAGTTTTCGCTTTTGGACGGCCAAGGTCCCGAAGCCCGCTTTTTGCATGAACAGGTGGTGGACCGTCTGTTTCGTCCCGGACGTTTGCAACCGGACGCGGAACAGGCGTTTCTCCATGCCTTTGAACAGGCTACCCACGGTCTTTCGGAAAAGGCCTTTGACCGAAAGTTGCTGAATTTCGTGCAGGACCATCGCGCCGTCTATCTGCTCCATCCCGATGAAAGCGCATGGGATCACCCGGGTCCATTGCTGATTTCGGGTCTGCCCCGGTCGATTCCCGACTCGGAACGCGAACTGCTCAGGGCGAGTCTGCTGGCGGAATTGCCGGGAATTGAACACGACCAAGTTCGGGCGGGCATCGAGGGCATTATTCATGCGGCGGCCGATTACAATCAGGGCAGTTCCTGGAGCAAGGATTATCCCAAATCGACGCTGGTTGCCCGTTTGTTGGACGGGGATTCCCCGGAGGTAACCTACCGCAAAAAGGAGGTCCCGCTTCCGGAAAATCTTTGGAGGGGACTGCGGTTGCTTCTGCGGCATCCGGCGGGGTTGGAACTGGAACGGGCTTTTACCCAAACCAAGGGGCTTTATCGTTTGTTGCATCGCTTTGAGGACCAATACCGCAAAAACGTCCTGCCACGTGGACGCATTACTTTCGAGGACGCTTGCGCGCTCATGAATGGCTTCAACCACCTTACGCCGGGGGAACTCGCGTTTCGTCTGGATGGTCAGGTGGACCATTGGCTTTTGGACGAATTTCAGGATACCAGCACCTTGCAATGGCGGGCCATCGAACCCTTTGTGGAGGAGGTTCTGCAGGACGCGGAGGGTCGGCGGGGGTATTTTCAGGTGGGGGATGTCAAACAAGCCATTTACGCCTGGCGGGGTGGTAACGCGGATCTGTTCGAGGAAATTCTGGCGCGGTATCCGGTGATCGAAAACGTGCACATGGAAACCTCCCAACGCTCCGCAGCGCCGGTGCTGGCGCTTGTGAACCTGCTCATGGAGGCCATTCCGGAGGGAGATGATTTTCCCGCCGGCGCCAGCGCGCATTGGAATCGGGAGTATCGTTGTCACACCGCCGCCGAGCGCAACCGCGACCTGCCCGGTTTTGCGCAGGTGGTGGAAATATTGGACAAGGAAGAAACCGAGGCCGTGGATGTCATCGAAGCGATTCTTCGGGAGCAAGATCCTTCTTTGGAAACCGCGATACTGACCCGGTCCAATTCCAGCGGCGCGGAATTGGCCGACGCCCTGCGCAGCCGCGGTTTCGCGGTGGCCCTGGAGGGTCAGAGTCCCCTGCGCACGGACACGGCGGTGGAACTGCTATTGGCGGCCCTGAAATATGCCGCCCATCCCGCGGATGCCTTCAGCCGTCAATTTTTGGCCATGGGGTCCTTCGAGGTCAAGCCTTTCGAGGTTTTGCAATCCCTGCATGAGCGGGGGTTCGCGTACACCTTGCATGGATTGGCCAAAAGTCTCCCCTTGGAGGCGGACGCCGACTTCGCGCGGTTCCGAATTGAAAAGCTGGTGGAGGCGGCGCGTGAATTTGACGAGTTGGACACGGTGTCGGTGGATCGGTTTCTCTCCTTTGTGGAGGGGTATCGGCTCAAGGAACATCAGGCCGCCGGGGTGATCCGCATCATGACCATTCATCAAAGCAAAGGCCTTGGCTTTGACTTGGTGTTTTTGCCCGTGGACGCGGGGAGCAATTTTGTTCGCCTGGACCACAAAAAGCTGGCCACCTCCGCCACCGGGGAGGTGCCCGATTGGGTGTTGGATTTTCCGCCCAAGGCGGTTTGCACGCAGACCGGCGGGCTGGAGGAAGTGCAGGCCAGGCTGGAAGCCGAAAGCGCGTACGAAAATCTCTGCAATCTTTATGTGGCCCTGACCCGGGCCAAGCAGGGTCTGCACGTCATCTTGCCCGAGGCGCCCAAGGCCAAAGGGAAGTTGACCGTGACCGCCAATTGGATTCGTGACCGCGTGCCGGATTCGGCGCCTGCGCTTGGTGTTCAATCTCCGGAAGGGGCGCGGGTATTGTATGCCACCGGTACGCCCGTCCTCCCCCCAAAAAAAGCCAAAATGGAGGAAGCCGCGTTACCCGTCCAATCCTTGGGAATGCGTGCAGGCCAGAAAATCGTCCCCAGGCTGGAACCGTCTCAGGCGGATCAAACCGAACGGGAATTGGGGCGCGTGTACCAGTTGATTCCCGAGGACGGACGCGAATTGGGCAGCCGCGTGCATGGGTTGCTTGAGCAAATGGCGTGGGCGGATGATGAAAGCTTGGATGAATTTCTCGCGCGTTGCGGCGAACCGGACGACAGTGCCGCCGCCGAACAGGTCCGGCGGGCTTTTGCCGATTTCCCGGCGTTGCGAAAGCCAGCGGGGGTGCGCGACCTTTGGCGGGAAAAACACTTTGAAAGCGTTTTGGAGGAAGGGTGGATTACCGGGATTTTCGACCGGGTGGTGCTCTTTGAAAACGCGGCCTGGATTCAGGACTATAAAACCAATCGGAAAAGCGACGAGGCCACCGTGGACCATTACGCGCCGCAAATGCAACTCTATCGCAAGGTGCTCGCGGACATTCTGGCCATTCCCCCGGAAAACATCCGCTGTCAGCTCTTGTTCACCCGAACCGGTGAAACCCGGGAAATTGACAGAACTTTCTGACTGAATCAGAAAATGCGTTCTGGCACGAAGACCACGTCGCCCGCTTTCAGCAGGATGTCTTCTTCGTGATTGCCGCGGCGTCCGACGCTGCGGAGATCCACGGAAATTCTGCGAACGCGGTTTTCTTCCAGATTGGGGCGGAAAACGGATATGGAAGTGGCGTTGGCGCTCGATCCCAGACCGCCGGCGGATTTGATGGCGCCGGAGAGGGTCATGTTGCGAGTGGGGGGGATGGCGATCGGACCTTCGCTGCCCACGCGACCAATCATGGTCACATAACCCCAGGGGGACATGTACGGATCGGTGGTGCTGCCCACGTATTCGACGATCACGTGGGGGTTGCGGAAATATTGGCTGTAAAGCTCGGTGAGTTGAGCTTCGATTTGTTCCATGCTTTGGTTGGCGACAACGACGTTTTCAATCAGCGGCAGGGCGATGCGCCCACTCTCATTGATGCGTTGCACATCGGTCCTGATTTCCGAACGTCCCTGGACCAAAACGTTGACGGTAATGGTCATGCCGGAACGAATCATGTTGCCCGCGGCGGCGGTGATGCCTCCGCCTTGCAGGGCCAATTGGATGGCGGCCTGCTCTTCGGCGGTTAAATTCGCTTCATCCTCATCCATTTCGGTTTCGGCGATGCCAATGCGGACGCGAGCGGGTGCTTCCCCTTCGGGAATGGGGTCGGCAAAAAGTTGGGTCAGCGAAAGAGATACGATCAGTCCGAAAAAATGGATTTTGTTCATAAAGGATACCTGGTTGCAAAATGATCTGTAGTCTAATTTTGATTAGACCGTTTGTCAAGGTCACACGTTGAATAGAAAATGACAAACATCGCCGGGCTTCATGACATATTCCTTGCCTTCCACCCTGAGTTTGCCCGCTTCTTTGATGGCGTGCTCGCTTCCATGGGTCAGCATATCCGCGATGCTGTAAATGTTGGCGCGAATGAATCCGCGCTCGAAATCGCCATGGATCACGCCCGCGGCCTGGGGGGCGTTGAACCCGTGCCGAATGGTCCATGCCCGGATTTCCTTGGGGCCGGCGGTGTAATAACTTTGCAGACCCAACAATGCGTAAACGCCCCGGATGATGGTGTGCAGGGCCGGTTCGGTCATGCCGAGCGATTCCAACATTTCCTGGCGTTCTTCGAGGGGAAGCTCGGAAAGTTCGGCTTCGATTTTGGCGCAAACGGGGATGACTTCGCTGTTGCGTTCGGCGGCATAGGCCTTGAGCTTCTCCATTTCCGGGTTGCCGCCCGCGGTCATGTCCTCTTCGTTGACGTTGGCAATGTAGAGGACGCGTTTGGCACTGAGGGGAGAGAGGCTGCGCAAGAGTTTGAGATCTTCGGGGTCGTTGATATTCAGGGAACGAATGGGTTTGCCCTCGGACAGGCAGTCCAGGCATTTTTCCAGCAGGGCCATGTAGCGCTGGGCGGTTGCGTCGCCGCTTCGGGACTGTTTCTTCGATTTTTGCAGGGCGTTTTCGACGGATTGCAAATCGGCGAGCATCAGCTCGGTTTCAATGGTCTCCACGTCGCGGATGGCATCCACGGACCCGTCCACGTGGGTCACGTCGTCATCGGCAAAGCAGCGGACCACCTGCAGAATCGCGTCGGTTTCGCGGATATGGGTGAGAAATTTATTGCCCAACCCCGCGCCTTCCGAGGCGCCTTTCACCAATCCGGCAATGTCCACGATTTTGGTGGTTGCGGGAATGACTTTTTCGGTGGGGATGTGCTTTTGCAACACCTCCAAATTGGGATCGGGCACGTTGACGATGCCGATATTGGGCTCAATGGTGCAAAAGGGGTAGTTGCTCGCTTCCGCCCCCGCTTCCGTGAGGGCGTTGAACAGTGTGCTTTTTCCGACGTTGGGCAATCCGACGATGCCTGCTTCCATATCTTGACTCCGAGGTTGTGGACCCCAAGGGAGTGAATCCGATGGGGAAATTGAGTGAATTCCCCCTGTCTATGGGTTTTTTCGGCCAGGAAAAGAAAATACCGCTTTTGGTTTCGGAATGTGGAACCACGGATGGACGCTCTTTTTCGTCCCCCCGAAAGAGCGCCCATCCAAGCGAGGGTTGATGGGGAGATGATTCCATGCATTTTGGGCTGGATTGAAGCATTGAAAATAATCTAAAAGGAGGCCATGAAAATCAACGAAGAGAAGGTCAACGAAGAGAAAATTGATGACGCGGTACTGGCGATTTTGCAACTGACCGCCCATCATGATGGAGTATCCACCCGGGCTTGGAAAGGACAGAGCTGGGAGGTCTTGGACCGCCTGTACCAAAAAGGGTGGATCTCCAACCCGAAAGGGAAGGCGAAATCCGTTGTGTTTACCGATGAGGGTCTGAAGAGATCGGAGTTGTTGTTCAAGTATTTGTTCCAAGAAGGGGCTGCATCGCCGTCGAGCGCCATGCCATCCGAACGGAAAAAAGAAAACAAAACCGGTGGAACGCGGATACGAATTTCCCTCCGCTACAGCGATCCCGAGATTTGGCGGGAATTGTGCATCCCGGATGGGCTGACTTTGGGGGACTTGCATCGGGTCATTCAGATTGTCATGGACTGGGACAATGACCATATGCACCAGTTCATCCATAAAAAGAAGCTTTACGGCGAACCCATGGATGATTTCGGGTTTGAGCTTTTGGACGAAGAAGACTTTACCGTCTCCGATTTTTTTCCGCGGAAAGGGTCGAGAATCATGTATGAATACGACTTTGGCGATAGCTGGATCCATGATGTCGTTTCCCTGGGGAAAGCCAGTAAAGGCGACCCTTTCTTTCACGTGTTTGACGGCGCCATGGCCTCTCCCCCGGAAGACTGTGGCGGAGTTTGGGGCTACTCCCGTATGCTGGAGGCGCTTGCAGACAGCAACGATCCTGAACACGAGGACTACTTGGAGTGGATGAATGCGGACTTTGATCCCAAGGCTTTCAACCGGGACAAGATCAACAAACGATTAAGCAAAATATTGAAAAGCGCGTAAGCAAGGGTTCAGGAATTAATAAATGCTTTCGGATTTTTCAAACAACACTTCTTGCGGGAAGGTATCTGAAATGAAGCCGTAGTGACAAAGCAGGCTTCTGGCAATGCAAATGCCTACGGTTTCCGCCAATGGCGGTGGGACCGCATTCCCGATTTGACTGCGAATATCCCCGCGGGTGCCATGAAAATTGAATTCATCGGGGAAGCCCTGCAATCGGGCCGCCTCTCTCGGGGTAAGCGGTCGATTGGCTTCGGGATGACCGTATCTTCCTCGTGTGAAACTGTCAAACCCACCAGTAATGGTTGGACATTGGCCGTCCCATTGCAGGCGGCCAAACACATCCGGCCATCCTCCTGAGCGAATGTCCACCCTTTTGTGGCAAGCCATTCGCAAATCAAATGGGATGTCACGCCACCCGCCTCCGGGAGGCACATGCGAAAATCTGTGGACGTTCAGATCCGTCACTTTGGCGTTCTGATGGTTGAAAAAATGAGGGTGACAAGTGAAGTCGGACGGCGGCTCGGGAAGATCGCCAATGACATCTCGCAAGGTTTGCCATTGGTCCACCACTTTTTCGGGCAAAACAAACGAGGCGGCCACGTCGATGTGTTTGCCCACCACGACAAAGCGTTGTCGGGTTTGGGCCAAACCAAAATTGGCGGAATTCAAAAAAAAGGCGTTGATTTGATAGTCATGGAGTTCCTCGTGCATTTTGTGCAGAAACTCCCGCCCCCTTTTTTGGCCGAATACCGCAACGTTTTCAAAGAAAAAGAACTTGGGTTCAAATTCTTTTACCAGACGTATGTATTCCAAAACGAGATCATTGCGTTTGTCCCCCAAGTGTGCGCCGCGTTTCTGTTTGGAAAAGCCTTGGCAGGGAGGTCCTCCTGCAAATAAATCCAAATCCTTGGGTTGGATGCCCCATTGATCCATCAGGGTAAATCCATCCACTTCCCGGGCATCCTTGACTTCCGCATGGTTACCAAGATTGGCATTGTGCGTGGAAACGGCTTTTTCGGAAATATCAAAGGCATATTTGAGTTGAAAGCCGGCTCTTTGCAAGCCCAAGGACATGCCGCCTGGCCCGGAAAAGCCCTCGACGTAAGTAAACGGCTTGGGCATGGTTTTGAATTGATCGCGTACTTGCGTTTCGATTTGATGATAGAGTTCCGTGGCCATACTGTACAAATATACTAAATTGAGGCAAAAACAATATTTTGCGTTTCAATCCGGCGCAAAACACAGTCGCGCGGTAAATTCAGACCTCTTTCTGGATGAAGAGGAAACGTTGGGAAATCTGGTGGAAATTTTACGAAACCCTTTTGCCCACGACATTTCATCGTTTCAATTGACGCGAACCGTATACACGGCTGCGATCGTGTTTTGTTGCGCAAATGATCTGCGAAATCCCAATGACCAGAAAACGCCGGGCACGTTTTTCGAGTTTTTCATTCGGCTTGTGTTTTCCGCACATCTCGGTTGCAAGGCGAAAACGCGCTTGCCTGTGATGAATATGGATGAGGATTGCGATTTGCCGACGGACCTTATTTTTGATTTGGGCACGCAAAAACCGAAATTTCACGTGCCAGTCAAAACGAGTACGCGTGAGCGCATCATTCAAGTGTGGGCCCATCAGCGAGTTGTGGATGGAGCCTATGGCGTGGGACGGTTTTTGGGACTCCCCGTGATCATGGCTGAAACAAAGGTGGACGCAAAGAAAAAAGAGGTGGTGGAAATTTGCTTGCCCCGACAATGGAGACTCTACCAAATGTTCATCGCACAGCTTTGGGGTGTATGTTATTTGGATTTACCCATGAAATACGAGGCTTTGAATCACGTTTATCCGTTGCTGAATGTACATCCGGTTGGCGACTATTTGTCCAAGGATGGAATCATGGATCGGTTTTTGAAAACACTGTAGGCTTTTTCCGGGGGGGGCTACAGCCCGAAATCCTCGTGAAATTGCAGGAGGCCTTGTTTGCGGAGGGTGTCACGCCAGAGGCGGGGGTGGTGATCGGGTCCGAAGAGGGCGTGGGCGGCCCGGCGGGCGATGGCGTTGCCGGGTTCGCGGGGCAGGGCGTGGAGGAGGTCGAGGGGGAGTTCCTCCGGGATCATCACCGCCCGCCAGGGGAGGATGGCGTTGACGAGGATGGCGGCGGCCCGTTCGGGTCCCACCAGGCGCATGGCGGTGGTGGGTTCGCCGGGTTCGCGCACTTGCAGGCGGACTTTGCAGCGGCGCACCCATTTTTTCGGGGGCTCGTCGGCCTTGGGCTGAATGGCTTGCTCGAAAGGAGGGCTTTCGGTGAAAATTTCGGCGGCGGCCTGAAGGCGGCGCAAGGGGTGGTTGCCGGGGCGGCAGGCGTCCAGTCGCCAGATGTCGGCCGCGAGGGTACGTCCGGCAAAATTTTCCCGGCGGCGCCACCAGATTTTCCAGAGTTTGCCGACGTCGGCCCAAGGGGGGAAGCCGGCGGCTTCTTCGTCGTGGGGCAGCAAATCCGCGACCCCGGTCAGGAGGGCGTAGGCGGCCTCGGCATCCTCTCCGCAATTGACGCGCAATTCGTGCAGGGGCAGGTTGCGGGCGGTTTCTTCGAAGGCGTCGGCGTTGTGTTTGTATCCGAGGGCGCGCATCACGGCTTGGTAGAGGGCTTCTTCGGGGCCGAGGGATTGAATGACGCGGGCCATGCGCAGGGTCTTGCGGCGAAGTCGCTCTTGTCCGGCGGCATCCAGGAGTCCGCCCCGCTTCTCCTCATCCATGCCCTCGCACATCATCCGCAGGGTCGAGAGGCCGCCTTCGACTTCGAAGGGGTAGGCTTTGGTGTCGATGCTGTCGAAAAAGAAATGCGAGCGGGCGTCGAGGTCGGCTTTGATGGAGACTTCTTCGCAGTCGGCGGGCAGGGAACCGGGGGGGAGGGTGCCGGTTTCGTAGGTGACGTGGAGGCGTACGTTTTGATAACGGGGGTCGTTGTGGTGTTCGTGATGACGCCAGTCCATGGGGCGAATGTGGATTTCGACGTCGCCGCGTACCCGGCGTCCGCCCACGATCCATTCCGCGTCGAGGAAATCGGGTCCGGCTTCGAAGTTCCAGCGTCCGGGACGGATGACCTTGACGCTTTCGCCGCGGGCGGTGGCCAGGGTTTCGGGACGGAGGCGGTCGTCGAACCAAACGCAGTGCAGGTGGCGTTCGCTGAAGGCGTCTTGCAGGGCCGGTTCCGGTTCGCGGATTTTGCCGCCGTGGGCGGGGAGATGTTTGCGGTATTCGCCCGAAAGCGGGAAGCGGTCGGTGGCGGTGAATCGATAATGGGATGGGGTGATGAGCGTGTTCATGCCTCCTTACACCCAATGAGTTCCGGATTTTCCGCGATTTTTTCATTTTTTCCAGCGAATTCTTTTTTCAGGCTCCGCCAGGTCCACATGAGGAAGAGGGCGGCGATGAGGGCTCCGGACCATGTGGAAATGAGCACGCCCCACCAGATGCCGATTTCGGGACGCTCGAAGCGGGCCATGAGAATGGGGATGAGCAGCAACGGGGCCAGAAATTGTCGGTAGAGTCCCAACCAAATGGCGAAGTGCGGGCGTTGAAGTCCCTGTAAAACGGAGGTGGAGATAAAGAGGATGACGAAGGAATACATGGTGGCCATGGCAAAGCGCAGGAAGGTGGCGCCGATGGCGATGACTTCGGGGTCTTGGGAGAATCGGCTCATCCAAAAGGGGGCGAAACCGGCGACAATGGGGGCGCCGATCAGGTAGAGGACGGTGCCGGTGCGCATGCAAACGAAAACGGTTTCGCGCAAGCGGTCCAAACGTCCGGCCCCATAGCTGTGGCCGGCCAAGGTCATGGCGGCGGTGTTGAGTCCGATGATGGGCAGGAGGGCGATTTGCTCGATTCTCATGCCGGTGCCGAAGGCGGCGAGGACTTCGGTGCCCACTTTTCCGGCGAAATGGGTGTGGATGAAAATGCCCGCCGCGATGGTGAGCATGTTGAGCAGGGCCGGAAATCCCTGTCCCATCAGCCGGCGCTGCGCCCGCCAGCGGGGGTGCAAGTGCGCGAATCCGCTGGGGGGAATGAAGCCCGCCTTCACGGCCATGTACCAATAATACAAGAGCACGCCCATTTGGATGAGGACCGTGGCCCGGGCGATTCCCGCGAATCCCATCGGGGACAGGCCCCATCCGCCGAACACGAACCAGAGGTCGAAAATGATGTTGAGAAAAAATCCCGCGATCAGGGCGTTGCGGAAAGGGCGGGTATTGCCGCGGGCGCTGAGCATGGCATGAAAAGTGCCCCCGATGACAAAGCAGGGCGTGGCCCAAAAGATGGTGCGCACGTATTGAATGCCCAGCTCGCGGGTCTCGCCGACGATCCCCAGCCAGTCGAACAATTGCGGGGACAGGCCCCAACCGATGGCACCCACTGCCAGGCTCATCCACGTCGCGAAAAACAGGCTTTGTCCCGCCAATTCGCGGGCGGTTTCTTCGTCATCCGCTCCCAAGGCGTGGCTGATGAGGGCGCTGGCAGCCGCTTGACAGCCGTGGGCGACGGCGATGATGAGGAAAAACACAGGAAACGAGGCGGTGAGGGCGGCCAGGGCCTCGGTGGAAAGCCGTCCCGCCGCCCAAGTATCCACCACATTGTACATGGTTTGAAAAAACATGCCGATGCTCACGGGCGTGGAAATTTGCCGCACCAATCGGGAGATGGGCTCGTTTTTGAGGGGGTTGAGGGGGATGGAGACGGGGTCGGACATGGCCGCCAACCTATCCCCGGAATCGTATCGGTCAATGCGCTTGTTATTTTTGTATTCTGCAATTAAAGTATGCGCCCTATGAAATCTCTCGCACCTCCCACGCATGACCCTTCCCGTTCGCTCGTTGCCTATTGGCTTTGGCTGGTTTGTACCCTGATTATCATCATGGTGGCCGTGGGGGGGATTACCCGGCTGACCGAATCGGGCTTGTCTATCGTGAACTGGGAACCGGTGTCGGGCACGTTGCCGCCGCTGACGGAGGAACGCTGGATGGAGGAATTCGAAAAATACAAAGCCACGCCCCAATACGAAAAAATCAGCAGGGAAGGGGAGATGACGCTCTCGGATTTCCGGGAAATCTATTTTTGGGAGTTTGTTCATCGCTCCCTCGGGCGTTTCATTGGTTTGGCTTATGCCGTTCCCTTTTTCATCTTTTTGATTCGTGGCAAAATCAAGGGGTCGATGGTCTGGAAGCTGGGGGTGGGGCTGTTGTTGGGCGGCGGCCAAGGACTGCTGGGTTGGTACATGGTGAAAAGCGGGTTGGTGGACCGTCCGTATGTCAGTCATTTCCGCTTGGCCGCGCATTTGTGCATGGCGTTGTTGCTGTTTTCGTACTTGCTGTGGTTGGTGTTGGATCTCCATCCCTTTTGGACCCACCGCAAAACCAATTATCAGTCCATCAGTCGCTTGCGGACTTTCAGCATCGTGTTTTTGTGTCTGTTGGTTTTGCAAATCGTGTATGGGGCGTTCACCGCCGGTTTGCGTGCGGGGTATATGTACAACACTTGGCCGCTGATGGGGAACAGGTTTTTCCCGGCGGGCGGGTGGGACTACCGTCCCATGATGATGAATTTGGTGAGCAACCCGGCAACGGTGCAATTCATTCATCGACACTTGGGGCTGTTGGTGTTGGCGGGGTTGATCGGACTGTGGGTCTTCGCGCAAACCCATCGCCTCATGGTCCGCCAGAAAATGGGCTTCAATTTGCTCCTGATTTGCGGCGCGATCCAGTTTTTGCTGGGACTGTATACCTTGGTGTCCGGGGTGAACATGGTGGCCGCCGTTGCCCATCAGGTTGTGGCCTGTTTGTTGTTGGGCAGTACGGTGCTGGTGGTGCACGAATTGTTCGAGCCGGATCACCTGCGCGAGATCTAAACCGCTTTCCCGTTTGTACTTTCGCGGGAATGCCCTATGCTCTCGGATGACCACCTCCTGCAAATCAGATACTGAGTTTCACGCCGTTCGGGATGAATTTGTGTCTCAATGGGGAGCCATCAGTTCCTCTTGGGGCATCAACAGAACCATGGCCCAAATTCACGCGTTGCTGTTGGTAAGTCCCGAACCCATGTTCACGGACCAAATCATGGAGGAGCTGGGCATCAGTCGCGGAAACGCCCATGGAAACCTCAAGGAGCTTGTCAACTGGGGCATCGTCAAAAGCGTGTTTAAAAAAGGGGACCGCAAGGAGTATTTCGAGGCGGAAAAGGATATTTGGCGCATGTTTTGCACCATTACCCGCGAACGCAAACGCCGTGAAATTGACACGGCCTTGGGTGTCTTGCGGGATTGCGCCCGGAAAACCGAGGGCGTATCCTGTCCGGAATGCCAGGAATTCCACACGCAAATGGAAAATTTGACGGAATTCGTGGAAATGATTTCGACGTTGATGGACAAGCTGTCCAACACGGAACAAAGCAAGGCCATCCCCTTGGCGTTGAAGCTTTTGACCTGAGGCAAACGGGGAATCAGGCCCGGCTGCCGGCCAGATCTTGGGCGGCGCCGATGACGGCGTGATAATCCTTGTTGTGGCGGTTGTCCCAGACGGATTCCCCTTTGGCGTCCACCACTTCCACGGCATAGCGGATGCGGGTGCCGGCCGGGAAGGTGCCGAGGTTGACGTGCCAAACGTCATCTTCGCCGAGGACGCAGGCTTTTTGCATGGGACGGTGCGTCCAATCCCGACCATCATTGATGCTGAAGAGGATGGAGGCGCTGCGGGCGTTGCCGACGGGGGCGCTGAAGGTGGTCACCCAGAATTCCGTCCAGGGACGGCTTTCGCCGTCGGCGGGCCAGTGATAAGTGTTTTCCACGCGTATGGAATCGTGTTTGTTTGTCATTTCGCTTTCAGGTTGCGTTTCATTGACAAGGGTATTTTTACGACATGTTTGGATTCTGGCAACCATAAAACCATGATTCGTTCGTGAAAATGCGTTTTTTATCGGATCGAATACAATTCAAACAAGCCCATGCTTGCCATCTTTGGCACATCCCTGTAAGTTGTCGGCATGGATTTGGAACCTGAAAACATAGACTTGCAAACTTTGATCGCCGCCGGCGAGAAAGAATCTTTGCGCGATTATTGCGAGAACCATCACCCGGCCACGGTTGCAGATGCCTTGCAGGATCTGGATCTCAACGAAATCTGGAACGTGCTTCACTTGATCAGCGTGGAAAAACGGGCCGGTATTTTTCCGCACTTTGATTTGGACTTGCAGGTGGAACTGGCCGGAGGCGAACGCCGCGGGGAAATGGCGAAGTTGTTGGAGGAAATGGAATCGGACGAACGCGCCGACTTGGTGATGGAGCTGGACGAGAAGGTGCGCGAGGAAATCCTGCCTCTGGTGGCCAAGGCGGAACGGGAAGACATTCGGCGTTTGGCCTCCTACGAGGAGGGGACGGCGGGCTCGGTAATGACCACCGACTACGCGGTGTTGCGTCCGACCCAGAGCGTCGGCGAGGCCTTGAAATTCATTCGCACCCAGGCCCCCGGCAAGGAAACGATTTATTATATCTACGTCATCAATGAACGCCATCAGCTTCAGGGTCTCGTATCCTTGCGGAAGCTGATTCTTTCCAAGCCGGAGCAATTGGTTTCGGAAATCATGGCCGACGATATTTTCGCGGTGAATGTCAATGACGACCAAGAGGAAGTGGCCCGGAAGATCGAAAAATTCGACTTATTGGCGATTCCCGTGGTGAGCGGGGACAATGTGCTTGTCGGTATCGTGACCCACGACGACGCCATCGACATTTTGCGGCAGGAGCAACAGGAAGACGTCGAACGCCTGATGGCGATCGGGGGTTCCCACTCCACTCGCGAATACATGTCCACGCCCGTCTGGAATCATTTCAAAAATCGGGTGGTCTGGATCCTGCCTCTTGCACTTTTCGGACTTTTTTCGGGGATGATTATTCAGGAAAACGAAAGTTTGATCCAATTTTTGCCCCTGCTGGCCATTTTCATTCCCATGCTGGCGGACACCGGCGGCAACACGGGCAGTCAATCGGCCACATTGGTGGTTCGGGCCCTGGCCATGCAGGAAATCAAACCCAAAGATTTGCTTCGGGTGCTGTTCAAAGAGGCCCGCATTGCCCTTTTACTGGCCTTCGCCCTTTCTTTCGTGGCCTTTGGACGGGTGATGTTTTTCGGAGCCCGGGATGCCTCCAAAACGGTTTTGGCCGATCACCTGGAGTCCGATGATTTTTATTTGCGTGGCGGTGAAGACACATGGCTTCCCTTGAATTTTTCCATTGCGCATTTGGAAGATGAACAACGAAGCGCCGTGATCGGGGGAGACGAAATTTTCCTCAAGCGCGTGGCCGAAGACGGCTCGGCGACTTATCAAGGGGTTTCGGAGTTTCGTATACCGGAGATTGAAAGGCGTATGAGCCTCACGTACATCGGGATTACGGTTTCCCTGGCCTTGGCCTTGCAAGTGGTCAGTTCCACGCTGCTCGGCGCTTTTCTGCCTTTGGCCGCCTCCTGGTTCAAGGTGGACCCCGCCTTGGTGGCGAGTCCCGCCCTCACGACGTGCGTGGATATCAGCGGCGTGTTTATTTTCTTCTCGATTTGTGGGCTCATGTTCGGGCCGTATTTGTCATGAGCACCATCCGTTGTCCTTTGCAGGACATCGCCCACATTGCCCCCCAACAGCCCGCTTGGTTTGAGGACGGCACCGCGCACATGTTTCCGGCGATGAACGTGGCCGCCCGCGATATCCATCGTCAATTCACTCAAGACGCGAAGATACAGCCGGGCGATCGCGTGGTCATTGCCGCCGCCACCCAGTGGCGTTGGTTGCCTTTGTTGTTTGCAATTTTCCGCGCCGGCGCCGTGGCCTGTCCCCTGAATACCCGGCTGCCCCAGGCCACATTGAAGGAACGCGCACGGGGCCTGTCCCCGAAACTGCAAATCATTGACGACACCGCCGAGCCCATTTTGCCAGGGATTCCCTGCTTTCGGATTTCCAATCTTTGTGACGTCACCATGTTGGGTGCGCCCGACCGCGGCCCGTTGGAGCTCGATTTAGAACGCCCCGCCACTTGCATTTACACCACCGGGAGCAGTGGCCATCCCAAAGCCGTGGTCCACAGCCTCGAAGCCCATTATTATTCCGCCTTGGGCGCCAACCGCCATTTACCCCTCAACCACACCCATCGTTGGATTCTCACCCTCCCGCTGTACCATGTCGGCGGGATCGGCGTGCTTTTCCGGTGCCTGCTCGCCGGCGCGGCGGTGGTCTCCGAAACGGGGACAGGCCCCGAAAAACCTCTGGAAAAAACGGGGACAGGCCCCGAAAAGACGACGACGAAAACGGGGACAGACCCCGTACGGACGATGCTCGAAAATCGGGTTACCCACCTCTCTCTGGTGCCGACCCAGTTGATTCGACTCATGCGACACGAGAAGGCCGCCGAGTTGGCCAAACAGCTTCACACCATTCTTTTGGGGGGCGCGCCGATTCCCCGGGATTTGGTGGCCCGCGCCCTGGACCATGGATTTCCAGTGCACGCCACCTATGGTATGACCGAAACCGCCTCACAAGTCACCACGGTGGCCCGGAATGACGATCCGGACTTGCGCCGTGAAACAGATGGCATGATTCTGCCCCACCGAAACATTCGCATGGCCCCCGACGGAGAAATTCTGGTGCGGGGACACACCCTGGCGTTGGGTCTCTACCAGGAAGGTGAAATCGTCCCCATTGTGGATGACGAAGGATGGTATCATACCGGTGATCTTGGCAAACTGGAAAACCAACACCTCGTGGTCACCGGACGCAAAGACAATCGTTTCATTTCCGGGGGCGAAAATATCCAACCCGAGGAAATCGAACGCCATCTTCTTGAAATTACCGGGGCCAGTACCGTGGTGGTCACGCCCAAACCCGATCCCGAATTCGGGCATCGTCCCGTGGCCTGGCTGGATTTGCCCAAAACAGATTTCACGCCCGGCGTATGGGGACAGGCCCTGCGGAAATTTTTGCCCGGGTACATGATTCCCGTCGAATTTCGTGAATTGCCGGAATCCGCCGGACTCAAACCGGATCGGCGTTTGCTTTCCGACGAACTTTGTGGCAATAAGCCCGCATGAGCCTATATGAAACCACATTGACATCCGAAACCCTGCTGGAGGGTTTCGTTTTTCGCGTCGAACGGCAGGACGTGCGCCTCGGAGACGGGAGCCACAGCAAACGCGACATCGTCCGGCACGCCGGCGGGGTGGGCGCATTGGCCCGAAAACCCTGTGGCACTTGGGTGCTTGTCCGCCAATTCCGCAAAGCCGTGGACTGCGAGGTAACCGAAATCGTCGCCGGCATGAGAGAACCCGGCGAAGAACCGGAGGCCGCGATCCGCAGGGAACTGGAGGAAGAAACCGGTCACCTCGTTGAAAAATTGATTCCCTTGGGCCGGGCCTTTGCTTCGCCCGGATACACCGACGAAACCGTATACCTGTATTTCGCTGAAATTTCCGCCGATCCCGGCGCAAATCGCCTGGACCACGATGAACGGGTCGAGGTGGTGGAATTCAGTGACGCGGAACTCAGGGGGGCCATGGAGGAAAACGAATTGCCCGATGCCAAAACCATGGTCGCGTGGATGTTGGCCACCCGGAAAGGACTCGCATGAACCCCGTTAATTTTTCCGCCGAACTCAACGAAGAACAACTCGCCGCCGTTCAAGCCCCCGATGGTCCCGTGTTGGTCATTGCCGCCGCGGGTACGGGCAAGACCCGCACCCTCATTTATCGCGTCGCCTGGCTGGTTCAGGAAAAAGGCGTGCGCGGGGAAAACATTCTCTTGCTGACCTTTACGAACAAGGCTGCGAAGGAAATGATGGAGCGGGCCCGGTTGAATGTGGGCGCTGAAAATCTGCTCGGCATGTGGGGGGGAACTTTCCACCACGTTGCCAACCGCATTTTGCGTCAACATGCCGCCCTCGTGGGGTATCGGAATGATTTTGGCATTCTCGATTCCGACGATCAGAAAACTCTCTGCAAAACCATTTACGAGGAACTGGGCCTCAAGGGAAACGATCAATTTCCCAAGCCCCAGGTGTTGCTCAGCCTCTTTTCTTTGGCCGCCAACAAGGATGTGGACCCGTGTGATTTGATCGCCGACCGGTTTGAAAATTTCAATACGGATGTCGAGAGTATTCTCAAGGTCCACGACGCGTATACCGAACGCAAACAGACGCTCAATGTCATGGATTTTGACGATCTGCTGCTGAACGCCGTCCGGGTACTGGATGAAAATGAAGGGCCGCGCGAATACTATCAACACAAATTCCGATACGTGATGGTGGACGAATATCAGGATACGAATCCCGTTCAGGCCGACTTCGTGAAATTGCTTTCGGGCGGCACCGGCAATCTTTTGGTGGTGGGGGACGATTTTCAAAGCATTTATGGGTGGCGCGGGGCCGATTTCCGCAATATTCTCCATTTTGAACGCGATTTCCCGGGGGCGGTGAAATACGAACTGGTCACCAATTACCGCTCCGTGCCGGGCGTGTTGGCGGTGGCCAACAAGTGCATCGCTGGAAATCCGGAACAGTTCCAGAAAGAACTCCGCGCCGTCCGTTCCGGTGGTCCCACGCCAGTGTTCGCGCGGTTGTCCGATGGGGGACATCAGGCCCGCTACGTGGTCAATGCCATTCGCACTCTTCGCAGAGCCGGGTATCGGTATTCGGATTTCGCCATCCTGTACCGCGCCCATTTTCATGCCATGGAGATGCAACTCGAACTCAATCGCGAGGGCATTCCCCATGTCATTACCTCGGGGGTGCGTTTTTTTGAGCAGGCCCACATCAAGGACATGCTCTGCCTGCCGCGTTTGGTCCTCAATCCACGCGATGAGCTTGCGTTTGCGCGACTGATTTGTTTGCTGCCCGGCGTGGGGGCCAAAGGGGCCTCGAATTTGTGGGCAAAATTGAGTCGGAAATTCGATCCCCTGCTTTCCGAAGATCGGAAGCGGTTGCGAGAAGCGGTTCCGAAGCGCGGAAAAGCGTTTTGGGAACCGATTCACGAGATGTTGGAGCAGGCGGAACGCGAGGAATTGACCCGAAATCCGGGAGAGTTGATTTTTCTGTTTTTGAAGGCTTTTTACGACGAGTATGCCGTGGATAATTTCGACAATTATTCCAATCGGGTGGAGGACATCCACGGGATGATCGATTATTGCGGTCAGTTCGAGAGTTTGGAAGGCTTTATGAGCGAGTTGGCGTTGCAAACCAACTTGGACGAAAGCAATACCCGCGATGAATCCGATCAGGACGCGGTTCGGTTGGGGACGATTCACCAGGCCAAGGGCTTGGAACATCCCGTGGTGTTGGTGCTGTGGTGCGTGGATGGCATGTTCCCCTCGGGTCGGGCATTGGAGGAGTCGGATGGCGGGGGAGAGTCGGAGGAGCGTCGTCTTTTTTATGTTGCCGCAACCCGGGCCAAGGATCATCTGTATTTTTGCGTGCCCAATGTTCGCCGTCAACGCGATGGCGGGGTGGTGTATTACGAGCCGTCCCGGTTTGTCACCGAATTGCCCGAAGGCATCCTGCGGGTGGAGCGGGGCGGATATTACTGAGGATCAGGCCCAGAATTCGTATTTGCCGCTCCACAGCACGTAGATGCCCAGCACGCCGTTGGTGATGGCGTGGGCGATGCAGACCGCCCAAATGTCCCGGGTTTTGATGTAAAACCAACCGTAGACAATGCCGCAGAGCAGTCCCACGAACCATTCGTTATGAATGCTGGCGAACATGGCGGCGGTGATCCAAAACGCTTTCCGGTCGAAATGTCCGGGGTCCACCGAGAGGAAATCCTCTTTTTGAACCCAACGATACAGCCAGCTTCGCCAGAAAAATTCTTCGATGAGGGCGATCACCAGCGCCGAGCCGGCCAGTCGGGTGAGGGCGAAAAACCATCCTTCCAAATCGGGGGCGTAGCGCACGCGTTCCAAGGGTGGGCTGAGTTCCCAAGGCATTTGCACGCCCACGGTCATGTAGAATCGGTGCAAGCCCTCGAAACGGGCGAAAAAATCGGTTTGGGGAAATACCCAGAACGCGAAAACGAAAAAGCCGATGCCAATGGCGGCGGGCAGATTGCGCAAATTGAGTCGGGGGTAGTTGAAACGCCAGGGTCGCATATACAGAAACAAGGCCAGGCAGACGAACGAACGCACCGCGTATTTCCAGCCCGCCGGATCGCCGAGGATGCCCATGAAAAAGATCCAGGCCACAAAGGGGACGACATGGGGAATCCAGGCGTCCTTGTTGTGGTCCAATGCTTCGGGGGCGGGAGGTGAGGTGAGGGGGATGTCGCTCATGAATTCTCCAGAAATCGTTGGGTGAGATCGCCATAGGCATCAATGCGACGGTCTCGGAAAAAGGGCCACATTCGCCGGTGGTCCTCCAAAGCCCTGAGATCACAGTCGGCGATCAGAACTTCTTCGGAGGAATTCGAGCCCTCGGCGATCAAGGTGCCGGTGTAATCGGACACAAAACTGTTGCCCCAAAATTCGGTGGCGCCTTCCGTGCCCACGCGGTTAATCGCGGCGTAGTAGCAGCCGTTGGCGACGGCGTGTCCCTGTTGCACGCGCAACCAGGCATTGCGTTGGGCTTCGCCCAGGGTGGGTTTTTCTTCGGGCAGCCAACCGATGGCCGTGGGGCAGAAAATGATTTCCGCGCCGTGCATGGCCGTGAGGCGGGCGGATTCGGGATACCATTGGTCCCAGCAAATGATCACGCCGATGCGTCCGAAGGCGGTGTCCCAGGCGCGAAAGCCAAGATCGCCGGGGGTGAAATAAAATTTTTCCTCGAAGCCGGGGTCTTGGGGAATATGCATTTTCCGATAGCGTCCCAGCAAAGATCCGTCCGCATCCACAATGGCGGCGGTATTGTGATAAATTCCGGCGGTGCGACGTTCGAAAAGGGAAAGAACAAGGACCGCGCCCAGTTCCTTGGCGAGGCTTTGCAGGCGGGACGTGGAGGGTCCCGGGATGGGTTCGGCGAGATCGAAAAGTCCTGGATCCTGGGTTCTGCAAAAATAGGGGGTGGTGAACAGTTCCTGGGTGCAAAGGATTTGCGCCCCCTTGGCGGCGGCTTCGCGGATCATCTTTTCCGTGCGGTCACAGGCGGCATCCGCGGTTTCCCGGGCACTGGATTGTAGGCAAGCAATACGTAAAGTGTTCATTGGGTTGTGTGCTATCATACAATGATCAAAAGAGTCAAGCGCAAGGGAGTTGAACTCTCACGGGCATCTGGTATGATAGAATTCGACATATGAAAGAAACCGAATCTTTTTCCATGCCTTCCGCCGGGGACGTGCTCGTCGCCGGGCCGCTTTTGCTCGACCCCAATTTCGCCCGGAGTTTGGTTTTCCTGCATGAGGTGGGCCTGGAGGGGGCGATGGGCTTTATCCTCAACCGTCCCTTGGGCAAAACCTTGGGTGACATTGTCAACGAACCCGGTTTGCCCAAATTTCTCAAACCCCTGCCCCTGTATTTTGGGGGACCCGTGCAAGCGGATCAATTCATGTTGGTCTTGTTCCTCCGGGAATCCGACGATCATCGGCTCCGCTGCGAAATCAATCCAGCCGCCAGCCAGATCCGGGAAGCCTTGGATAGCGGGACGGGGTGGCTGCGCGCTTACATCGGCTATTCGGGCTGGACGTCAGGACAACTTCAGGTGGAATGCCAACAGGAAGATTGGCAACGCACGCCATCTGACGAAATCATGGTCAACCACGATCAGAGCCAAGGGCTCTGGGAACTTTACCATCGGGGAGACCATCGCTGGCAAGCGTTCCGCGGCCATTTTCCAAAAACCTGGGGAAAAAATTAAACGGGGACAGACCCCGCTCACTTGCGGATGATAAACGGGGACAGGCCCCGAAAATCGAAAATGGATGTTCGGGGCCTGTCCCCGTTTTTTTTCGGATTTTTTTTTCTGAAAATCGCGGAAAATCAGGTTTCTGTTGGGTGTATGGGGGTAAGGATTGCCGTTTTGGGTGATCCATGAAACCCTTGAATGGAGCTGTGTCTGATGAGAAAAGCAAGAATTCTGCGGGAGGGAGGCGTGTATCACGTCACTTCGCGTGTGATTGAACGGAAACTGATTTTCGATGAAACCGAAAAGGAACGCATCCGCATTTGGCTGTATCAACTTGCGGACTTTGCCGGGATCACGGTGCTGACGCATGCGATCATGGGAAATCACTTCCATTTGTTGGTCGAAGTGCCGTCCAAACCTTCCTGTAAATCGCTGGATGAAAAGGAGTTGGCAAGGCGTTTGGATTATTTGCCCGGCAAGCCTACTTGCAAAAGATCCCGCGGTGCTCAATTTTTGTGGGAAATCGATCGATTGCGGCGTTCGGGGGATTTGCCTCGCATGCATGAAAAATGCGAGGCCGTTCGTTCCCGCATGTATGATTTGAGCGCTTTTGTGAAAGATTTCAAACAGCGGATCAGTCAGGATTACAACGAACGGCATGAACGGAAGGGACCGCTTTGGGAGGAACGGTTTCACAGTACGGTTGTCCAAGAAGTGCCCGGCATTCTGTTGAAAGTTGCCTCTTACATTGATTTAAATCCGGTACGCGCCGGGTTGAGCCGGGATCCGGCGAAGTACCGGTATTGTGGGTATGGCATGAACGCGGGGGGCGACCCACGGTCAATGTTTGGCTTCAAACGTTTGTTCGAGTTGTTGGGGCATGAGAATCTTTCGGAACAACCGGGCAAAGCATTGGAAGCGTATCGAGTGGCACTCTTTGTGGAGGGCGCTTATCGGCCGGGGAAAAAGGCGGAGACGCGTGCGTCCCTTTCGGATGAAGAGGTGAATGCGGTGTTAAAGATGAGAGGGAAAACACCCCTCGGCAAGCAGATGAAACTCCGCTTGCACTATTTGAGCACGGGAATGGTGCTGGGAACCCGGATTTTCGTAGAAGGTTTCGCAAAACAGCATCGAGAGCGCAATCACTTGAAACGCGAAATCAAGCCGGGGGAAGTGGATGAAGCCTTGGGCCTGATCGTTTTGAATATGCCCGCCGGGAGTACTTGACTTTTAAAATTTGGGGTGGGTCCTGAAAATGCTTTTCAGAACGAAAATCATTGGGTAGGGATCCGGCATGGCAAAGAAAAAACATTATTGGCTGATGAAGAGCGAGCCGGACGCGTATTCGATCGATGATTTGGAGCGCGACGGGCGTGAACCTTGGAATGGCATTCGGAATTATCAGGCTCGAAATTTTCTGCGGGATGATATGAAAGAGGGGGATTTGGCTTTTTTCTACCACAGCAATGCAAAGCCTCCCGGAATCGTGGGGGTGATGAAAATCGACTCGGGACCCGAACCCGATCGGTTGGCCTTTGATGAAAACAGCGCTTATTTCGATCCGAAATCCGATCCCGAAGATCCGCGATGGATTCAACGTCAGGTTCGGTTCGTGGCCAAGCTGCCGGAAATGGTCACCTTGGAGGAGATGAAACGGGATGAAAATTTGGAGGGGATGTTGGTGACCCGCCGGGGACAACGGCTGAGCATTCAGCCGGTGGATGCCAACCATTTCCGCTATCTTTGCAAACGGGGTGGATTGAAAACCATTCCTTCCTGATTGCACAAGCTTGCCTTGCGGCAGAATCCCGTTATGAGCCTGTTATGGATGATTCCTTTCAGATCCTATCCCCGAGAGAAGAAGTGCAATACATGCGCCGGGTGCTTGGCTTGGATAACTCCGCACAACTTCTGGATCGGGTGATTGGCAATTTCAACGTGCTCCAAGCCCGCTCCGCCATGTTGTTGAGTCTGGTGACCCTTTGTTTGACTATCTCCGGCTTCAGTGGCCACCGAATCGCGTCCGCAGGCCGAATGCCCGCTATTTTTCTGAGTGTAGGGCTTACCTTGGCGGTTTTTTCTGCGATTATGATTCTATCCGGTCCTTTGAAGTTGCGTTGGGCGACCCGATACGTTTGTGGGGATGATCCCGAGGAAACGCTGGTCGCGCTGGTTGCATTGCGAAACCTCCGCACTCGACGCTATCATTTGGCGGCTTGTATTTTGGTATTGGGCTTGACCAGTTACGTATTGGCGGTTGTGCTTTCGGTATTACCTGGGGGAGGGGCCTGATGGCGGTCAAACACAGTTTGCAAGACGTTTGCAAGGTGATCGGTAAAAACCATGTGTATCTGGGGCAAATTCAGAGTGCCCTGGAATTATACAAACCCGAGCCACCGAAATATTACAAACGCGGGTATATCGATTTCCTGACAAAGTGTACGGCGTTGCGGACCTTTGGCGTTGGTCTTGGCGATATCCAAGATCTTTTTCGCAAAGAAGTGAAGGTCGCCCGTCTTTTACATCTGGATACGCATTCGGACTCCCCCACTTGGTATCTGGATGGATGCAACGTGGATGGCAGGGACCCGAATCGTCTTTTGCTGACGGGTATCAACGTCGGATTTCCCGTGATGTCAGGTCCCGTGCAATCGGGTTTGGATTTTGGCTCCAGGGAGCCGGAGCTGTTTGAGAGCCATCAAATGGGCGAAAACCTGGAACATGTCATGGAACTCTACCGCAGGCAAGTGTTGAAAATCCGCCGCAAAGTCGAAGAAGAGCGTCCCATTATCCGCACCGCCCTGAGCTGGTCCAACAAAGCTTTTCACTTTTAATCTCATACCCCCACCCCATTGGAACTTCATATGAACCCTCTTGTTTTGGAAACCCATTGTCCCGATTTGAAACTTTTGGCACGAGGCAAGGTTCGCGATGTCTATGAAGTGGACGCGGACCATTTGTTGTTCGTTGCCACCGACCGGATTAGCGCTTTTGACGTGATCATGGAAAACGGCGTGCCGGGCAAGGGGATCCTGTTGACCCGGATCAGTTGTTTTTGGTTCGAATGGCTGGGGAATCGGACGCCCCATCATTTTGTCACCGCGAATTTTGACGAAATGCCCGCTTCCGTCCGCAAATACAAGGCGCAATTGGCCGGGAGATCGATGTTGGTACGGCGATTGACCATCCTCCCGGTGGAGGCAATTGTCCGAGGGTATTTGGCCGGGTCGGGCTGGGCGTCCTACCAAAAGGACGGGACGGTTTGCGGGTTGAAGCTTCCTCCGGGGCTTCGCCAATGTGAAAAACTGCCACATCCGCTGTACACGCCCAGCACCAAAGCCGAGGCCGGTGACCATGATCTCAACATCAGTCCTAAAGAAGCGGATGATATCCTGGGGGCCGAGTATGGCGAGAGAGTCAAGACCATGGCCTTGGATTTATATGAAACCGCCCGGGATTATGCGGCAAGCAAAGGGATTCTGCTTGCGGACACCAAATTTGAATTTGGGGTGGACGAAACGGGTCAGGTTACCTTGGCGGATGAAATCCTGACACCCGACAGTTCGCGTTTTTGGCCTGCGTCGGGGTATGCACCCGGTCGGGATCAACCCAGCTTCGACAAGCAATTTGTCCGCAATTACCTTGAGTCCATTGCCTTTGACAAGAAAACTCCCGTCACGCTTCCGGATAACGTTGTGCGCCGGACACTGGAAAAATACCAGGAAGCCGCCGCATTGCTAATCTCCTGATGAAAAAACGGGGACAGGCCCCGGCACCGGCAGATGCCGATGCCGCGGAAAAACGGGGACAGACCCCGAAATTTAGTCGGAAACGGGGACAGGCCCCGGCAGATGCCGCGGAAAAAACGGGGACAGACCCCGATAAGTCGGAAACGGGGACAGGCCCCGAAATTTGGGGGACTTCGGCTGAAGGATTATGGATCTTCGGTTTCTTCGTGAAGTGGTTCTTCCGTTTCTTCGGTGGGCGATGCTTCCGCGTCTTCGGGACGCGGTTCTTCCGTATCCTCGGAGGGTGGGGCTTCGGGTTCTTCGGGGACGGGCGCTTCCATGGAGAGGGAGGTGAAGTTGATGCGGCGGGGAGACCGGGGATTTTTTTGGATCAAATGAAGGGTTCCATGTTGGGGGCTGCCATGGACGGCTCCCGTGAATCGCCTTCCTCTGGAGCCATCGATTTCCACTAAATTGACGCGTACACGATCCGATTCGCCTTCCCATGTGACGCGCTTGCCAGGCTCTACAAAGAGTTTGTCGGTTTCAGCGCGCACTTCGACCGGGTTGTCGAGGTTGTTTTGAAAGGTGTGGGAGCCAATGGGGACGGAGGCTTTGGAGAAATCAATCAGCTCGTGGTCGATTTGTTCCGCATTTTCGGAAATTCCCGATGCCAGAAGGACGATGACCCGATCCCATTCTTCGGGGATGGGGCTCAATTCCCCCAGTGAGCGAAGGGAATCTTCCGATCCGGGCGCGGATGTGTAAAGGGGCAAAGGCCGTCCTTTGGGGACTTGGATCTCCCGGCTGTATCCATTGCGATGCAGTGATACGGACTGGGCATTGGGTTCCGCCCCCACTTGCAAGCGGGTGGGGAGCGATTCCCATTCGCTGCCTTCGGTGAGAATTCCGCGAACGGGTGGTGCGAAAAATCTTATGGAAGCGGTTTCCTCGGCTTGTAAGCTGAGACCGACAAGGAGGGCGAAGAGTTTCGTTGGGGCACACATGATTTTGGCTGGGTTGAACATAAGGCAAAGCATACGTTAAATCTCCGGCCCTGCACAAGCTTTTCGAACAAATTTACAAAAAAAGACTCCCCGGGCGGGGAGTCTTTTCAGGGTACATATGGATGCGTCGCTTAGCTTTTGACGGTGCTGATAATCGCGGCGGCAACTTTGTAGGGGTCTGCATTGGAGGCGGGACGACGGTCTTCGAGCCATCCCTTCCATCCGTTTTCGACGGTGGCGATGGGGATGCGGATCGAGGCGCCGCGGTCGGAAACGCCATAGCTGAACTTGTCGATGCTTTGGGTTTCGTGCAAACCGGTGAGGCGTTTGTCGTTGTCGTGTCCGTATACGGAGATGTGACGTCCAATGGTGGAGCCGAATTTGGAGCAGATTTCCTCGTAGGTCTCTTTGCTGCCACATTCGCGCAACACGGAGTTGGAGAAGTTCGCGTGCATGCCGGAACCGTTCCAGTCGGTGGGGCCGAGGGGCTTGGGATGCCATTCGATGGACAAACCGTATTTTTCACCGATTCGCTCCAAGAGGTAACGGGCCACCCAGAGTTGATCCCCGGCATCTTTCGCGCCTTTGGAAAAAATCTGGAATTCCCACTGACCGGTCGCGACTTCGGCGTTGATGCCTTCGACGTTGATGCCGGCTTCCAAACATGCGTCCAGATGCTCTTCGATCAACTCGCGTCCAAAGGCGTTTTTGGCGCCCACGGAGCAGTAATAGGGGCCCTGGGGCGCGGGGTAGCCGCCGACGGGGAAGCCGAGCGGACGGCTGGTTTCCGGATTCCACAGGAAATACTCCTGCTCAAAGCCAAACCAGAAATCGTCGTCGTCGTCGTCAATCAGGGCGCGTCCGTTGGATTCGTGGGCGCTGCCGTCGGGATTCAGCACTTCGGTCATGACCAGGAAAGCGTTTTTGCGCTGGGGGTCGGGGAAAATTGCCACGGGTTTCATCAGGCAGTCCGAAGAATTGCCTTCGGCTTGTTGGGTGGAACTGCCGTCAAAGGACCACATCGGACATTCTTCCAATGTGCCGCCGAAATCTTTTACGATTTTGGTTTTGGACCGGATGGACTGGGTGGGTTTGTATCCGTCCAGCCAGAGGTATTCGAGTTTTGTTTTTGCCATGTTATGCTTCTCTCCTTGGGAGGTGGGTTCTAGGTTCGCAAAATGTTCTCCGGGATGGAGGCATTTTGTTCGTACGTGTTCGGATTATTTAAATAGCAATCAATATGCCAACTTGAAAGGATTGTTTGAATATCATTTGCAAACCATTCGCAGTGAATGGAATGCGTAAATTTAAGTTCTTGGGTTCGGGACGGGATTTTCTAAATATGCAACAATAATGTACTCTGTAAATTTCAAGAATACAAAAATGTCATAAAATTGCGAGTTGGAAAATAACGGAGATGAGGATGCCGAGGAGTATGGATCCCAGGCTGACGGTGAGGAGGGTATGGCGTTGTTCCCAATTGATGAATCTTTGCCATGCGGAGTAGTGATGGGCTTTGACGGTTTCATGGAGGAGGTAGGCTTTGAGGTCGTCCACCATGTCCATGAGGTTTTGGTAGCGTTTTGCGGGATCCCTTTGAATGGCTTTCATGCAAATGGAGTCCAATTCGAAGGGGATGTTGAGTTGGGGGGCGCGTTTTCGGGGTTGCACGGGGTCCATGTCCCTGATTTTTTCGAGCACGTCCTCCTTGTTGGTTCCCCAGACGAGGTTTTCATGGGTGAGGACTTCATAGAGAATGCTGCCGAGGGAGTAGATGTCGCTGCGCACATCCACTTTGTCGGTTTTGCCCGAAGCTTGTTCCGGAGACATGTAGAGAGGAGTTCCGCAACGGTTGCCCGCCCGGGTCAGTTCGAGGCTGATGTGATCCTGTTCGGGAATGTCGCCGTGTTCGGTGTCTTCCGCGTTCCAGACCTTGGCGAGGCCCCAGTCCAGGATCATGACCTCCCCGAAGCCGCCGACGAGAATGTTCGCGGGCTTGAGATCGCGGTGAATGACCCCGCGGGTGTGGGCGAAGGCCACGGCCTGGCCGACTTGAATCAAAATTTCCACCATGGCCTTCAGGGGGTATTTTTCACGATAATAGGGGTCGCGCGCGACGATGCCCAACAGGATTTCGCGCATGTTTTCGCCCTCCACCTTTTTCATGGTGAAGTAGATGGCGCCCTGATTGTCGCGGCTGATTTCATAGACGGGCACGGTGCCGGGGTGTTGGATCAGGGCGGTGACCCGCGCTTCCCGGAGAAAGCGTTTTCGTTCGGTTTCCTGCTCCTGAAGGTGCGGATGAAGGCGTTTCATGAGCACGGTGCGTCCCAGATTTTTATCCAGGCACTGCTCCAGAATGGCCGAGCCGCCCTCGCTGTACTTCTTGAAATTGTCGTAACGCATGTAGCCGTTGACAATGTGACGCGGGAGGTCCTTGTCGGTGACAGGCAGTCGCAGGTGTTCGGTGCTTAATTGATGTTTGGGGGAGGGGGGCATGATTTCAGGTCCCAGGGAGAATCGCTGAGGAGGTGTCGATATTGGGGAGATACCACGTAAACGTTCGCTTCGCAAGTTTCCCCGACCGCCAGATGCACCTTCAGGCGGAGACGGTCGTACATTTCCGACTCGTATTTGTCCAAGCGCGCCAGTTCGTTCGCATTCAAATTCTCGAAAAGCAGGCCGTCGGTGAGGGAACCGGCTTCGGGCACCAATCCGGGAAAATCCTCGTTCCGGACCGCATAGCGGGCGTATCCGTGCAAAAGCGCCGGGCGCGAAGTCGGAAGGCGTCCCAGCAGCCGCCGCATCAAGTCGGGAAATTGCAAGGTTCCGTAGGCGAAAACATGCTCCATGCGGGGTTACTCCTTGCGGAAGCTTTCCGGGCCTTTGTTGCCGGCCACACGGTGGTAGGTGCCCGTCGATTTGTCGCGCTCGTACTTGGTGAAGCCCGCTTTTTCGACATTACGATTGTCCAGCATCTTTTTTTCCTTGCCCGTGGTATGCTTCGTGCCGAGGTTGGGGGGCAGGATCACCCGCCGCACCGGGCGTCCGGTTTCGGGATGGGTGGAGAGCGGCGCTTCGCGCATGGACTGGACCACTTCGAATTGCGCGCCGGATTCAATTTCTTCGTACACATATACAGGCATGGGGAAAATGATTGCTTAATGGGTTTTTCAGGAGGGCGAATGGGGATGGGTGTGAAAATATCGGGGGCGTTGCGCGTAGGGAATGGGATCTTCCACGCCCAGTTGCTGAAAGCCCCGCAGGCGCAGGGCGCAACTGTCGCAGACGCCGCAGGCCCGGTCTTCGGATTGATAGCAGGACCAAGTCTTCTCCAAGGGTGCGCCCAGGTCAATTCCTTTTTGAATGATTTCCGATTTTTTCAAGTGAATGATCGGGGTGTGGATGCGGATCTCGGTTTCCGGTTTGGTTCCCGTTCGGATGACTTGCTGGAACGCTTCGAAAAATTCCGGGCGACAATCGGGATACCCCGAGCTGTCCTCGGCTACGGCGCCAATGAAAATCGCGGTTGCGCCAATCACTTCCGCCCAGCTCACGGCGATCGCGAGGATATTGGCGTTCCGGAAAGGCACGTAGCTGCTGGGGATGCCCTCGTGGTCGAGGTCCGCCGAGGTGACGGGCATGTTCGCATCCGTGAGGCTGCTGCCCCCGATGCCGGCGAGGTGTTCCACATGCACGTCCAACAGTGGGGAAGCCGCGAAGGCCCGGGCCAGTTCATTGAACGATTGCCGTTCGCGGTTTTCCGTGCGTTGGCCGTAATTGAGGTGTAAAAACGCCAGGCGATGGGTTTGCGCGGCCATGGCTGCGGTGACGCAACTGTCCAAACCGCCACTGACCAAGACCACCGCAAGGGGGGCGGATGCCCGAGGCGTCCTATCCGGAGAGGGTGGGTTTACGACAGGTGTTTCGCTCATGATATCGGCTTTTTAGCAAAATGTTTCGTTGTGTGGTTCGATTTTGGATCAGGTTTTCCAACTCGCCCATGGCGGTTTCCGCCAGTTCATCCAAAGGCTGAATGATGGAGCTGATTCTGGGATGATAATGCTCGCTAAAGCATGTGTTGTCCAGCGTGACCAGTGAAAGTGCTTTGGGCAGGTCCATTTTCAGGACGTTGAACAGGTGATCCACCAGCGTGGGGGTGTGTTCGTTGGAGAGGTTCAAAAGCCCTGTATGTGCACCCGTGCGCACCTGTTCGCATGCCTTGGGAATGTCATGGATCTCCAAATCGAGAAAAGTGACGTCGTCCAAAGGAATTGATTTATTCCGTAGAAACTTTCTGATTCCCCGAATCCTTTGCATGGTGGAGACAAGTTTCATGCTCTCGACCAATACCGCGATCTTTTTGTGTCCCTTGGACACCAAAGAAGCGATGCCCATTTCTCCCTCGTGGTCGTAATCAATCATCACGGACGCCCACAAGGGCTGATCGGCCTGGCCGTGGGTCAAGACCATGGGGACATGAAGGAGTTCCGGGAACTTGTGCAAGGCATTGGCGTGGGGGTCCAACTCAATCACCCCGTCTACCAAGTGTTGGGTCAACATGTCCAACCGATCCAAGGTGATCACTTCCATGAGAAAATTACGCCTGGCCGCCGCCTGGAAGATTTTTCCGCACAAATGGGACTTGTCGCAACGTCCGGTCAGGGCTTCCCGGGAGTTCATCAGCACCGCAATCAAGTTATGCTTGCAGACCAAACGAGGTTGATACCCCATTTCCCTTGCGGCTTGGAGCACCTTTTCCCGCATTTTCAGACTGACGTTCGGATGTTCATTGAACACCCGCGAAACGGAAACAAAGGATACCCCCGCTTTTTCCGCCACGTCAAAAATCGTGACACGCCCGTTTTCGGATTGATCAATTCGATCCCCGCTCACCGTATTTTTTTCTTCCACACTTCACCTCAATGTAGTTTTCGAATGACATTATGATTTTACACAATTTTGCCCATCAGGTTAAGAAAAAAATGTCCGATTTGTCCTTTTATTTCGTTTAGACACTCGAATCTCACGAAATCAGGTCAAAGTCCGAAAAACGACCAAGGATTGACAGATCCAAAAAAGGGGGTAGTGTGAAACCGGAATAAAAAAGTCGGGTTTCTGGGTTTGACTTTCCGGTATAGATGAACCATATAGCAAACCAGTTAACCCATAGGAAGTCCTTTTCTCACATGCTCAAACTCGGAAAAAAAGTACAATACGCCTTGGTGGCGATGTTTCACTTGGACCGCGTGGCCTTGCCGGGTACACGCGTGACCACGCGTGAACTGTCGCTACGCTATGGCATTCCCGAGCAACATTTGGGCAAAGTGCTTCAACGTTTGGGGCGCGCCGGGGTTTTGACCTCCGTCCAAGGGGTGCAGGGTGGATACGAATTGCACCGCTCCCTGCGGGACATCACCTTGGGGGATGTCATGAATGCGGTGGACGGGGTACGCACACCCAAAAAACGGGATACCCACACCATTTTGACCGCGTTTCCCGCCTGTTACGTACAAGGGCTCACCCACGAAGTGGAGCGCAATGTCGTGGAGCGGGTGCACGAAATGCGGCTGAGCGAAGTCCTGAACCCGCTTGATTTTCCCCAATCTTCCCCCCAAAACAGCCTGGAGGCCACCGGATGAGCGAAACCACCCTGACGTCTGACAAAGTGTATGAACTGCTCAAGAATGTCATCGACCCCGAAATCCAATACAACATCGTGGATTTGGGGCTCATCTATGGGGTCAACGTGACCGGCGAGAAGGACGTGGGAATTGAAATGACCCTCACCTCGCCCGCATGTCCCTTTGGTCCCATGATCATTCATGACGTGCGTGAATCCGCCCTGGCGGCCGGCGCGGAGGACGTGCAGATTGAGCTGGTGTGGCAGCCCCCCTGGAGTCCCGAGCGCATGAGCGACGAAGCCAAGCTGGACCTGGGATTCGATCTTTGAACCGATAAACAACTTTCAAAACTTATAACCAACCACCAATTATACGGAGCAACCGAACATGGCAGATCTTGAAATCAAAAACCTGCACGCCGAAATCGATGGCATTTCCATCCTCAAGGGCGTGAACCTCGAAATCAACAAAGGCGAAGTCCACGCCTTGATGGGACCTAACGGTTCCGGAAAAAGCACCCTCTCCAGCGTAATCATGGGGCATCCCGACTACGAAGTGACCGAAGGGGACATCGTATTGGATGGCGAAAGCATTTTGGAAATGGACCCCGAAGAGCGCGCCAAGGCCGGGCTTTTCCTCTGTTTCCAATATCCCGTGGCCGTTCCCGGGGTGAGCATCTCCAATTTTCTGAAAAAAGCCATGGATGCCCGGCATCCCGAAGGCAAAGCCCCGGCGGGGCCGTTTTTGAAAGAAATGCGCGAAAACATGGCCTTCCTGGAGATGGAGCCCGCCTTCGCCAACCGCGGCCTCAACGAAGGCTTTTCCGGCGGCGAAAAGAAGCGCATGGAAATTTTGCAGATGATGATGTTCAAGCCCGGCATGGTGATCATGGACGAGACCGACTCCGGTTTGGACATTGACGCCTTGCAGATCGTGGCCAAAGGCGTCAACAAAATGCGCGGCGCCGACATGGGCCTGCTGGTGATCACCCATTACGAGCGCATTCTCACCCACATTGCCCCGGATCGGCTCCACATTCTCATGGATGGCCGCGTGGTCATGTCCGGTGGACCCGAATTGGTCACCAAACTCGAAGAAAAGGGTTATGACTGGGTGCGCGAGGAAACCGCCGCCACCGCATAACCCGAATGACAGATCTTTAAAAGGAGGCTTCCCATGCCCGAACTTGATACCGACAGCAAACTCGCCCAAGACTACAAATACGGTTTTTACACCGACATTGAACAGGACACCATTCCGAAAGGATTGAGTGAAGATGTCATTCGCGTCATCTCCGCCAAAAAAGAGGAGCCCGAATGGATGCTGGAATGGCGTCTCAAGGCCTATCGGCGCTGGTTGAAGATGAAATCCCCGCGCTGGGCGTACCTCGATTACCCCGAGATCGATTATCAGGAGATCCATTACTTTTCCGCGCCCAAGAAACAGGCGGAAGGCGAAGAGATGGACCCCGAACTGATCAAAACCTTCGAGCGTCTCGGCATCCCCCTCAACGAGCGAGAATCCCTTGCCGGGGTGGCCATGGACGTGGTTTTCGATTCGGTTTCCGTGGGGACCACCCATCAGGAACTTCTGGAAGAAGAAGGCATCATTTTTTGCAGCATCTCCGATGCGATCCGGAAACACCCCGACCTCGTCAAAGCCTATCTCGGTACCGTGGTGCCGCCCGGGGACAACTTTTACGCGGCCCTCAACTCTGCGGTGTTCACCGACGGCTCCTTCTGTTACATCCCCAAGGGCGTGCGGTGTCCGGTGGAATTGTCCACCTACTTCCGCATCAACGCCGCCAACACCGGGCAGTTCGAGCGTACCCTCATCATCTGTGAGGACGACGGCTACTGCTCCTATCTCGAAGGCTGCACCGCCCCGGCCCGCGACACCAACCAGTTGCATGCCGCCGTGGTCGAAATCGTGGCCCTCGACAACGCCGAAGTCAAATATTCCACCGTGCAGAACTGGTACGCCGGGGACGAAAACGGCAAGGGCGGCATCTACAACTTCGTCACCAAGCGAGGCCTGTGCAAAGGACACCACAGCAAGATTTCCTGGACCCAGGTCGAGGTGGGCGCGTCCATCACCTGGAAGTACCCCGGCTGCGTGCTCATGGGGGATCATTCCTCCGGCGAATTTTACAGTGTCGCCCTGACCAACAAAATGATGCAGGCCGACACCGGCAGCAAGATGGTGCACGTGGGGAAAAACACCTCCAGCACCATTGTGTCCAAAGGCATTTCCGCGGACCAGTCCTCCAACAACTACCGCGGACTCGTGGAAGTGCTGCCCGGCGCCACCAACGCCCGCAACCATTCCGCCTGCGATTCGCTGCTGATTGGCCGGGAATGCAGTGCCAACACCTTCCCGTACATCGAGTCCGCCGATGAAACCGCCGTGATCGCCCACGAAGCCACCACGTCGTCCATCAGCGAAGACCAGCTCTTCTACCTGCGGAGTCGCGGGATTTCCGAAGAAGACGCCGCCTCCCTGGTGGTGCGCGGATTCTGCAAAGACGTTTTCAAACATTTACCCCTCGAATTTTCCGTCGAGGCCGTGAAGCTGCTCGAGATCAAACTCGAAGGCAGCATCGGCTGATCGATCCCCCGCAAGGAGAACCATTTCACATGCCCACACTCGCACTTCCCCCCGCAACCGAACCGGCGCTCTTGCCCGGCTTCAACGAAAACGTATTGGAAACCGCCCGTTCCGGCGAACCCGCGTTGTTGCAAGCCAAGCGCACCGCCGCCTTCGAAGCCTACACCCAAATTCAGAACCCCGAGGCTTTCCACGAGGAATACCGCCGGCTGGATCCGAAAAAATTCAAATTCGGATCGTTCACCCGGCTGGACATTCCCCGCGAAGCCATCGCCTACAATGCCCGCCCCGTGGACGAGCATTATGACGTCGTCATCTCCGTCACCCCCGACGGCATCGCCATCGAGGACCGGGCCGACGTCACCGGCGGCAAAGTCACTGTGCAAACCCTGCAACAGGCCGCCTTGGACCACACCTCCAGAATCGAGCAACACCTGGGCACCGCCATTCGCTCCGAAGAGCCTCGCAAATTTTTCGAACTCAACGGCGCCTTCTGGAACGTCGGCTTCCACATTCACGTCGCCAAAAACGCCAATTTGCCCAAGGGGATTTTGTTGCGGTATCACAATGACCGCGAAGGCACTGCCTTGCTGCCGCGTTTGTTGGTCACCGCCGAAACCGGGGCCGAATTCGCCCTGGCCGAGCAATTCACCTCGCCCGACGGGGTGTCCACCCTTTGCATCAGTTGCCGCGAATTTCATTTGGCGCCCAACGCCAACGTCAAACTCGTCTCCCTCCAAGATTGGGGGAATGTCGGCATTCACATTGGCGAAGATTGGGCCCGCGTCCAACGCGATGCCAAGGTCGACCTCTTCAGCATGACCCTCGGCGGCGTGGTCAGCAAAATGACCGTCGGCTGCAACGTGTGCGAGCCCAACGCCAGCGCGTATTTGGGCGGATTGTTTTTCGCGGACCGCAAACAGCATTTCGACCAAAAGACCCTGCAGTTCCATTCCGCCCCCGACACCTATTCCAACATGCTCTACAAGGGCGCGGTCAAAGACAAAGGCTACTCCGTTTACCAAGGCATCATCCGCGCCCTCAAGGATTGCATCGGCGTGGACGCCTACCAAACCAACAACAACCTGGTGCTCGATCCCGGATCCCGGGCCGACTCCATTCCCAGTCTCGTGATCGACGCCGACGAACTCGCCTGCAGTCACGGCGCCACCATGGGCAACCTTGATCCCGAGCAGCTCTATTACCTGCGTTCTCGCGGGATTTCCGAACCCGAAGCCCGCCGCATGTTGGTGCTGGGTTTCTTCGAAGAAGTCATCGAACGCGTCCCCTTCGAAGTCATGCGCGACCGCCTGCACGAAGTCATCGAAGAAAAGCTCAATCCGTTTGCACGGGACTGAACATGGCATGGATTCAAGCCGCGGAGGTTTCGGAATTTTCCGGGACCGACCGCAAATTCTGCGAACTCAGTGACGACGTGCAAGTGGCCCTGTTCAAGCACGAAGATGGCTCCTATTATGCCGTCGAAGTTTGGTGCAGTCACCAAAAGGTGTCCCTGATCAATGGCGATTTGGAGGACTACGAACTCATGTGTCCGCTTCACGGGGCCTGTTTCGATATTCGTTCCGGCAAAAATCTCTGTTTGCCCGCCGTCAAACCCATCGAATCCTACCCGGTCAAAGTCGAGGACGATAAAATCCTCGTCGAGATTTGAAAATCAGCGGTTTCCGAGGCTCGGAAGGTCTCGAAAAAAAGTTTCCGACGCTCGGAAGCTCGCGCCAAAATTTTTCCGACGTTCGGAAGGTCCCGAAAAAATGTTTCCGACGGTCGGAAGACGTGGGGTCGGCATTTAATTTTCTGGCGTGACGCTTTCGGCGTGGGCTCTGAAAAACGTGGTGCCCGCGGGCGGCGTTTGAAGCCGATAGATTCTGCGTTCGAGACCGGGATCGTGAAAGATGCGGTTTTGTTCCTCCAGGACCGCGGCGGCGTTTGTCCAGTCGTCTTCGATGAGATCCGTGGCAGTTTGCACGCTGATGTTGAGATCCTCGCTGCCGGTTCGTTGGTGGAAGCGGATGCCGGGAACGCTTTCGCCTTCGTGTGAGAGTTGCAGGAGTTCGATGCTCGGGTCGAAACCGAAGGCGTACACCTGTTCGTTGCGTATGCCGAGATTATGGGGATCCGCTTCGGGACCGGCAATGGCGTCGTCGGGAATTTCCTCGGGGCGGAAATGGGTGATGCGCCATTGTTCATAGTCGGTGTATCCGCCGCCTTCAGTGACCTGAACGCGGAAAGTGTCGGTTCCGGCGTGAATGATTTCGCCATTTTTCAGGATTTCAAAGAGAAAGGTCAGGTCATAAGTCCCCAATTTCGAAAAAGCCCAATTGTAATGTTCATGATCTCCGACATCCAGTTCCAGCGTCCCGGCGGGATAATCATTTTCCGATGTATTCATATACACATTGCTGGTGCCCGTGGAAATAGAGAACACATAAAGGGAGAAGACCCCTCCATCCGGGCCTGTCATCGATTGTAAGGTTACATGGACTTCATCATAGGATCCCAAGGAAGGATCTTCCGTTGAGAACCCCAAATAGGGGACGGTGTTCGGTGTGCCACTCGAGGGGAGGATGTATATGGGTTCGCCCGGAGCAACCCCTAAGAAGTCCCACTGCGATCCGGCGGGCCGGTTCAGGGGCGGGGTGTTTTCATCAAAAATGGCAAGGGCGCGGACCCCATGGGCGGGGAAGTCGGGGGCGGAAATTTGTCCGTCGATCGTGGCGCCGTCATTTTTCCAAAAGCCTTTCAACTGACCTTCCTCCAGCCTTGGGCCGATGTCCACGTGTCCATCCGTGTAGGCGCGGTAGTCCCACTGTGCATGGAGAGTCACGGAAAGTAAGCAGATAAAGGGAAGGATGAAGGTGATGCGTTTCATGAAGAGGGCAAGGATTAATTCAACACTTGATATTGATAAACTGAAATCATCATATAAGGTATTGAGGATTTTTCAAAGAGAATCATGCAAAAGCCTTTATCCAACTCTCCATTCCAACGGCGGAAACTCCGCCCGCGCCGCCCGGTTCGCCGGGCTTCGGCGGGATTTACCCTGATTGAAATGCTGGTGGTGATCGCCATCATCGCCTTGTTGGCAACGATGATTTCTTCGGGGGTGTCCAGGGCCATGTTAACGGCCCGGCGCGCCCAATGCATGTCCAACATGCGCCAGATCGGGTTGGGCGTGATCAACTACGCAATGGAAAATCGGGGACGTTTGCCACCCACCCGGCATTCCGCCGGGGCGGAGGAGGCTTGGGTGACGGTGTTGGCCCCATATTTGGGGGAAATGGATACGATCCGGATTTGTCCGATGGACCCCAAGGGCGCGGAACGTTTGGCCCGCGGGGGAACGAGCTATTTGGCGAACGATCTGATTTTCGACACCCGCACCGATCCCTTTGGTCAGGTGCTGGAGGGCAGCATTGGGGATTTGAGTCTCATCGACAATCCTTCGAATACATTTTTGGCTGTGATTGCTTCGGACAACCGGGGAACCGGGGCGACAAATGATCACACGCATGCGGGCCAGTGGACGTCTTGGAACCGGTTTTTATCGGATGTGGAAGCGGACCGGTTTCGGCGGGGAGGGCGGCACGCCACGCGTTTGCGCGGGGAATCCAATTATTTGTATGCGGACGGCGGGGTGCGGAGTTTGCAGGCCGTGACTCTGAAAGAGTGGATTGAAGGCGGACGGAATCCGGGCGAAGCCAACAACGCACCGCGGTGAGGGTTTTGGGTTGTTGGTTGCTGGTTGAGGGTTACTTGTTGCTTGTTGCTTGTTGCTTGTTGTGGGTTGCTGGTTTTATTGTTTGAATTGCCTGTTTGAAAATTCCATATTTTCCCGCCAGGTTTTGAGTCGTTGACCGACCAGATAGGGTGCGTTTTCACCGTCGAGAATGCGTGTTCTCCCGGCCTGTAATTCCACGGCAAGGTTGCCGAGGGTATTGACGGGTGGGGTTCCTTCTTGGCGGACGCGTCCGAGCCACAGGGCCTGAACGGCTTCAACGCGGTTCATTTCGGGGTCTTCCAAGCGATGGCCATCGGCGGCCATGCGGATTTCGAGGGTTTGCAGGAGCGCGCTGGTCTCGGGAGGGGCGTCTTTCCAGGCGAGGAGTCCGAGGACGGGGCTGACGTCGCTGGATTCGCGTTTTACAATGAGTGCTTCCCCGAACACGTCCAGAAAAGTGTCGAGGATGAGCTGCAATTGGGGTTCGGTGAGTTGATAGAGGGGAAGCCAGAGGCAGAAGAGGCCATCTGATCGGAGGCTTTCGCGAGCGGCGGTAAAGTGTTCGCGCGTGTAGAGACGTCCTTCGCCGGGTCCCCAAGGTAAAAACAAATCCGAAACGAGGACGTCGAAATGGTCGCGGTGGGCCGCCACCCAGGTGCGGCCGTCTTCGACGACGATGCGGGCGGTCGGATGGGTGGAGATGCCGCGGTTTTCCACGTGAAACCATTGGGCGGCGGCTCGGACCACGGCGGAAGAGATTTCGGCGGCGGTCAGTTCTGCCACGGCTTCATGGGCGAGGGCGCCGCCGGGGGAAATGCCGGTGCCCGCGCCGATGAACCCCACGCGTTGGGGGGCGGGATGTAGCAAAAGGGGCAGGTGGGCCTGACGCTCTTGTTCGTACACGGCCCGACTGGAGCCGAGAACATACTGGTTTTGCATGAGAATGGCGCGTCCCATGGCGGGGGCGTCGAGAATGGCGAAACTTCCCTCGCGTCCGTGGGATTCGTCCACGACCCGATTCGCGAAAGCGGGGTTGACGGTGGGGAGCGTGGGCAAGAGGGTATTCATGAGGAGGGTCACGAGCCCAATGGAGCCCCAAATTGCGGCTTTCATCTGGATGGGAGCTTTTGGAGGACTCATGACCCAGGCGGCGATGAGGTAGGCGAAGCCGAGAAGACCCATGGCGGGAAAAGGGCCGAAGGCGGGCATGAGCACGCGGAGGGTCAGTTCCGCACCCAACAGCCCTCCGAGACCGTTGGCGGCCAGCAACCAGCCCCAGCGGAGGCGGGCGGAGCTGTCCGCTTCGGCGCCGCTGATGGCCGCCACCAACGGAAACCACAGGCCTGCGGCCAGTACGGCGGGTCCGAAGACGCCGAGGCTAAACAGTCCCAGCTTCACGGCAAAGAATCCCATGGAGGCGCTGGGGGCGCCGGCGGGAAAGAGGGGTGCGAAGACATGAAAGAGCAATGGCGCCAGCGCCAACAGCACCCCTGAGGCCAGGGCCACGGCCACGAGCAAGTTTTCGTGGGGAGCGCGTCCCATGAGTCCGGTTTCCACGGCAAAAGCGGAAATTGCCAACAAAGCGATGAAAACCCCGAGGATGGCGCCCGGTGCGAAAAACGACAGGGGAGCGACCCACTGGATGGCGGTCATGGCGATGATTTCCACGCCAATCACCAATGCGCCGGAGAGGGCGGAAATCCAGAGGAAGCGGGTCGGAGGACGTCCGATGGTCCGGGGTTGTGTTTCTGGTTGCGGCGCGGTTTCGGGGCGGTGTTTTCGATCCAGAAGAAAGTAACACAGGGCGGATATCACGTTCCCGACAATCACCGCCATCATGGCGCCGATCATGCCAAAGTGTCGCAACAAGGGGCCCATGGTGAGGAAAACGCCGGCCACGGCACCGAGCGTGTTGAGGGCATAGAGCCAGAGACCTGGGTCTTGATGGGGTTCGGGATCGCGACGGGATGCCCCTCCGGGCCATCCGGCCACTGCCAAGGGGAGAAAAAAGCCCATCATCGAAGCCGGGGGGAGTACCAGCAGAACGGAGAGGAGGGTTTTCAGGGAGCCGCCCTGCCAGCCAAGCAATCGATCCGGTCCCAGCCAGGGCCAAAGTCCGTCTGCCCACCAGGGCAAAAACACCATGGGGAGGCAGAGCAGGGCAATGCCCAGTTCGGCCATGCCGGTCCACCACCAGGGGCGATGGGTTTTGGCCGCGAGCAAAGCGCCCCCGGCGGCCCCGAGGGCCAAGCCCAAAAAGAAACAGCCGACCACGCGGGCGGCGGAACCGGCGCTGGCGCCCAGGAGGTCCACCATCCGCCGGGTCCACAACAACTGCTGGGCCAAGGCGAGGGCGCCACTGAAAAAACAGAGCACCGAGATCAACTGCCGGGCGGATTTCGGATTTCTGGGGTCTGTTGGGGGGGGAATGGGATCGGTGGGGGCCGAGGTGTTCATAAAAAAACGGGGTCGAGGGTTGACAAAGCGGTTTTAATGTTGATAATTCATTATCGTTATATGGAAGACATCCATTCGAATACCCGCAATTTTTCAACCCACAACCAAAAAGCAGGAACAAGATGAAGAAAAACACACGAACAGGACTCCTTACGGCATTGGCCGCGGCATGGACCATGGTGCCCATGCAGGCGCAAGACATCGTTTACAACGGTGGCGGAGGCGCGGACCTTACCTTTTATTACGAGAGTGAGACGGAAACTTGGCATTCCGTGTTTCGGGCCAAGGGAACCACCGGGGAGCCCACCACCGTGGATGCCACCGGGTTGACCAGTCCCTTTGGTGGATATACCGGAATCGTGGGAAATGTGGTACCCGCTCAGAATGGCGATACGGGAGACTACTCGTTTTCCAGTTTGACCGTCAATGTAAACACCACCACGCAACAAAAAGTTAACGGAAACAACTATTGGCTGACGAGTGCCTCCGGGTCTCCGTTTTTGTCCGATGGGTCCACCCCCGACCTTGGGATTCGCACCCGCTTGCGGGAAGACTTTGGTTCCGGTACCGTGCAACAGTTCGACAGTTTCAATTTTACCCTGAATTTGGGAGCGTCCACCTACAACGGCAACCCTTTGTCGGATTTGGGTTCGCCCAATTTTGTTCTCCTCAATTGGGATGGCGTGAACAATCCTGTGCCCATGATTGAAACCGTGGACGGAAACAACACGGCGGAGTTTGGAAATTATGCCCACGTGCACCGGAACTTCGGCTTTTCCGAATTCGGTCAGTACAATCTGGTCTTTGATATCGATGGCGTGGGCGGAACCTATGGTTCCGGTGCGCCCACCGGCCAAGTGGGGGTGGGGTTCAACGTGATTCCCGAACCCTCCACCCTGATGCTGTTCGGCTTGGGCATGGGCTTGATGGCCCGTGTTCTCCGCCGGAAATTGCGGGGCTGAGCCTAACGCATTCACGCGAAATGAAACGACTCCCCGGCTCGGGCCGGGGAGTTTTTTTGTGGCTCTGTCCGGAATTTACGCTTTCGGATGCTCCGGTCGATCCGTTTGATCCGGCGGATCAGACAGAGCCGACCGATCCGATGTAAAAACCAAGGCCTGGCTGGAGCGTTTATTGAAAATACGAATAATCTTGCAAAAGTAGAGTTGAACTCTATCTTTGCAAGATGATTACGAGAATTCTATATAACCAAGTCGAGCGTTTACGCAAAGGGTATCCGGTTTTGATGATCACCGGACCCCGTCAATCCGGAAAAACCACCTTGGCCAGATCGGCATGTGCGGACCTGCGTTACGTGAATTTTGAAAGTCCGTTTGAGCAGGCCGCATTCAGACAGGATCCGGTGGGGTTTCTTTCACATTATCCGGATGGCGCCATCTTGGACGAGGCCCAGCACGTTCCTGAAATTTTCAATTATCTGCAGGTTCGCGTGGATGAAATCGGAAAAATGGGGAGGTGGGTGGTGACAGGCTCCCAGCAACTGGACCTGAACAAGATGATCAGTCAATCTTTGGCGGGCAGGGTGGCGATACTGGAGTTGTTGCCTTTTTCCCTTGAAGAGCTTCGTGGGACGCCGCGGGAACCGAACACACTCGCGGAAGCCGTTCTGAGAGGAGGATATCCTCCTTTGTACGATGAGAACCGCGAGATGGACGCGGGGGAATGGCTGGACAATTATCTGGCCACTTACGTGGGGCGGGACGTGCAGAGCGTCCTGGCCTTGAAAGACCGAACCCGGTTTGATGTGTTCATCCGCCATTGCGCCAGCTTGAGCGGGCAACTGGTGAACAAGGCGGATCTTGCCCAGACGGCGGAAATAGACCCCATGACCGCAAGCGCATGGCTGAATGTGCTCGAAATGACCTACCTCATCCGTTTGTTGCGGCCACATCACCGTAATTTCGGCAAGCGGTTGAACAAACGTCCCAAGCTCCATTTTTTGGACACGGGGCTGGCCTGTCGACTTTTGCACATCGATAACGTGCAGCAACTCACGCAATCTCCGCAGTGGGGGGGGCTGGTGGAATCTTGGACATATGGCGAAATCCTCAAGTGGCACCGCAACCGGGCCAAACGTCCCGATTTATGGTTTTGGCGCTCAAGTGACGGCATTGAGGTGGACATTTTAATGGACAAGGGGGCGACCTTGGTTCCCTTTGAGATGAAGGCGGGACTGACACCGAAGTTGAAAACACGCTCGGGGCTCAGCAAACTCAAGGCGTTGAATGCCGGGGGGAAAGAGGTGCGCATATCTGATGGGTTTGTGGTGTATGGGGGACATGAGCGCCGAAAATTGGAGGACGTGACCTTTGTGCCGTGGAAACAAATTCCGGAAATGATGGAGGAAGCGGCCCTGTGAACGGGATCTGGTCTAAAATCGGTAACGCTGCGGAAAAGCGCGTGGTCTGTCAGCAATGGCTGCACCTGTTGTCGGGTAGTGTGGACCGGGTGCAATGGGAGGCATGGGAACAGGAGGGCTTTGACGCCCAAGGAGTGGATTTGTGGGTGATGGAAGAGGGGAAGCGAATCGCCATTCAATGCAAAACCAAATCCACCGGGCCATGGAAACCGTCCGATTTGGGCGTGAAAGGAAGCAACACCCGTTCCATCAAAGACTACATTCGGGCTCAGCTTCTGGATCGAGTGGATCCTGCGGATTCGTATGTTTTTTGTTCGGACAACACCCATTTTGAGGGGCTAACCCCCTTATTGTCACGGGCACAGGGGAATGACAGAGGGATGCCATTGACTTCTTCCGAAGAAAAGGTCCTTGAGATCCTGGGCTTTGACTCCATCGAAGTTGGAAAAAGCCTTTTGGCAAAAATCGAGATTCAGCCGATGCCTACGGAGTCCAATTTACGCAGGTTCGCCAATCTCTTGGTCGAAAAAGGTTCGGAATCCATTTTGTGGAACGCCTTACAGGCGATGCCGGAAAAGGAAGTGTTGGGAAGGGAATTGGGCGTGAATGATTTGAAATTGCTGCTGAAAGAAAGATCCCCTGGAATCCAGTGGAAGAAAGTGGATGCCCATGCCGTCCTTGGGGATGTCGCAAAACAGACGGCAAATTCGTTGGACATTCTGGAGGCGAAAAAGGCATTGCCCATTGAAATTGAACGTCAGGAAACGACTGAAATGATCCGGGTCTTGCGCGAAGAGTGGGGAACCCAAATGCTGGTACACGGAGCCCCCGGCACTGGGAAGAGTCATGTGCTGGCTTCCGTTGCCAAAGAACTGGCGAAGGAAAAATCCATGAACGTCCTGCTGACACGGGCAACGGATATCGGCGGACATTCAAACGCCCTGCAACCCGAAACCTTGAAGCGAGTTTACCGCAACCCTCTGGTGGTGATCGTGGACCAATGGGATTCGATGGAACTTGCCGGGGGAGACGTGGAAAAACTAAAAGGGATGGCCTTTGCGTTTTGTCGGGCCTGTTTGGAGATGGGGTTCACCCTGGTGGTGGGCTGTCGAACCGTGGATACCCGGGATTCCAGTTTGAGGAACTTGTTTGCAAACCGGGAAACCGCAAAGTACCACGAGGTGGAAATCGGCGGATTGCCGGTGTCGGATGTGGAGTCGGTGCTGAACACTTGGCATATACCTTGGAATGTTTTGGGTCCGGATTTGCAACGATGGGTCCGCAATCCCGAATGTTTGGGTTTGCTGGGGGACCTTGCCCGCGAACCGGATTTTGATGGTACCCGCCCGTTTACCCAACTTGGTTTTGTAGGGTATTGGATCAATTTACGCACACAAAAGGTGCCCGGAAGTCGGGAGGCGCTGGACAGACTGGTCGCCAAAATGGAAAGGCTTGGCAAGCAAAAAATTTCCTCGGCACAGGCGGACCCGGACGGGGAGATTCTGGAAAAGGCCGGGCTGTTTGTCCGAATTTCACAGGAAGGGATTCTATATTTCGAGCCAAGACATCAATTAATCGTGGATGCCTGCATCGCAACCCAACTCGGCAACTGCGGGACTTTGCATGAACTTTTGGCACTTATGGGCAAAAGGGCAGAGCAACATTTCCTGCATGCCCGTCGCATGAGGCTGTCCGTCCCCTTGATTTTGGAATCCAGCAAGGGATGGGCCCTGTTAAACGAGGTGCAACGATCCGAAGAGATCCGACCACTCGTTAAACGTGGAATGTGGCTGGGCTTGGCGGATATCCTGGAGCCGAAGGAGCGGGACTTTCACGGGATTCACGCCTGGATGGATGAAGCGCATGCCCCACACATTCTCACCCAAGTCTTTGCCCTTCATCCCGGCTGGATGAAGCTATACATCGACTGGGCGCTGCAACAGGGAGAGGCGTTGGATAAGATGGAGCGGGATCGGATCGTGGGCCTGTTTGCATCGGTGTCCGGGATTTTGGGAGACGAGATTGCGGAGGCCCTGAACGTGTGGTCCAAAGAGGATCCGGATCTGTTGCGGCGAGGGGAAATCGAGTCGCTGTTTTGGCAGAAGCCCGAACAGGATTCAGACAAACTCTTTGAGCTTCGTCTCACATGGGAAAAGTTGCCCGAATGGATGCTTTCCGCCAATCATACTTTCGATTGGCGAGCTCTTTTCCGCGAGGCACCCAAACGCGCTTTGCTTTTGCTGGAGAAATATGTCCGACATATGGATGCGGGCAAAGCCTCTTCAGGGCTTCATTCCCGCCATCGTTCATTGACCCTTGCGTTGAAAGAGGTGCCTCAGCCCTTTGTTTTTCTGGGCGCAGAGGTGTTTCAGGTTCTGTCCGGCGCATGGAAGGCGCTGGATGTTCAGACCTACAAATGGGATGAACACATCTTGGATGTTCATCGAAACAGTGAATTGGATCTTCTGATAAGAAGCCTCGCGGCTTGCAACGCGCACGGTTTATCGAACCAAAAATTAACTTTTGCGGAATTTATGGAACTTCTACCCACACCTTTGCGCAAACACGATATCCAGTTAATCCTGGAAACGGGCATCTTGTTGGGAGGCAAGGAAATTGACACCTCCCTGGCGGATGATTTCGCGACTTGGCTAATCGGATGCCCGGAAGCGATTCGTGTGGGAATTCGAAATTCATTCTCCTTTGTGATCATCCACGGAATCCACCGCTTTGTTGAGAAGCTCACTCCGAAAATGAGCACTGTGTGTTTGGATACCTTGGTCGAGTGGATTGCAAGCATACGGGATCCGTGGACGGTGAAGGATGAAAAACAAAGATGGGAGCAGGTGAAAAAATATGGATTTTCACCCAACCAGGTCGGTAAAACCTCCCACCGTCTTCTGGGGGCGATTCCTGAGTCCGTCAGAAACGAAATCCCCCGGGCCCGTGCGCGATATTTGGAACTGGAAGCCAAATTCGGTCCGCGTGAAACTGGTCAGACAAACACCCAGGCATATGAACCCCGTTTTTTCGGCACCAGCTACATCACCCCTTTGCATGTCATGCGCAAATGGTCGGTGAATGAGTGGCGGAAAGCCTTTCATAATGCCCCCTTGGAAACCGATATTCGATCCCTTGACTTGAAAACGAATACGGTCCGTCACAAAAGCATGGACGCTTTAGTGGACAGTTTTCGAACTCTTGCACTGGAAAATCCGCAGGCCTATTTTCAATTGGGCAACGAATTTCAAGATCTGTTGGCTGACATTCCCGGTGAGGCCCTTTCCACAATGATTGACGCGATAGCTACAGACAAAAACCCTGACCCTAAAAAATATAAGGAATGGACCCGGGTTGAAACCCCGGACCTGGCGCCATGGCTTATCAAATCCGGGCTTTATCTCCACGAAGGATGCGAAATGGAACTGGCCCGGGTTGTGGAAACCCGGTCGGAGGACCTCTGGCCGGAGGTGATCTATCAACGCTTGATGGATATCGCGATTTCCGACCCCTCGCCCATGGATTGGGCGAATGACGACGATCCCGATTTATTGAATGTATGTTGGAACATGCCGAATTGCCGGGCGATTCATGCGCTGGCGGTGTGTGCGGGCACGCATGAGGATTTACTAAATCCCCTTTTGGAAATCGCAGAAAGCCTGGTGTCCCGGGCCGATCCCGCCGTGTTGACTTCCACGGTGATTTTGGCGGCAACTTGTTTTCAGGAAAATCCGAAACGCGCCACGGAAATCATTCTGACATGTGGAAGGAATCCGAAGGTCAGAGGCCAACCCAGCACCATGAGAGCACTTTGGTTTCTTTGCCAACAAGAGGAAAAGGTTTCCAAAAAAAATCATGAGGATGCCATAGCTCTGTTGCTTGCCAACCGGGTTTTGACAAAAGGTCACCTCGTGGAATGGGCCGCATATTCGATGTTTGCCCTTGCCTTGAATGGGTTGATCCCTTTGGAAATCTTGGTCGAGAATATCGATGAGAATGCTGCTTTGAGATCTGCAATGGTCTCCGAGGTGCTAGAGAAACTCAACGATCCCGATGCTGAGATTTGGCTCCAAGATTTGGCGATCAATTTCGCGAATGACACCAATGAGGATGTTCGGAAACATCTGGCGCGGAGGCTTGCGATTCATGCGGAAACAGTTTGGATGAAAAACCAAGCTTTTGTGAATCGACTATTGGATTCTCAAATGGCTGGTGATCATGCAGCCTCCCTCTCGAAACTGTTTGACCAGAATGCCCGTTTGTCCATGTTCACGGAAGGCATCCTCCGCGTTGCCAAAGATTTCGCCCTCCAGGCTCCCCGGTCAGACGTGAGCGCATGGGAGTGGGCTCACCGGAAAAGGGATATTGAAGGATTGTTGCGCCGTTTGGCGGAGAGCCTGCAAAGGGAAGAGCGATTGGAGGATTTGGCCAGCGTCCTGGATGTCTTCGACGATTTGCTGGAGCGTCACCCTGATTTCGGCACCCAAAGCCTGCGGGAGCTTTCGGCATTAGGGTAACTTGAATCCGTATCAGCATTATTGGCCCGTGGGCAACCGATCCGTCCACAGCAACCAATAGTGGCGTTCTTTTCCGTCGGGGGAGGAGGTGTGACCCAGGAGTTGGTGGTTCCCGGTTTGCAGATGGATGATGGAATTCATTTCCGATTCCACGAAAACCGGGCGCAGGGGGTCGTCATCCTCTTCCGCCTTCCGCTCGGTCCATCTTGGTTGCAATATCAGATCAATGGTGCGGCCATGCCACGGACTTCTGGGGGTCACGTCCAATACCCAGCCGGTTCTGCGGGGCTCAAAATCCGAAAACAGCGGTGTGTCTTCCCTTTCTTTTCTGACCTCGCTTTGTTTGGGGAACAAGTGGTCCTCTCCCGTGTCCACGAAGGCGTTGAGGGAGCTGAATGATTGCACTCTTTGCACCCAAAGGGTTTTTGCCTGACCCTCTTTCCACAAGTCGAGGACCTCGCGGGTGCTGAAGGGCAAGCCACTTTTCCGTTCCAAGGCATCCACCCGTGCCGCATCCACTGACACTACCCGGAGTTGGGTGGCCAGCGTGGGGACATCGTGTCCCCTCCAGAACGAATCCAATTTCAGCTTTCGCAGGTTTTCCGGGGTATTTCGAATCCAGATTGCGGAATGATCCGGGAGATGCCGCACCATCGTTCCTTCGGGAAAGGTGATGCCGTGTTTCTTGCTCAAGAAGGCTTGGACTTCTTCACTTGCGATGGGCGGTGGAATCTGGTCTCGAGGAATCACCGGTTTTTCCATGAGGGAATGCAAAGCTCTCGGGGTTTGGGTGCAGACTAGCATTTCGGAGAACCCGTTCTTTTGGCGAGAAGGGGGCAGGATCGGCTCGGAGTCTTCGTCGAGGGGCGTGGAAGTCAAAAGCAACGCCTTGCGCCGGTTCGTGTCTCTTGCGGAGGATACCGAAATCGTCATGGTTTGGCCGTTGGGGATGCTCACGGATGTAGACAGCTCCCAGAACCCGAACCGGGGCGACATGCGGTCGAGTTGGGGCCAAGGGCTTTCGGGTGGATGCAGTCGTCGGGTGTATTCCGCAATGACCATTAAATACGAATGCTCCGGGGTGGATGCATGTGCGAAGATCGAAAGGGGAAATCCAAGCGCACGTTCCTCGTGCTCGATTTCCATGAGCATATCCGGGTTGTCGGGGTCAAAAGCCATGGCCGTGGGATATCGGTGTCTTTGGTCGCTCTCCGTTGAAGTGTGTCCTCCCGGTGGGCAAAGCAACCGAATCTCCGTGATTTGTTCCCCTCGACCCTTTTGCCACAACTCCACATAGGCACTACCGGGAAGGGGGCCGCCATGGGCGCGTTCCAGCCCTTCAATTTCATCGGCATCAAAAGAAACCAATCGGGCTTCCACTTGAAAGGAATGGGGGGTTTTGGTTCTCCGGGCCAGATAGCGGGTCCACGCTTCGGGAAGCTCGGGGTTCTCGCCTGCGGTAAGGTAGCAGATGGCAAAACAACCCAATATGACCCCCCACACAAAGTGTTTCATGGCGATTGACCCTCCACCAGCAAGAGTACCGTGACCATCGTCACGATCAATTGGTCTTCGCGAACAACCCGCCGTACAATGCGTGGCGTGTCCGGTGGAAGGCGCATGATCGCGTTGCCCCCGTCGTTAGAAGCTCCGTGAGAGAAAAGTAGATCCACTTCAACTCCCTCTTTCGTGTTCTGAGGAGATTCCGAAGCCATGAATACATGTTGAAACGAATTAATCTCTTCCTGCAAAGAGAAGCGGTTGCCATCCACCTCCCGGGTGACCACTTTGTACCGCTCCTCCGAAAGATGTGCTTGGGTTTGCACCGCTTTGCCCCCCGTCGCTCCCGCGGATGCGATGGTTTTTCCCCCGCCCTCCCGCCAGCGTTGGATGAGCGCATCGTCTTCCAGTTCCGCCTCCGGTCCATTCGCCGGAAATGATATCCAGCGGATTTCCATCTGGGTTTGATAGTCCAGCCAGCCCAAACGCATCAGGCCCGCAAGCAAGCGTTTGTGATCCTCCGCATCACTTTGCATGCGAATCGTGGCTTCGGGAAAACCCGGACCAAGAATCAGTTCCACGTCCGAACCTTCCGGCAATTGAAGATTGAATTCCTTTTGAATGCGGTCCCGGATTTCAGTTGGCTTCAAAAGTCGCCGAGTTATGGAAAAGGGGTCCTCATTCGGGGCCGGTGGGTTATAAATCAGGTCAGAACCCCAAACCGGATTGAGCTGATTCCAGTAATAGGATCGCGTGTACATTTCCTCGGAAAGACCCGATGCGGGAACCATGTACAGCAACCAACCAAGCAGTGCCAGCGTCTTCATGAGAGATTCTTAGCGTAGTGCTGGTTCCTTTGTCAAGCGCCCATCAATGGCCAGGGTGGTGAAAAGGCCGCCCATTGATTTCCGACGCTCGGAAGAAGATTTTCGAACCCTTCCGAGCGTCGGAACACGGTCGATTCATGACGAAAAAAAGGCCGGCGCATGGCGCCGGCCTTTTTGGTGTTCGGGATGATTTTTCGATTAGTCTTCCACGTGGGCGAGGAAGCGTTGCATCAGTTCGGGGTCCTGTTGGACGGTCTGAATGATCTGGTTGTATTCATTCATGTCCAATCCGGCTTCGGTGATGATGCGTTGTTGTTCTTGTTCCGCTTCGGTGACCCGTTCCTGGATCACTTCCTGGTCGGTTTCACCCTCCAGGTCCGTGCGGATTTCCTGATTCAGGTCCGTGATGGCGTTATAAGCCTCGGCGGCATTCTCAATCTGGGTGTCGGTGAGTTCAACCGGTTCCGGCTGTGCCTGCGGGGCCGCCTGTTGGGGTTGAGTTCCTTCGGGCTGGGCCTGTTGGCTGCGTGCCTGAACCATCTGCACAAACTGGGTGCGCACTTCCGGATTCTGGTTTACGCTTTCAATGACTTCCTGATACTGTTGGGGGGTCAGACCCGCGTTTTCAACCGCGCCCAGCATCTGTTCGTTGACGGCGGCGGTTTCCCGTTGAATGACTTCGGGATCCTGCTCGTTCGCCAAGCGTGCCTGGGCTTCCTGTTGAATGCGCGTCACTTCGTGATAGGCATCCGCAACCCGTTCAAGCTGGGCTTCATCCACATCCGCCGCAGCGGGCTGGGGTTGTGCCTGCGGAGGTTGGGCCTGGGGAGGCTGGCCCTGTTGCGGGGGCTGAGCTTGAGGAGGTTGACCCTGCTGCGGGGGCTGTCCCTGTTGGGGCGGTTGGCCGGGTTGGGGACGTTCCGGCGCCTGGCCGGGCATTTGGGCCATGAGCGGGAGGCTTGCGCCTGCCGTGGCTACACCCAAGCATAGGGTCAGCCATTTCAAGCGGGGATTGCGGGCATTGTGTGTCGTGTGATATTTCGTTTTCATTTTGAATCTCCATTCAGGGTTTTCATGTTTTTTCACTCGATTCGTTCGAGCGATGAAACACTATATGCATCCGCCATGCCAAGTTGGGACGTCCCGCGGAATTTTGTGAGGGTGAGTATTTGTAAGGTCTTTTCACGCAATTGAATACCTATGAATGTTTCGTAAAAAATGAAAAAAGAGGCAAAACGATTTGTGGGTTGACAGCGGGGAAATTGTGTGTAAATATGTTACATGTACTTAAATAAACCATTCCAAATGAAGGGAAAAGAATGATGTGGAGAGGACGGAAAGCCTCTAAGAAACGGATGAATTTGCGGGTGGCGCTTCTCCTGTATGTGCTGGTGCCCATGGGGTTGGTCACGGCCATGGGGGCATGGTGGAGTTTGCGGGCCTTTGAGCGTCAAGTGGAAATGCGGCTCAAACAGGACCTGGAAATCGTGGCCCGCGCCATTGAATTGCCTTTGAATCACGCGTTGTTGCGGGATCGTCAGGGGGCGATGGCGGAAGCGCTGCGATCCGCTTTTGATTTGAGCCAAGTTTATGGCGCCTATTTATACGATGCCGATGGCAAACGGATTTCGGATTCAACGCCGGATCAGCCTGAATCCGCCGAAAACGTGGAGGAACTGGACCAGCGGGTTACGGAAGGGGAGCGTCACGGGGAATATGGGCGCGTGGATGGTCAGCACGTTTACTCGTATTTGGTGCCGATGACGGATGCGGGCGGTCATTTTTCCGGTTGGCTACAGCTCACGCGCCCCCGTTCCGATTTCCAGGAGCAAATCATACGGGTGCGTTTCATCGCGTTTGCGTTGTATCTGACCGCCTTTTTAGGGCTCACGGGAATCGTTTTGTTGGGGTATCATCGGGGGTTTGGCCAACATTTGGACGGACTGAGCAAAAGCATGTCCTTGATCGCCTCCGGGGAGAGGGCGCATCGCCATTTGCCGGAAGGTCCGCTGGAACTGGCGGAATTGGGCCAACATTTCAACCGAATGCTGGATGATATCGATCGTGCTGAAAGCGAATTGGCCCGGGGGCGTCAACAACAGCACGCCTTGGAGGAAAAATTGCGACATGCCGAAAAATTGGCCGCGATTGGCGAGTTGGCCGCCGGGGTTGCCCACGAGTTGGGGACGCCATTGAGTTTGATTGATGCCAAAAGTCAGCGGGCCTTGCGGGTCGGAGAGGCTGCGGAATCCGATCAAAAAGGCTGGGCGGATGTTCGCCGCGAGACCCAACGCATGGAGAGCATCATCCGTCAATTGTTGGATTTCAGCCGCAGGCATCAGGTTTCCAAACGACCGGTTTCCGCGGGCGATGTGGTGGAAGCGGCGGTGGCGTCGCTGGAAAATTTTGCCCACGAAAATCAGACCACCCTGGATTTTGACGGGAAGAAGGATTGTCAGCTCAAAGCGGACCCGGTGCGTTTGGAGCAGGCCTTGTCGAATCTCTTGCGCAATGCGATTCAAGCGGCGCCGGGCGGGAAAGTCCGGGCGGACTGGCGGGAAGCGGGCGAAGAGGTCATTTTTTCCGTCGAGGACGACGGGACCGGCGTGGACCCGTCCATCCGGGACAAGCTGTTCGAACCTTTTTTTACCACCAAAAACGTGGGGGAAGGGCCGGGCCTGGGGCTTTCCGTGGTGCATGGAATCGTCGGAGAGCATGGCGGGCGCGTGGAAATCGAAGATTTGCCAGGGAAGGGGACCCGATTCCAATTGTTCCTTCCCAAAGATCCGGTCACCCCAAAGGAGGAGTCTTGAAATGAAAGTCAACGAAGGTATCAAAGGCATGAAAGTCCTGGTGGTCGAAGACCATGAGGGACTGGCGGAATTGTTGGTGGAGGAAATCTCCGAGGCGGGTTTCAAGACCCGTGGCGTGGCATCGGCCGAGGAGGCGGTGAAATTGCTGAATCAGTGGGGCCCAGATCTGGTGATCAGCGATTTGCGTTTGCCGGGCGCGGACGGATTGGCGTTGTTGGAGGAAGTGAAAACCAGACATGTGCCCGCCTCTTTTTTAATGATTACCGCATTTGGGACCGTCAGCCAGGCTGTGGAGGCCCTGAAGGCGGGGGCGGATGATTTTCTGACCAAACCCCTGGACTTGGATCATCTTTTTCATCGGATCATACGAATTTTGGAGACCCGCCGACTGCGTGAGGAGGTGCGGCGTTTTCGGGAAGCGGTGGGGGATGACACCTTTCAGGGGATGTACGGCGCCAGTCGGGGCATGCGCGTGCTCTTCGATCAAATCAAGCAGACGGCGGCGGCGGATGGGCCGGTACTGGTGCTCGGGGAAAGCGGATCGGGCAAAGAACTGGTGGCCAGGGCCCTGCACGCGTGCAGCCCGCGCAAGGACGGACCCTTTCTTGCCGTGAACTGTGCCGGAATTCCCGAATCGCTGATGGAAAGTGAATTTTTCGGACACGAGGCCGGGGCCTTTACAGGAGCGGGAGAGGCGCGGACGGGTTTGTTTCGCGAGGCAAAGGGCGGTACCTTGTTTTTGGATGAGATCGCGGAAATGCCACTGGCGCTTCAGGCCAAGCTCTTGCGGATTTTGCAGGACGGCAAGGTGCGTTCCGTGGGGGCACATCACGAGGAACAGGTGGATGTCCGCATCGTGGCCGCCACTCACCGGGATCTGGAAGCCGCCGTTCGCGAGGGGGATTTACGCGAGGATTTGTTTTATCGGCTTGAGACCTTTACCCTCAATGTGCCCCCGCTGCGGGAACGGGGCGATGACATTGATTTTCTGGCCTCGCGCTTTTTGGTGATGTTCAATACCCGCATGGGAAAGGACGTGCAGGGGTTCACCACCGCCGCCATGGAGCGCCTGCGCGGTCATGCCTATCCCGGCAACGTTCGCGAATTGCGCAATGCCATCGAGCGCGCGGTCACCTTTTGCGACGCGCCCCGCATTCGTCCCGAACATTTGCCCGCCCGCATCCGGGACGGCGCGAAGCCGGACGGGTCTTCTCCATCGCCGGTGCCGGTGGCGGCATTGTTTTCCGGCGATCAGTTGCCCTCCCTGGAGGAAGTGGAGCAACGTTACATTCGGCATGTATTGGCGCAGGTGGACGGCAACAAAAAGAAAGCCGCCGAGATTCTCGGCATCACCCGAAATACCCTGTACCGCCGTCTGGAGCCGGCCGGGAGTTAGCCGCTTGTCGGCTTTGGGGGAATTCAACCGTGGATGGACACGGATTCATAATCGTAATCTCCGAACTGCTTTTGATTACGATTAGGATTAGGATTACGATTAGGATTAGGATTAGGATTACGAAATGTCACCCCCACTTCTGACCACTCGACATTCGTCACTCGTCATTCTACATTCCCCTTCACTCCGAACTCCGAACTCCGAATTCAGCACTTCTTACCCAGCGTCTATTTTTCGGATCAACAAGAAGGTGATGGCCAAAATCAAAAGAGTTACGAGGAGGAAGGGGATGGGTTTGGATTCCGTTGGTGTTGCCGAATCGGCTTCCGAATCCAACTCCGGGGTTGGGGTGGGTTCGGGCGTTGGCTCCGGTGTAGGAGTTGGTGTTGGCTCGGGTGTAGGGGTTGGGGTGGGCTCTGGCGTGGGT
>JAFIGC010000020.1 GCA_020831635.1 Verrucomicrobiota bacterium | reverse complement strand
AAAAAAAAATTCCCGTACTAACATATTTTTTCTATGCAGTACCCAACCCACCCCCCCGATACCCCCCCCCCCCCCCCCCACGGCGGCGACCACAAGCTGTCCGATTATCGCGGCAAGGCCGTGGTCGTGTATTTTTACCCCAAAGACGACACCCCCGGTTGCACCAAGGAAGCCTGCGGATTCCGGGATTTGCAGGCGGATTTTGACAGTCAAAACGCCGTGATCCTCGGCATCAGCCCCGATCCCGCCGGCGATCATCAAGCCTTTATCGAAAAATTCGGACTCCCCTTCACCCTGCTGTGTGACGCGGACAAAGCCGTCATGACCGCATACGGTGCCTGGGGCGAGAAAAACATGTATGGGAAAATCTCCGTGGGCACCATACGCTCCACCGTACTGATCGGCCCCGATGGCAAAGTGGTGAAGCACTGGAAAAAAGTCGCCAACGCCGAAACACATCCCGCCAAAGTTTTGGAAGCGATCAAAAGCATCACCTAAACCTTGCAATACAACGATACTTTTGTATTCGGAACTTCATGAGCGAACCCGAACACTTGAGCAATCCCCACGACAAATTTTTCCGGTGGACCTTTGGGAAGCCTCCATTGGCGGCCTCCTTTTTCCAAGGGTGTCTGCCACGCGTATTGAGCGAGCGGATCCAATGGGAGGATTTGGCATTGCAGCCTTCCAATTTTTTGGATGAACATCTGAAAGGAAAGGCTGCGGATTTGCTTTTCTCAGTGCCCTTGGAGCAAGACACGGCTTTTCTGCACTGTCTCTTTGAGCATCAAAGCACACCTTCTGATCAATGTCATGCGACACACCCACGATGAATCCTTAATTCGAGTTTGTTACGAGTACTTTTTTCACGCCATGGATGATCTTGACAAGGCGCAAATTGAAGCGCATATTCTGGATGTTGAAGATTCTACGTTAAAGGATAATATCATGACACTTGCTGAACAATATATTCAAGAAGGCCGACTGGAAGGCCGACTGGAAGGCCGACTGGAAGGCCTGCGGGAAGGTTTGTACAAGGGTAGCCTGATCGGCGCCATTCTTAACTGCCAAGCGATCCTTGGATTGGAAGAATCCAGCGTGGATTCACTTTCCGAACTTTCTTTGGAGGTGTTGGAGGAAAAGAAAAAGGCTTTTGAGGCCAAGGTATTGGACGCTGGCTCTTGATCATCCTTATCTCACAAACAGACCTCTCGTACTCAGCCTAACTGCTCGCAAAGACAAAGCCCAAGGGACTCGCGATTTCACCTTTGAGTTGTTTGCCAGAGATTTGTGCATGCCCATCCCCATGCAAAATCTTTAGTTTCCCGTTCATGGCAACTTCATCCGGCAACTCGATTGAAAATTCGCCTTCCCGGGTGTCCCCGCGAAACAGCACCACGTAAACCGGGGCCTTCACATCGCGGGGAACGCTGAGAAAACCACTGAAATTGTACCCGGTCGGACAGGATCCAATCGGAATGATTGCCCCCGCAAACAGGGCCTCCCGATGCGCGTTCCAGACGCGGGTGATTGCCCCAAGGTCCCGGCGCGCGGTTTTGGAAAGCCCGCTGACCTCAAACCAGCCCAATGGATTGGCGAACATCACGCTCGCGAACAGCGTATCAAGTCTGTACTTCGCGGGCGCAAGCGGGTCGTCTCCATAGAGGCCGGTATTTCGCTCGGGGTTTAAAAATTCCATCCGCAACCGGCGCGGATCGATCCATCTGGAGAGTTTCCAAAGCGTTCTCAGGGTGTGGTGCGGCCAATAGACATGCCAATCCGTATAACGGTTTTCCACAAACAGCGGACCGCAATTCATCATGCCGAAATAACCGGGACGTGTTTCGGCGGTGATGTCGAGATCGAAGACAACCTCTCCGCCGCTTTCATGCAAAACCCGCGCCACAAAACCCCGCAGATTTTTGAGCGCGGTCTCACTGTGGGCCTTGATCCCGTCCAGTTTGAACGCACAAATGCCATGTCTGCGATGAAGATCGATCACACATGCGGCGTCCCGTTCCCAGTGCACAAAGTCGTTCCAAGAATCCGGGGCAAACCACAGGCCCAGCCTCACGCCATGGGCTCGGGCCGCCTCCACCAGTGGTTCCAAGCCACGGGGAAAGCGTTCGGGATGCGGGGTCCAAAATTTCGGGTTCTGGTTCCAAAAACCTTCCCAAACCCCGCCCTGGTCGGCGTGAACGGAGTTCGAAGTGATGCCGCGTTGCCAGCCGTCATCCAACTGGACAATGTCCACCCCGACTTCGGCGGCGGCTTCGATTTCCGTCAATATGAAGTCTTCCCGCATGCGCCCATCCCGGGAACGGTCCCCCCAGGTATTGCTCAAAAAGGCCGGAATTTGGTGGACGGCGGCTTCGGGACGAAATCCTTGTTGCCACTCGTGAAGGATTCGAGTCCACTCCAAATCGCCCCCCGTCCAATCCAAACGCTCCCAAGAATGCCCGCCCGGTGTTTGCGTGACCTCTACCATGGCGTGATTTTCTTTCAGCGAGATCCTAAAATCGTAGGGGGTCTCGCCTGGTCGCGCCCCTGGCAAGGGTGCGGGCTGCACAAACCAACTCCCCCCGCCTTCCGAGAGATTTTCCAGGCAAAACAGGTTGCCGTGCAAACAAGGCGTTTCCCGGGGATGCAACAACCATTCCCGTTCGTGAACCAGTTCATTGACGGTGTCGGTGCCATCTTCGAATACAAGCTGGGTCAATCGGAAATGCATTCCGACAATTTTCCAGCTTTGGCTGACTTCCGGGGATGCGTTGGACTGAGATGCGGGCGAAGGATCTTTCTCGATGCCGGTAGAGGGATTCATGCCTACCCTCCTATCCCAAGGGAACCCCGAATCAAGCAAATGCACGCTTGAACCGATACCTCGTTTCCGTATGGTGCGCCATGCCCAAACAACAAGCGATTGAAGATCCGGTGCGAGATTTGAGCCGCCTCCACGGTCCGGCCCGGAAAGAGGCCTTGGAAGCCTTGTATCACGCCTACAACCACGCCCGCTATCGCGCCGGGGATCCCGTGAGTTACGTTTGGCAATATCCCGATCCCGCCGACCGCGAGGTGGCCGCCTGGATCGCCGCCGCGCTTGCTTACGGGCGCGTGGCGTCCATTCTCAATTCCCTCGACGATCTTTCCCGCCGCTGGGAACATCAGCCCGCCGCCTTTCTCCGTCAGGCTTCGGACCGGGAAATGCGCAAGGCGCTCTCCGGTTTTGTGCATCGCTGGACCCGGGGCGAGCACGTGTTGGGCATGCTCGCGGGCTGGCGCGAACTCACTAGTTCACAAGATCTCCCCGCCCGACTGGCCGCACACCCCCATGGATACCGCGCCGCCCTCGACGGCATCCGCACCGACCTCCTCGCCTGCGCCCCCGAAGACCCCGACCACCTCTTCCCCAATCCCGCCGGCCCCGGGGCCTGCAAACGACTGGCCATGTGGCTGCGCTGGATGACCCGCAAAGATGAAATCGATCCCGGACTTTGGGCCGACACTCTGGCTCCGGCCCGCCTCTGGGTTCCCCTGGACACCCACATGTTCCGCATCTCCCGCCGTTTGGGCCTCACCCGACGCAAAAGCCCCGATGGTGAAGCCGCCCGACGCATCACCGCCGCCTATGCCCGCATCTGTCCCGAGGACCCCTTGCGCTACGATTTCGGCATCACCCGTCTGGGTATGAAGCAACCCATGTGAAAATCTGTTTTGACACCCGCCCCCAATCCCGGTAGACTTTTCACACCATGCAAAACGTTCATCTATATCTGACCCTGTTCCCCACAGAGTCGCTCATCGCCTCCCATCTCAATCCCCAGGCGTTCGCCATCTACATGGCCACCGGCACCAAACGCGGTTCCTCCGAACCCCTCACCTTCATCGAAATCACCGGGGACACCTCTCATTTTATCGACCCCGACTATCTGACAACGGAGCTGGGCAAATTGCCCGAGGGACGCATCAAACATTCGCTTTACCTCAGCATTTACCGCAGCTTGGAGGAAACACCCCTCGCCAACCTTGGTTCCCTGTATCTGGTCACCCACGATGGACGCAGCTTGTGTTTGGAGCCCTCCGATGCCCCCGAATTCCCGGCCGATGAAAATAAATTCCTCTACCAAGAACTTTGCCCCGTGCGCCCCCTCGTGGTGAGCAACCTGAATCCGGTGGCCTTTTGCCAACACATGACCAATCCCACCGTGAAAATCCACCTGCCCAAAATCGCATTTGTCCACAAACGCGTGGTGGATTTGGACCAGTGGAGCGAAAGCGGCTACTATGGCGGTCATTATTTGGCATCCCCCTCTCACGTCAAAAGCTGTTTCCAAAGTCTGGACAAAGCCACCGGCAAATACACCAAAGTCATCGGACGATCCCGCCTGCAAACCTTCAATTACGGCCTCATTGATAGCGGCGTTTACGTGGGGGACTCCCAAACGGTTCGGTTTTACCCGATGAAATCCAGAGAAGAATTGAACAACAAACACTACGCCTGGGCGAAGTCCGCGCAGATTCTTTAACCCATTCCCTGCAATCCATCATTGCCAATTGCCCCCGGACATCGTAGAATTTACCTATGAAAGTCAAAGTAGACCCCGATCTATGTACCGGATGCGAAGATTGCACCCAGGCCTGTCCCGCTTTGTTTGAACTCGGCTCCGATTGGATTGCCGTGCCCGTGCATGAAACCGTACCCGATGGCATGGAGGCGGAAGCCCGAAAAACCGCCGATCTCTGTCAATTCGAAGCCATCATCATCGAAGAGTAACCCTCAAGGAGTATCCCCATGGCCGCATTCGTACCCCTCGTATTCATTGGACTGATCATCATCGGTCTCTTTGTCGTCGCCATGATGCAAATTTTCGGCGGCAAAGAAGACCATGGCCACAAAGGCGATGCCCACAAAACCACCGAAGAAGAGATCCTGCACAAACAGATGAAACCCAAGCCCAAGCCAGACGAAGACAATACCTGATTCTATGAAAATACACGTTATTCCCACCGGCATGATTCAAACGAATTGCGTCATCCTGCAAGCCGACAACCACCAAGCCCTGGTCATCGATCCGGGCGCGGACGCCAAACATCTGCTCAGCGAAATCGATCGCCACGAACTGCAAATCGCAGGCTATCCCCTCACCCACGGCCACTACGACCATGTATGCGCCCTGGGCGAAATGCATGCCGCCCGTCCCGCCCCCTGCTTCATGCACCCCGATGATTTGGCCTGGGCCTTTACCACCCGCAACCAAAACCCGCCCTGGTACACCCAACCCGATCCCGAAACCGTCCCCGAAATCACCCCCGCATGGACCGAGGACGGCACGTTTTCCATCGGAGATTTCACTTTCGAAACCCTGCACCTCCCCGGACATTCCCCCGGCAGCGTCGGGTTTTATTTTCCCGAAGAGCACCTGCTCATCGGTGGCGACGTGCTGTTCAAAGGCAGCATGGGCCGCACCGACCTTCCCGGCGGCGACACCGCCACCCTGTACGCCTCCCTCCGCCGCCTCGCCAAACTGCCCCCCGAAACCGTGGTCGTGCCCGGACATGGCCCCGCCACCCGCATCGAAGACGAGCTGCGTGACAACCCCTACTTGCGGGAAGCCCTGAACGGATGAAATTCCGCGTCGTTTTTTTCCTCTTTTGTCTGGCCTCCGCCCTCGTCCCCCTTCGATCCGCTCAATTTCAAACCCTGCTGTCCGTCCAAGACTCGGCGAACCATTGGTTGCAAACCGAGCAGCACCTCCGCCCGAAAAACCAGTCCATCGGCATCGTGTTCGACCTGGCCTTCCCGGCGGAAAACCGAAGACTGATCCTCGAACGACCGGGACGCTGGGACTTGAGCCGGGCCACCGGCTTTCGGTTCACGGCCCACGTCGAAAGACCCGAACACATTCTCGAAGGCAAAATCCACTTCAAATCCGGAAACGGCTGGTACAGCGCCGGGTACACCCTGAACCACCAGGGCAATCACCACATCCTGCTCCCCCGCGATAAATTCGAGACCGAAGGCCGCCCCGCCGGGTGGAATCAAATCGAAGCCATCCGCTTTTCATTTTGGCCCCGCAATGCCGCCAGCGCCACCGTCATTCCCCTCTCCCTGGAAGCGTTCACCGCCGACATCCAAATCATCAGCGGGGAATCCCGCGCCAAAACCGGCGACGAACGCTACCTCTCCCGCGTCACCCTCTGGCACATGCAGCGCATCCTCGAAGGCATCGGCCTGCCCCACGGCATTACCCCGGCCAACGAACTCTCCAAACTGCCCCCCGCCAAAATCATCATCCTCCCCTACGCCCGCAATCTCACCGCCGGCGATGTCGAAATCCTCCGCAACCGCATACGGGGAGGCACCAAACTCATCGTCTTCGAGAGCGACAGCTCCGCCCTTGCGGAACTCCTGGGCGTGACCCTCGGCGAACTCGTCAGTTCCCAAACCGTGGGCATGTACGACCGCATGAGTTTCACGGACTCATCCTACCCCTCCCGGGTCTTTCAACACGCCTGGTCCTTTCTGCGGGCCCATCCCCGACAGGGCGCGCGGGTGCTCTCCGTCTGGGAAACCGCCCGCGGCGAAACCTCCCGCATTCCCGCCGCCCTCCTCCACCCGAACGGCGCTTGGTTTGTCAGCAGTTGGCGTTCCGGGGATTTGACCGGCAAACAGGACACCCTCCTCGCCCTCATTTCCTCATGGAGTCCCGGCAGTCTCCTCCCCTCCGTCGACTACCACGCCACGGTGCTTCCCCGCCCGGAATCGCCCGCCAACGCCTCCACCCCCGCCGAGCACATGCGAAAACAAGCCGGCGCCCTGAGGAGCCGTGCCCTCGAAGCCCGGCAGCGCGGCAACTACGCCGAAGCCCTTCGAAATTTGCGCCGCATGAACAACCTCATGCAACGCGCGCAGGCCGCCCAACATCCCGCTTGGAACACCCCCATGGTCGGCATTTGGGACCAGCAAGGCACCGGATTTCACGCCGGCGGTTGGGACGAAACCTGCCGCATCCTCAAAGCCGCCGGGTTTACCGCCGTATTCCCCAATCTCTCCAGCGCCGGACGGGCCCACTATGCCTCACGCCTCCTTCCCGGTTCCCGCACCCTCGCACAACACGGCGACCAACTCCAGCAATTCACCGCCGCCGCCCGCAAGCACGGCCTCGAAGCCCATGTCTGGAAAATCTGTTGGCAACTCAAACAACCCGACCCCGCCTTTCTCGCGCGCATGAAGCAAGAAGGACGCCTCATGCAGGATCAAAGAGGAAATGACCTGCACTGGCTCTCTCCCTCCCACCCCGACAACGTGCAATTCGAAATCGACACCCTGCTCGAAATCCTCCGCCTCGCCCCCGTGGACGGCATTCACCTCGATTACATGCGCTATCCCGGACGCGACGCCGATTACGGACCCGCCGCGCGCCGCGCCTTTGAAGCCGAACACGGGCGCCGCCTTCCCAACTGGCCCGCCGAAGTGCTCGGACCCCTCGCCCCCCAATTCGAGAAATTCCGCCAACAACAGCTCCACAACGCCATGGCCCGCATTCACCGCGCCGTCAAAGCCGAATTCCCCCGCGTCACCCTCAGCGCCGCCGTTTGGGGAGCCTGGCCCGATTCAGCCGCCTCCCAGGGACAAGACTGGCCCGTCTGGGCCCGCAACGGGTGGGTTGATCTCCTCATGCCCATGAACTACACCGACAACCCCTACCAATTCGCCGGATGGCTCGACCGCCAGCGCGCCCAGCCCGGCGTCGCCGAACGCCTCGTCCCCGGCATCGGCGTCATTTCCACCAATTCCGAATTGGATCCCGGACAAGTTCTCCAACAAATCGCCATCAGCCAAAGCCGCGGCGGCAAAGGCGTGATCCTCTACCGCCTCGACACCTCCCAGCCCGAGCGCCTCTTTCCCTTCCTCAGAGCCGGCGTCTTTTCCAAATACCTGAATCCGTGAGATATTTGCAAAGAAGGCGTGCAAGATCATGGCGCGAAAGGGATTGTCGGGAATCGAGGCATACCCTTGCGGTCTGTCGAGTGTTCCCGACAATTCCTTGCAGTCCATGAGATTGTGCGGATTCACAGCAAAAATCTCACGGTTTCAGGAAATAGCTTACCGCGTTTTAGTGTAGACGATCAGCTTCAGCATTTTCTGACCGGATTCGTCGAACTGCGCATCAATGCGTTCCTCCTCCGCCCCGCGAATCAGAACGAAAACGGAAGGTTGGGGCAAGCGAATGCGAACCGGCGGTTTGGGGCGAAAGAAATTTCGAAAAGCAATCATGGCGATGAAATCAAATCCTACACCCGGACGGATTGAAAATCAAATCCCTTCCAACACGCCGTAAACCCGGTCTGGGCTTTCATTGCGGCTGGTGGCATTTCGGTTGTAGGCACGGGCACGGATTGACCCGCCGTTGTCCTCGCGGTTTTTCCCGATGGAATATATCCGCGCTTCGGCGGGAAGATAGCGAAACGGCTGACCGTCAAAAGGATCGGCGGGCACTTCGGCGAGATAGTCGGGAACCAGGGCGTCCAAGGTGTCCGGCAGATTGCCGTTTTCACGGTGAAATACATGCAACGCTGTCATCAGTTGCAACGCGTGCAGATCCGCGCGGTTCTCTTTGTATTTGCTGACAAGGGGCTCCGGGCGCCATTGCGCGGCCACCAAAAGTTTTCCTGCCATATTGTGGGTTTTTCGATAAATGGGAGTGGACCGGTCGATCAATTTGTCAATCTCCGAAAAAGACGCCTCCAAGCGGTCATACGGTATCTCTCCACGTAGATACGCGATGGGTTGGCGGTAGTATTCCAAATAAAGCCGCTTGGTGTTTTCCTCTTGATACCCCCAAGTGCCGGGACGTGTAAACGGACGCATATAGGGCGCATCCAAGAAATCATAGTCCAGCAGCATGTCATGCCAACTCGTCCCCAGGCGCACCTCCTGCATGTAAAGCACGAAAAAGTGATATTCCGTTTGGAAAACCCTCACCATGCGTTCCTTGTCCATCTGAAGATCCCCGAGCGCTTCGTGAAATCTGCGCAGATTGGCCATATCCATTTCAGCATACTGCAACGTGTCGAAAAGAGCACCAAATGCAGAGGAATAGGCCGCGATTCCCCCCATCGCCTCAATAAAACTCGAACCTGCACGAAAATTTCGTTCGGCCAAACGGAGTTGAAGCAGGTTCAGATCCATTCGTTCCACGGGATCCAGCTTTATGCGGGAAGCCAACCCCAACAAACGAACCATTTCGAGACTCGGATTTAACCAAGTAAAACCATCCGTGTAATGTTTACGTTCCGGCGTCTGATAATCACCAAGGGCAACACCTTCGGCGAGCAGACGGAGCGCCTCATGGTTGGAGTCCACCCATGCCCGGATTTCATCCGCATGGGCCTGCGGATCATCGTTCCATTGGTTCCAGACCTTTAAATCGGGCCGAGGCGCCATGGCCGCCTCGGCTTTACGGAATAATTCGAAAGCGTTTTGCTCATCGGGAATTTCCCTGTGGACGAATTGCATGTCCGAATCATCCACGGGAGGGCCATCCCAAACCGGCAGCATGGCCAGAATCACGGGAAGCAGAATCACCAACAGCAGAAAGCCGATGACAAAGCACCAAAGCCGTTTGTTGGAAGGATTCCGCGGGTTCATGGCCATGCATTAGAGAAATGAGCGGAAGGGGTCAATATACAATGCGGAGTAACGAGCGCGGCGTAGCCACTACTCGCGACTGGCCCTATCCAAGGGCACGCTCCTGAGTAATGAGTGCGGCATTTTCACCTGACATAACTTCGTTGAATGTGTTCTCATGCCTGGGGTAGCATGTCATCCCGCTTCAAAAACTTCAAACCCCTCTTTCCTCGCAGCTTCGCGCAGGCGCAGATCCCCGGTAAGAAACCCGAACCCACGCGTGTTTTCCCCACATGTCACCAACGCGGCGGCCAGTTGGAAGGCATCCGCCGCCCGAAGCGGATGCACCCTCAGTAATCGCAATGCCCGATTGCGAACTTGGTCGGTCGCTTGCACCTCGTTCCAAGCGTCCTCCAACAATTGAAGTTTCCTTCGGGCCAATCGTTCATCCGCTTCCGACAAGTTGCCCTCCCGCGAGCGACGCATCAGGGCCGACTCGATTTCCGCCGGGGTTCCGTACCAGACCAGCACCGACATGTCTTCGGCAAGCAACGATTCCATATGCATGGACGCCTCCTCCTCCACCAAAAGCGCCACCAGGGCCGAACTATCCCAAAACCTCACCGCCCCTCCCGATCTTCCTGGATCGCACCGGACAAGGGGGCTTCACAACGCCCCTTCGACAAGGACAAAAACGCTTGAAGATCCAGCTTTCTCGACCCGGGACGCACCAACCCCTCGGCCGTGAGGCCTTCCAAACGCGCGTCCAAGTTCCCATCCACCAACGGCGACAACACGGCCACCGCCCGATTTCGATCCGTAATCAAAAAAGACTCGCCCGCCACAACCTGCTTTAAGCGGGCGGAGAGATGGTTTTTCAGAGAAGACACACTGGACGTTTTCATGTGTCTAAAATAGCCAAGTCAGAAAGGGCTGTCAAGTCTAAAGAAAGCACCGGATGCAATCGTTGGTTTAAGCGTTCTTTTAGCGTCCTTAAGCGGTTAAAAATAATTCCTACTTCACCCCAACAACCATTCCTTGCACGCGATCAAATGGAACCGGACCTATGTATCGGCTGTCATAAGCTACCGAGGGATTATCTCCCAACACAAAAAAATGATTCTCAGGCACAGTCCATTCGGAAACGCCATCTCTACTTGGCAAATATTCAATATCGGAAACCGCAGAGTTGGCATCGATTCTTTCGCCATTCACATGTATGTTGTTGTCAATGATCGAAATCACTTCTGTTGGCAGGCCAATGATTCGAAAAGCAAAAATGTTTTCGTCTCCTTCAACCAGATCCGAATAACCCGGATCAAAAAGAATCACTTCAAATCTGTTGATCTGATCAACAGGCACTTTATCAAACCGCAAAAGGTCATTGGGCTGAAATGTCGGGGACATCGACATTGACTGCACTCTAAAATGAGAGGATTGAATTTTAACAACAAAAAACACAGCCGTTATCGTCAGGGTGGCTGCCAAGAGTATAAAACGTTTTTTCAATAGGTTCCGCGGATTCATGGCCAAATATTAGAGAACTGAGCGGGAGGGGTCAATATACAATACGGAGTAACGAGCGCGGCGAAGCCGCTTTGGCGTGCGCGTAGCGAGTGCAACGAAGCTACCGCTTTGCAGAGCCATAGCCGAATACCGGGCCTTTTCTTTTCGTTGGGCAAAGGGGAAAGCGGTAGCTTCGCGGTGCTCGCTACACGCACTCCAAAGACGCTTCGCGTCGGAAAACGCGGCGAAGCCGCTTTTCCGTTTTTCACCGAACATATCTTTGGAAAGTATAGTTCAGTTCCGCGGTTTCACGGGGCTGGATTTTGACTTCCCAAGTCAGGTCGGAGGTCGGATTCACGGAGGTAATGCCCGCCCGGGGCAAGGTGAGTGTCGCATCGAGCGGATTCGCGGTGATCTCCCCTTCCACCGTGCGTCGGACAATCACGGTCACTTCCACGGGTTTCAGGTTCACCAGGTTGATTGCCCCCTCGACGGTGACCAGATTCCAGGTAGAGTTCCGATACCGCACGTTGCGCTCGCGTTCGGTTTCTCTCTCCACGCTGGATACGCGCACATCAAGGGCTTTTGAGAAGCGCAAGAGGGATTGAGTGCCCAGCGAAGTGTAATACAACGTATCCTGCCCCATAATCATTCCGTCCCGCGTGACCAGTGCCGGCGCGGTGGTCCAAGGGGTTTTGGAGGTGTTGCTCAGCCGGAGGGCGTGCCAAACATCCTCCGCCAAGGTCTCTCCCCTGTTTCTCTCATTCTGTTGCGCATCGCCGATGTGGCAGTCATATATGCTATCATAGGGAACCTCAGTTGTAAACAGGGGGTAATATCCGCGTTCACCCCGTTTCAAGTTCACATTTTTCAACGAATAAAAGAACAGATCCGCATCGCCCCGTTCCGCAAAAGAATCCGGATCGAAATCCGCGAGGGCAGCTCCTCCGCCTCCGGCCTGCTGCACGTTCATCGTCACCATCTGCTGCCTCGTCACAGCCTCACGACGCATCATCCGCCCCGGTTCAGGCGAGGTGAGATGTTGCATCCAAGCGGCCAAGCTTCCCTGAAAAGCCATGGGATCCACCACATTGGCAAAACCCAGGTTGGGGAATCCCGCGATCGCACTCACTTCCACGTTTTCGAAATCTTCAAGATCGTTGACGATCTGAGCCTTGGCGTGAATCCGCACGGTTTTGTCGTCGAGCAGGTCCAGCCGATAGCTGGGCGCCCAGGTAATGCCTTTGGCTAGATAGGAGATGTTCAGTTTCGCGCCATCGTCATTCCCGGAAACATTCAACTTCAGGCTCGCGCGGGTCTGTTCCACCGCTTTGTCTTGCATGCGGAATTGCAAGTCTCGTCCCCGGACCTGTCTCACGGTAGAACTGTCGATGACCAATTGTCCCGTTTCCGTTTCAAGGAGCAACAATGCCGCCGTGGAAGGCGGGTGACGCTGCGGGATCCCAAGATGATGGATGTTGTGTTGTCGCGAATGATGCATCGCAGGGTGTGCGACTTCAAGCGGATCTACAAAGCCACTCTCGGCCTCAAAGCCCACCGCCGTTTCGCTCACACCGCGGCGAAGGATCTTCACCGTGGCGGTCAGGGTCTCGGGCTTTCCGTCGGGACCCATCATCACCAGTTCCAATTCGCGACCCTCATTCGCCTCCAGCAACTCGGTCAAACTGGTGACATCCCGCTCAACCGCTTCCCCCGCCAACTGGTCCGAACCCGCCACAAGACCCAACAGATCCACCCCATCCGTAAGTGTATCCACCCAAAAGGTCCCGTGCACCGGAACGGGCAGCACGCCAAACTCTCCCCGCTCAACGCCCGCCGGGATCTCGCCCTCCCGTTCCACAAATCCAAGACCGTTCTTGAACAACGCCAAGCGCACCGGCCTGGAAGTAATTCGCGGCAACGTCCCGGGTTCTTCGGCAAACAAACGCGGCAGTGCCGTCAGCGAAATCATCAGGGATATCTTCAGTATCTTTTTCATAATTCATTCCTTATTCCAAACGTTCAAGGCAAAGGTCATTTCCGCACAACACGGCCATGCTAAGTTTTGCCAAGGATGAACACAACACCTGAATTGTAAAAGAAATGTCAACGACATCCTCCACCCAACAACCAGCAACCAGCAACAAAGCGTGTCTTGCTTTCCTTTTTCCGAAAGTCGTGTACATGCAGTTGGAACCCCACCCATTCGTGCCCGATTCAGACTTCCATCCTTTTTCCCCTTTGTTCGCTGCCGGGAAGCCCCGCGCGGTGACCTGTCCGCCTGCGGGGGAGGATGTGATTCTGCCCTCCCTGTCCACCACCGCCATGGCCGCGCTCATCCGCCATTGGCTGGCCGTGGATCCGCGCCCCACCGTGATCGTCACCGACGGCCCCCGCACCCTGGATGCCCTCTATCAGGATCTCCACACCCTCGGGGGCGGACAGGCCGCCGACATCGATTTTTTTCCCGCCTGGGAAGGTCCCGCCAACGCCGATGTCCGCGGCGGCGCCCCGGATTTGCTGGGCGACCGCCTGCAAACCCTCCTCAATTCCGGCGAAAAACACGGGGACAGACCCCTTCAAATTCTGACCAACGTGCAGGCGCTCATGCAGCGCATTCCCGCGCCCGCCGAACTCCGAAAAGAAATCCTCCACATCCAAACCGGAGCCACTCTCCCCATGGAGCCGCTCTGTGAACAACTGCTGGAAGCCGGTTACCGCTTTGAGCCCGAGGTCATGGACAAGGGCGAGGCTGCCAAACGCGGCGGTGTCATCGATCTGTGGCCGCCCAACCTTCCCTACCCCCTCCGCATCGACTTTTTCGGGGACGAAGTGGATTCACTCCGCTCCTTCGACCCCGCCCGTCAACGTTCGCTCGACCGCCTCGATTCAGTGGATATACTTCCCGCGCGCGAAGGAAACGAGACCCATCCCGCCACCGCCACCCTCGCCAATTATCTACCCGACGACACCCGCTGGATTCTCTTCGAGTCCGATGCCATTCACCAACACGCCGAACTGTTCGCGGATCTCAAGGCCGCATCCGGCGACATGGAACAAAGCCTCGAACCGGACGAGTTTTACGCCCTGATCGAAAGCCGCGCCCGCGGCGGGATCATTCGCAGCGGGGACGCGCTTTCCGGTCCCCGCATGGAGATCGACCTGCCACCCTGCGTCGGGCTCAGCGCCCCTCTATCGTCCGGTCCCGAATCCGACCAGCTCGAACGCGCCCGTCTGGGGTTGATTGCAGCCGAATGTGAACGCGCCGCCGACGGATGGACGATTGTTTTTGCCTTCAACACCGAAGGTTCCCGGGCCCGCTTCGAAGAAGCCTACGGTCAAAATCTCCATCCCCGCGAACGCATCCATCTCGTGCACGGCATGATCGCCGAGGGATTCCGCTTTCCCGCCCTTCGCCTCAGCGTCGTGGCCGAAAGCGACGTCTACGGCATCCGCAAACACCTCCGCAACAAATACGACGCCCATTCCCCCACCCGCAAAGGGGCGCAGGCGGCGGGCGCCCGGGTCACCGAACTTAGCGACATCCAACCCGGCGACTGGGTCGTGCACATCGATCACGGCATCGGCAAATACCTGGGCCTGTACGAAATCGACTTTGCCGGACAAAAACAGGAAGTCCTTTCCATCGAATACGCCGAAGGCGCCAAACTCCACCTGCCCGTCGGACAGGCCCACTTGCTCAGCCGCTATGCCGGACTCGGCAGCGGGATCACCCCCGAACCCCACAAACTCGGGGGCGAGCGCTGGATGCGGCAAAAGGTGGTGGCCGAACGCGCCGTCCGCGATCTCGCCGCGCAAATGCTCGAAACCCAGGCCATCCGCGAAACTCTCCCCGGCCACGCGTTTCCGGCAGACACCCCTTGGCAGGCCGAATTCGAGGCCACCTTCCCGTTCACCGAAACCCTCGACCAGGAAAACGCCATCGCCGCCGTCAAGGCCGACATGGAAAGCACCAAACCCATGGACCGCCTCATCTGCGGCGACGTCGGCTACGGCAAAACCGAAGTGGCCATGAGGGCTGCGTTCAAAGCCGTGATGGACGGCAAACAGGTGGCCGTGCTCGTCCCCACTACCATCCTCGCCCTCCAGCACTACCAGAGTTTTGCCGAGCGCATGGCCTCCTTTCCCGTGCGCGTGGAAATGCTTAGTCGCTTCCGCACCCCCATGGAACAACGCGAAATCGTGGCCCGCCTCCGGCGCGGCGAGATCGACATTGTCATCGGCACCCACCGCGTCACCTCCAAAGACGTGCGCTTCAAGGATCTTGGACTCGTGGTCATCGACGAAGAACAGCGATTCGGCGTGCGCCACAAGGAAACCCTCAAGGAAATGCGCCGCCTCGTCGATGTGCTCACCCTTAGCGCCACCCCCATTCCCCGCACCCTCTATCTCAGCCTCACCGGCGCCCGCGACGTCAGCAGCATCCAGACCGCCCCCCGCGAACGCCTGCCCGTCCACACCGAAGTCCACCCCTTCGATTTCGACATCATCCGCCCCGCCATTCTCCGCGAACTCAACCGGGAAGGCCAAGTCTTTTTCCTGCACAACCGCGTGCAGACCATCCACCAACTCGCCCAAAAACTTGAAGCCCGCATCCCCGAGGCCCGCATCCTCACCGCCCACGGCCAGATGCCCGAACGCCGCCTCGAAGAAATCATGCGCAAATTCGCCGAGGGAGAGGCCGACGTGCTCCTCTGCACCACCATCATCGAAAGCGGCGTCGACATGCCCAACGTCAACACCATGATCATCGACCGCGCCGACCGCTTCGGCCTCGCCGAACTCTATCAGTTGCGCGGACGGGTCGGACGCTACAAGCACCAGGCCCACTGCTACCTGCTCCTCCCCGGGGACGGCAGCATCAAAGCCGTCGCCCGCGAACGCCTTCGCGTCATCCGCAAATATTCCGCCCTCGGCTCCGGCTTCAAAATCGCCATGCGCGACCTCGAAATTCGCGGCGCCGGCAACCTCCTCGGCAGCGAACAAAGCGGACACATCGCCGACATCGGCTTTGATCTCTATTGTCAATTGCTCGAACAAAGCATCCGCAGCCTCAAAAAACTGCCGCCCAAAAAGATCGTCGATGTCAGAGTGCGGGTCGATTTTCTCGACATGAAACCCGATGCCCGCGACCCCGAGTCCGCCTGTTCCCTGCCCATCGGCTACATCGAAGACGAATCCCTGCGGGTGGAGATTTACCGACGCATCGCCGGACTCGGCAGTTCCGAAGACGTTCAGGCGCTCGAAGAAGAACTCAAAGACCGCTTCGGCCGCATGCCCACCCCCGTCGCCAATCTCCTCGCCCTCGCCCACATCCGCATCGCCGCCAACCGACTCGACATCCGCGAGGTGGATGTCCGCGAACAAAAAATCATGCTCTACCGCAACGGCAACTACCTCATGCGCGGCGCCAAATTCCCCAGGCTCTACCAAAAAACCGCCCCGGATCGTCTCGCGGAACTGCTGCACATTCTCGAACGGTGGGAGGCGAAATGAAGGGAAAACGTGTGGTCGAAGTCCCGACTTTAGTCGGAAGTCCAGAGGATCGTTTACGGTCCGGGATTCCAGAGCCCGAGGTCTTTTCTTTTTGAGTCGTTTCGACCTCTACCGACGCGTATCGCACCCTAAAGGGCGCTCGTAGACTATCCGACTAAAGTCGGGACTATGACAAATCCGTGTCCATCAGTGGTTCTCTTAATCTCATCTGAATTCCGGCACAAAAAAACGCGCGGGGAAACTCCGCGCGTTTTGTATCGATTCAAGACCCGTGGGATCAGAATCCCTGCATGCCATCCATGCCATTGAAATTCGGCTGCATGTCTTCCGGGCTCAGACTGACGTTCAACTGAAACACATTGCCTTCGGCGCCGAATTTCAGTTTCTCGCCCATCTGCGCGGCGCCGGGAACCATCATCATCATCATGGGCGCGCTTTGGCCGAGCATTTGCGCGGCTTCGGCATCGCCCACGTCCAGCATGACTTTCAGGTCCAATTTTTCATCGGCACTTGCGCCGACCAACAGGCTTTGGGTATTCATGAATGCGCCCATGGGCCCCATGTTCCCGCCACCCTGCATGGCGGCACGCATGCCCTGCTTGACATTTTCAGGGAACACCAAGGCCAATTGCAATTGTTGGTTGGCCAAGGCTTGCATGGCAGGTCCCATGGCCGGATTGGGGGCGCCACCGCGACCTGCGGTCACACGCTCCAGCGCCGAAGTCATGGAACCTTCGTTCAAGGTCACAATCACGGTTTTCCCATCGGGCGACAACCCGGCATAAAACGAACCCGTGCCCATGTCGTTCGTGGGTTTGATTTCCACGACTTCCGTTCCGCCAAGGGTGGAACGTGAGAGGGTGGACGCGCCGGGCGCATCTTCCTGCATGATTTTCATGCCCGCTTCCAATTGGTCCAACGTAATGGCCTTTTTCAGTTGCAGGGCCAAAACGGCCTGCACTTTGTCGGCTTGTTCAGGCCCCATGTTCTCGAGATCCAAATCGGAAATCTTCACCGAAGCGATCATGGTTTCCAAATCCTCTTCTTCCAGCCCGGTGGCGGCGGTGAATTTGGCTTGTTTTTCTTGGGTGAGCGCCTTCATATCATCAGGCTGCTGGGCCTTCATGGCCTTGGCAAAGGCGGATTGATTAAAATTGGAAACGCGCCCGGCGATCAACAGATCGGCACCATCCACGACGCCCGCGTGCATGGCGGTTTGCGCGAAAAGCATTTGAGCGGACAACAGACACCCGGCGGCAAGCAAGGTTTTAAAATTACGAATATTCATGAAACTCCTTCGAGGTTGATTGAGGTGAAATGTAAAAACAACTCTAACATGTGGGAAGATTTGCAAATGTTCAAGCGAGAAACACCTGAAATCCCGCATTTCACACTTTGGAATGGAGTTTTCGATCAATTTCTTCCGCGAAAGCATCGAATTCCGCCTCCAAGCCGGCGTGCGTCCCGCGGATTCGTCCCACCACCCGGCGGGACCAGGCAAGATATTCGCGTTGCCGGGTCAGCGACCAACCCGAGGGCGGCGCATGTTCCAGCGAAGCCAGATTGTCGGTTTTGTCGGCAATGCGAATCAACCGGGCCATCAAACTCAAGCCCGGTGCCCGCTCCACCTGCATCTGTTTGCGGACCGACTTCAAAAGATTCTTGTCGTCGGTCAACTCCCAAACCAGGCCCAACACCTCTTCGCCAAACTGCGCTCGGATCCGATCCGCCGGGATCGCGGTGTCCTCCAGCACATCGTGCAACAAAGCCGCCTGCAAAAGCACTGCATCGCAGAGCCCCTGCCGCACCAGCGCATGGGCCACCCGAATGGGATGAGACAAAAACGCCTCCCGCGGATCGCCTTTGCGAAATTGACCGCGATGCGCCTCCATGGCAAACACCAGCGCGTCGGAATATGAGGAAATAGCTTTCATATGATCAAAACCATACGTAAAATTCCAGCCAATGTCGAGCTATCGTCAAACGACCCCGATGGGTGCGGACAAGCCGGGGATGACATGGGCAAAATATCTGTTTCCATACAAGAGGGTCCCCCAAGCATCCATGAGAGGATCATTTCTCCGGGACACGAGACCAGGGGGATTTTTATGGCCGAGAAGTTGACTTGATTCCCCGGCTTCAACCGGGTAGAAGCGAACGCATGCAACACGCCTACCCAATTTTCCCCCAACAAATTCCCGAAATGGGCTTGAAATCCGGTCACTACATCGCTGATTTCGCCCGCACCCGGGAAGAACTCGACCAAGTGCTCCGCCTGCGCTTCGAGGTGTTCAACATCGAACTGGGCGAAGGTCTGGACAGCAGTTTCGAAAGCCGCATGGACCGCGACAAATACGACGACCAGTGTCACCACCTGATTGTGCGGGACGAACGCACCGGCGAATTGGTGGGCACCTATCGCATGCAGACCCGCAACATGGCCCGGTCGGGTCACGGCTTTTATTCAGACGATGAATACGATCTGAGCGGCTTTCCCGAAGAAATGTTGGAGGTTTCCCTGGAACTGGGGCGGGCCTGCATTGCCAACGCCCATCGCAACGGGCGGGTGTTGTTTCTGCTCTGGCGGGGTCTGTTTGTCTATCTGCGCTACAACCAAATGCGCTATATGTTCGGCTGTTGCTCTCTCAACAGCCAGAATCCGGCCCACGGTTGGGCGCTGTACACCCGATTGCGCCGCGCCGGCAATTTAAGCCCCGAATTCACGATTCAAGCCCGGGAAGCCTATGTCTGCCCGGACGTGGATGTGAACGAGGAACATATCGCCGAAACCGAACTTCCCCGCCTGATGAGCCTCTACTTGGACTACGGTGCTTGCATTTGCAGCCATCCGGCCATCGACCGCGACTTCAAAACCATCGATTATCTGGCGCTCTTTGACCTCAAGGTCATTCCCCCCAAACTCATGAAAGTCTTTCATCAGGATGTGAGCTGAGCATGATGGGGCGTATTCGCTTGGTTCTCAGAGTCATCGCCAGCGTGCTCTTTTGCCTGGTGATGTGGCTCTATGCCCTGTGGGTAAAATTCATCACCCGCAACGACATGCGCCGACGCTACCGCTTGACCTGCCGCGGCATGAGCTTCTGGGGACATGTGACGGCCCGCATTTTCGGCATGAGCATTCGCGTCCACGGCACGCCGCCCGAGGCCCCGTTTTTCCTCGTCACCAACCACATCAGCTACACCGACATCCTCCTCCTGTGCGCCACCTGTCCGGCTTGGTTCATCAGCAAGGCGGAAGTGGCCAAATGGCCGGGCATAGGGGCCCTGACCCGAAGTGGCAACACCCTCTTTCTCGACCGTGAAACCCGCCGGGACGTCCATCGCATGAACAAGATCATCGCCGACCTGGTGCGCGAAGGGGGCGGGGTGGGCTTTTACCCCGAAGGCACCACCACGGACGGCACCACCATCTTGCCCTTCAAACCCAGCCTGCTCCAACCGGCCATCGAACTGGGCATTCCCGTGAACGTCGGGGCCATCGCCTACGAAACCCCGCCCGGAACGCCCCCGCCTTCCAAGTGGGTCGCCTGGATCGGAGACGATGAATTCAGCCCCCACGCCAAACGCCTCTTGTCCGCCCCCGGCTTCACCGCCCACGTGAGTTTCGGCGAACAGACCGTGCGGGCGGATGACCGCAAGGAGTTGGCCAAACGCGCCCATTCCGCAGTCTCCCAACTGTACGACGAACTTTTACAGGAGATCGCAAACGCGAAAACTTGACCCCTCCCCCTCACACGTTACTTTAGGAAGCATCATGACAGCAAAACGACTGGACGGAAAACAAATCGCCGCCGAAATGCGCGCGGAAATCAAAAACGACGTCGCCACCCTCACGCAACAGGGCGTCCGCCCCGGTTTGGGGGTCCTGCTGGTGGGAGAAGACCCCGCCAGCCGCAGTTACGTGACCGCCAAGGAAAAAGCCTGCGAAGATGCGGGGATTCTCAGCCGGGAAGTCAAACTGCCCGCCACCGCCGGCAAAGCGGAAATCCTCGCCGCCGTCGCCGCCTTCAACGCCGCCGATGAAATCGACGGCATCCTCGTGCAACTGCCCCTCCCCGACGGCGACATCGAGGAAGAAGTCCTCAACACCATCCTCCCCGAAAAAGACGTGGACGGCTTTCATCCCGTGAACGTGGGCCGCATGATGCTCGGTCTACCCGCCTACCTGCCCTGTACCCCCCACGGCATTCTCCATATTCTCAAACGTTCCGGCATCGAACTGCGCGGCAAACACGTGGTCGTGGTGGGCCGCAGCAACATCGTTGGCCGTCCCCTGGCCAATCTCCTCAGCCAAAAAAGCGAATTGGGCAACGCCACCGTCACCGTCTGCCACACCGGCACCCCAGACATCGCCGCCTTTACCCGGCAGGCCGATGTGGTGATCGCGGCCGTGGGACGCCCCCACGTCATCACCGCCGACATGATCCGCGAAGGCGCGGTGGTGGTGGATGTCGGCGTCAACCGCGTGGAAGACGCCAGCCGGAAATCCGGTTACCGTCTCGTGGGCGATTGCGACTACGACGCCATGCTCGAAAAAGCCTCCGCCATCACCCCCGTCCCCGGCGGCGTGGGGCCCATGACCATCACCATGCTCTTGTACAACACCGTGGAATGCGCCCGTCGTCGGCGCCTGAACAACTGAACCCATGCGCACCCTGCACCGTTTTGTCCTCGTAGACTTTCTCATGAGCTTCGGCATGGCCCTGGCCGTGTCCACGCTCATGCTCTATCTCGGCGCCATCATGCGGGGGCTGGATTTCATTGCCCGCGGGGTCCCCGGCATGGTCCTTTTGCGCATTTTCACCCTCAACATCCCCTACATTCTCACCTGGAGCATTCCCGTCAGTGCGCTGGTCGCCACCCTGTTGCTTTTCGGGCGCATTTCCATGGACGGGGAATTCACGGCCATGCGTTCCGGCGGACTCGGCACCTGGCAAATCATCTCCCCGGTGGTCTTCGCCTGCCTGGGCCTGTCCCTGATCTGCCTGGTCATCCACTACGAAATCGCCCCCGAAAGCCGCTTCGCCCGCCAAAACGCCCTGCGGGACATCGGGGAATTGGATCCGCTGGACCTGCTCGACGAAGGACGTTTCGTGCGCTTTCCCGGCATGGAAATCTACGTCACCCGAAAAGTGGGCAACCGCATCTACGACGTGGAAATCGCCGAACTCAACCAGCACCGGGAAATCATCCGCACCATTCGGGCCGAAAGCGGGGAAATCAACACCGACACCGACCTGAAGCTCATGGACGTGATTTTGCACAACATGCAGGTGCAATACCCCGACCCCGACAACCCCACCGACCTCACCCTGGCCAGGGTGATCGACATGGAGGAATACGAATTTGTGCTCGATTACGGGCAGGACGATCAGGAAATCCGACGCAACCTGAAGGATATGCGGGCCAGGGAATTGATGTCCGCCATTCGTGACGTGGACACCTATTTCCCCAACCTCGATCCGCGCAGGCGCGAAGCCCAGCGGATGCGGGCCATCATTGAAGCCCACAAACGCATCGGACTGAGCATGGCCTGCTTGAGCTTCACCATTCTCGGCATTCCCCTTGGCATGAAATCACACCGCAGGGAGTCCAACATCGGCATTCCGATCGGGCTCAGCATGGTGGTGGTGTTCTATGCCTTCATCGTCACCGCCGACAGCCTCACCGCCCGTCCATGGCTCTATCCGGACTTCATCATCTGGATACCCGTCATCCTCTCCCAGATCGGCGGGATTATCCTCATCCGAAGGATTCCTTAACTTTCCGTCGCGGCGCGGATTTTTTCGGCGCCGCGGTGCTTGCTGCGAATGGCGGTGTTCTTTTTGATCACGTTTTTCTTGGCGGCTTTATCCAAGGCGGAACAGAAATCCGCATACGTGCTTTTCATCAGGTCCACGTTTTTTTCCTCGACGGCAAGCAGGAACTTGCGGCGGGTGCTGCGGACGCGGGTTTTGTAGGTGGAGTTGACTTTGCGGGAGCGTTCGTTTTGAACCAAACGCTTTTTCGCGCTTTTGATATTGGGCATTTGAAAATCCAGGTTGAGGTTGTAGACAAATTTACGTATTCATAAATTCATGAATGCAGGAGGGTAATACAAAAAAAATCCCATCTGTCAATGCAATCCGACAGGGAAATATCATCGAAAAAGCTTTTCCGCGACTTTCGGGACATGACACGGGTCTTGTCAGAAGCGCGGAAACATGCTGTAGGGGCACCATGACAGGTTTTCCTCCACTTCCTGAATGTCCCCTGAGCGCCTTGCGCGTGGGCGCGTTCCCCGCCAGCCTCCGCGCCACCTTTCTCCGGGAGGCGGCGCGGGCCTGCGCGCGCTACCTGCTGGCCGGTGGCCGGTTCAGCCAAATCAACGAAGACCGCAGCCTGATTCAGGGCGGACATCTGGTGCTCATGCCCCTGCCCGCCCCGGGAAAATCCTCATTGCCTGACCGCAAAACCGTGGCCCTTTCCCTGCAGTTTCTCGCGAAAGAATGGACCTTCATCGCCCCGCAGCCCCAACATCGCCTCCGCTTCTTCCTACGTTTCTTGCGCGAACTCCACCCCAGGGCCCAAATCCGCAAACCCATCGCCCGCACCTGGATCCGGCAGGCGGAGACCGAGTTGGCCCATTTCCATCAGGCCCGCTATCATGAATTGCTGCGGGAAGGCAAAACCAATGGACAAACGGCCACGGGCGCCTGGCGGGGGGACAGCCCCATGGAGCCTGAAGCCTTGCTGCGCATCGTCGAAACCCTTCGCCAAAATCGCACACAGATCCTGAACCTCAGCCCCCGCGCCGAAGTCTGGCGCGACACCTTGATGGGCGAAGACGTGGTCATCAAATATTTTCCAGCCAACCCGCGGGCCTGGCGGCAATGGCTGGGGTTCAGCCGGGCCCGGCGCGGATGGGCGGGCGGCATGATCCTCCACGAAGCCGGACTCCCCGGCCCCGAACCCCTGGGTTTCGCCGAGCGCCTGGTCCGCGGCCGCCCCCGGGAAAGCCTGATGATCATGCGCATGATCCCGGACGCCCGCTCCCTGCAACGCCACCTCGTACATCGCCTGCCCGCCATGCCGAAAACGGAACGCGTCAACCTTCGCCACGAACTCCGCGAAATCCACCTCGATCTCCACCGCCATGGCCTGTACCACAAAGACATCAAAGCCCTGAACCTCATGATCCGCGAGTCGCGGAACGGTTATCGCTGGTGGTGGATCGACTTGGAGGACATCCGCGCCTCCCCGCACCCGCCCTTTCGCGAAGTCATCCGCAATTTTTACCAACTCAACAGCTCCATCCCCAAGCGCATCACCCGGGAAGAGCGCCTGGCCTTCGCGGCCGGATACCGTTGCCGCCATCCCCTCGCCACCCATCCCTGGATACTGCGGCACATCGAACACAAAACGCGGGTGCGCCTCGATCGCGTCACGAGCCCCTTTGCGCCCCAAAAACCATGACCGGAACCCCCATGTTCATCCGTCATTTTTTGTACGGTCTCTTGGGGCTGTTTCTTCTGCCCGCCGCCATGGGTTTGGGGCAAACCTTTTACCACCTCTTGGTCGAAGCCCAGACCGATCCAGCCGCCGGCGCCACCCTCACCCGCTTTTTGATCGGAGTCGCGGTGTGGCTGGTCCTGTTTTTCGTCCTGCCGCGCCCGGTGCGGAGCTACGTGCTTGCCCACGAATTCAGCCATGCCCTCGCCGCCTGGATTTCCGGCGAGAAGGTTTCCAACATGCGCGTGGGCAAACACGGCGGGTCCGTGGTCGTCTCCAACCCCACCCTTTTCATCGCCCTCGCACCCTACATGCTCCCCTTCTACAGCCTCCTCCTGCTTCTCGGCACCGCCATCGCCGGACTCTGGATGGACCTCGCCCCCTGGATGCCGTGGATGCCCTTTCTGCTGGGCATGACCTGGGCTTTCCACCTCAGCTTCACCATCCTCTCCCTCGCCCTGGGCCAATCCGACATCCAACCCTTCGGCCCCCTCTGCGCCTACCCGGTGATTTTCACAGGAAATCTGCTCATCCTTTTGCCCGCCATCGCCTGGCTCGCCCCCATCTCCCTCGAAACCTGGCTCCGCCTCACCGCCCAAAACCTCGCCGCCGCTTACCTCACCGTCTGGCAAACCGCCGTCACCCTCATTCTTCGGACGGTTTCCGGGCAATAGCCCCTCACTACTTTTCCTGCATCAGCAGGTGATTTGTAACAAAGGTATTCCACTTTTTCAAATCCTTGCTTCTCGCATCCAATTCCACCCCGCAATGATAAAGACGGGTCCCCACTTTTGACCGGGACCACGCGACCCGTCCCCGCAATCGGCAAGGTTTCGGATCCCCAAGCGCCTCGGAATGCGCGATCATTTCCAGCGTGGCACCCTCTGAAATCGACTCGGTCAGAATCAACCTCAGCCCACAACTGGACGGATGCCAAATCGACCCGGAAGCCTTTAGACGTTGCCGAAAACCCTTCACTTCCACATCAACGGGAAGTTGAATCGGCGCGCGCTTGTTTTCACGCTTTTCTTGGAATTCAATTTTCTTGAAGCTGAATTTCCTGGGGTTGGGATGGCCAAATGTGGCCGCGGGCGGTGCCGGGGCGGAAGTCGGGCCCGGGGACTGGACAGGTGACGGTTTCGGGGACAATGGCAGTGGCGGGGGAACCTCCCGGGGGGGAGGCGTCGCGTGCCGAACCATCACCATCGGGTGCAAATTTTTCATCCCCTGCAAAAAACATGCGGCGATCACATGGAGCGGGGGCGCATATGGGGAGTAGGGGCCGTCAAGGGGCGCATTCTCTCCCCCTTCACCATCCCACGGGCACGCCGCAAGTGTACGAAGCATTTCCATGGCGTGAACCTGATAACCCGCTTTTGCATAAATGGCGGCGACCTGGGCGCTCCATCCGACCGACCCGCCATTCCCCTCCAACAAAGCCAGGGTTGCGCGAAGCGACCGTTCGGTCTCTTCAGGGTTCAGTACCCCCGCCCGGATGGCAAGTGCCGTCCCCAGCGGATCAAACGCCATCCCGCCATTCGTTTCCAAACACCCCGCCCCCACCGTTTGGGAAAGGGGATTCCCTTTCACTTCACCCAAAAGCGATTTGTGGAGGATGGCGGCAAGTTCAGCCTGCCGCTGGCGCCAAATCCCTTGCGGGAATCCGGGTTCCACGGGGAGGCCCAACATTTCATGGATCGCACATAAAAACCATGCGGTTTCCCGAATCCCCGCAATGCCCCCGGCTTCCGCCCCACCCCTCCCGGGCAGGAGAAGTCCTTTGAGCCCTTTGGCTCCCGATTGGTGGGTCGTCCATACATACTCCATGGCGTCGGAAAGATGTTTGGACACATTTTTCCCGTGAATGCTTTCGGAAAGAAACCGAAGATCCCCGGAATGATGCACGTAATTGGAAACGGCAATGACCAAGGAAGCCTCCTGATCCACCCCGCCCCGTATCCTGCGGGCCGACCGAATCATGGTTGGACTCCCGGTTATATCCCGCGGCCCGTTCGAATCCATTCCTTTTTCAACCACATCGGGCACCTGGCCCTCCTCTTCTTGAAACCTGATAAAATCCTCCAACAACCCCCGCAGGGAAAGGGTTTTTCTCAAGCGGATGACCGAAGATGGAATGAGGCTCAGTTCCTGTATGGTGACCTTGTGGCAACGGGTGTACAGCGAGAAACGATTTTCCAGGATTTTTTCGGCCTTTGAACTGGCGGCGGCCCAAGGTTCCGAACGATGGAGTTCATCCAATTCAAGCTTGGTCAGCGTCGTGGGCCGCACGGAGCGCATCCCGGCGGAGATCGGGGGACTTGTCGGATATGCACTCATATGGCCAAAGGATTCCGGATCTGTGACATGGGAAGAACGAGGAGTTCTTCGGGTGCGAAGATACGGGATTCCTCTCCGGGCCATTGCCCCTCCACCTCAAGCCGATCCACGACCTGTAAAAATGCTTCCGTCACCACGGGGTCAAACTGTAGCCCGGACTGGGCAAGGATTTCCCGCAAAGCCGCCTCCTTGGAAATGGAGGCTTTGTACACGCGGGGCGAGCGCATCGCGTCGTAACTGTCAATCACGCTGAAAATCCGGGCACTCAAGGGAATTTGTTCCGCTTTCAGCCCGCGAGGATATCCTTTTCCATTGTAGGATTCGTGATGGCAATACACCATCTCCGCCGCCGTCTTCAAATACATGTTCGATTTCAATAAATTATAACCCACTTCCGGATGGGTGCGCATGACCTCCCACTCGTCTTCCCTAAGGGGTCCCGGCTTCAAGAGAATGCTGTCGGGAATGGCAATTTTTCCAATGTCATGCAAAAGCGCCCCCCGGGCGATCTCCGATAAATCCGGCTCGGAAATCCCCATCTCCGCCGCCAATATTTTGGTCAAGGCCATCACCCGCTGACTGTGCCGACAGGTTTCGTATTCCCGGGCATCCAGCATCCCCACCATGGCTTCCAGGGCAAATTCATATGAAGCCTTGACCTCTTCCAAGCTCAAGGTCAATTCCATGCTTTTTTCACGGACCATCGCCTCCAAATACAACTGATGCTCACGATTCTCATTGAGCAGGTGCCAGTATTCCATTGCCCGCGTCAATTGCGCGGTCACTTGGGACGGTTCACAAGGCAAACTCACAATATCATACGCACCCTCCCGCAACGAGGCCACCGCCTTTTCCACGGTCACGGGTTCGCCGACAACCATCCGGACCAAGCTGGGGTCGAGTTCCTTCGCCTCTTTCAGAAAATTCTCGCCTCCTTTCCCATTCAAAGAAAATTCCGTCAACAACAGATGAAACATCCCCTGCCCGCCCCGCAAGAGTTCCCGGGCCTCCCCGACACTCCCGGCCACCTCGGTCAGATATCCTTCCCCGTCCAGAATGGGCAATAAATTCGACCGGATCCAAGGCTGTTCATTTAACAGCAACACCCGCTTCCGCCTCGACGCACCTTCGGACCGCTCGGATGTCAACGCTTCGCCGCCTCCTTTTCCACCCCACGCGCCGGCGAATTCCCCCTCGGGCGACCACAACGCAATCTGATTCCGCCCACGCCGTTTGGCCCAGTATAGCGCCTGATCCGCATTGTCCAACAACTCCTTGTGGGAGAATATTTTGCCGCCGGGGCGGCTCAACGCGATCCCGATGGTCGTCGTGATCTGAATTTTTTGACTGTCTTGGCAAAATACATGTTCGCGCACATGCGAGAGAATTCGCTGGGCGAGTTCCTCCGGCTCATGCGCTTGGGTTTGGGGAAGAATCAACACGAATTCATCCCCCCCCAATCGCACCAGCAAATCCGAGGCCCGCGTCATCGCGCGCAGCTCACCGGCGAATTCCGTGAGGATCCCGTCCCCCGCCAAATGCCCGTGCGTGTCATTGATGGACTTGAAATCATCCACATCCAGGATGATCGCCGCAACGATATGCTCATACCGACTGGCCAACAGCCAAATCCGTTCCAATTCCGCGTCCAAATATCTCCGATTGTAGGCACCGGTCAGCGGGTCATGAATCGCCAATTTCCGAATTTCCCCCACGGCTTGAAGCACGGTGGAAAAGTGATTGGCGGCATGATACAAAAAATGCGTGTCCACCGCGGAAACCTTCGCCGCATGGGTGAACGCGAGGGTGAGCATCCCCAACACCCGATCATTCGCAATCACCGGCACCGAAGTGATGTGTTGAATTTCAGAGATGTCCTCGTTGGAGGTCACCTCACCCTTCACTTGGGTCTGGAGTTGCTCCCGTGAAAGGGGGCGACCCGTCAAGGCCTGGTAGCGTGTCACCATTTCGTGCTGAACCTGGGCCACCGAATTCTGCCGCTGGGGCGCCTCCGCCTGCACCAACAAATACCCTCCATTGTCTTCCAAGCCCAACACCCCGACAAGATCGCAATGAACCATCCCCTGCAGCCCGATCGCCAATTGCTCCATGGCATGTTGCAAACTCCGCCCCTTCAACGCCGATTCGGCAATCTGACGGAGAATATTCACCTGATGATGGATCAACTGGGGGGTCTGGGAACGATTGTCGGCGTTGCGCCTGCGGCTACTCGCCCCCTCCTCCAGCACGTTTCGTACGAAACCCTCGTTCGAAACCGGCTTCTCAAGGATTCGACTCACCCCCAATTCTTTCGCCCGACCCAATTCTTTCTCCCCCAAAAAACAACTGATCAGCACCACCCCCAGCCAGGGCCAGAGGATTAACGCCTCCTGAATAAACGTCAGCCCATCCATTTCAGCCATCCGATAATCCGTCACCACCACATCGTAATGCTGGCGCAACAAACGCTGCAATCCTTCCCGCCCATTGACCACCGCATCCACCTCACACCCGCTTTTCTGCAAACAAATCCGCATCAAACGGCGCAAATTCTCCTCGTCATCAAGAATCAAAACTCTCAATGGCTCATCTATTCGGTCTATTTCGAAATTCGTTTTATTCATATTTTGGTTTTCCAGTTTACATCCACGCTCACACACCCAAAAAGAGGCCAAGCATACACGCACGATTATACATTAACATCAAAGCATTCTTACGCAAGATTAGAATGTAATATATTTATTACTTAAATTATATTATTTTCAAAATATAGATTTAGATCATATTAACATATAAAATGGGTGTGGCGTACGGGATTCGGCATGGTCCCCCATGACGACACGCTCACCGAATGAAGGAACACCCTCTGGCACACGCAAATGAACACCGCGAAAAAACTTCATCGCCGTCAGATTCATGCCCCGATCTTTGAACTTGAGATGACCTTGCGCAATGAGGTCTTGCCTTCCGCCTGGAATGTGGCAAGGTATGCCTTTTGCCAAAAGGAGATCACTCATGACAAACAAACGTAAAATTTACATCAGCGCTTTCGACCTGCAACGGTTGCAGGATTTTCTCGACGACATGGACCCCGCGGAGCGAAAAAAAGTCCGCGCCCTGGAGGACGAACTCCAGCGCGCCATGGTCTTGCCCCCGGAAAAAATTCCAGCCGAAGTCGTGACCATGAACTCGCGGGTGCGATACCGGGATTTGGAAGATGACACGGAAATGGAAATCACCCTGGTCTTTCCAGGCGACGCGGATATTTCCCAAGGAAAAATGTCCGTCCTCTCCCCCATTGGCACCGCCATGTTGGGCTATAAAGCCGGGGAGGAACTGGAGTGGCGGGTCCCCGACGGATTTCGGAAAATTCGAATTGAAGCCCTGACCTATCAGCCGGAATCCTCCGGCGATTTTCACCTTTGAAGGGCATCCTGCATGCGCAGATGTTTCAACACAAAGGATTTCCATTTTTTCAGGTCTTTGCTCCGCGCATCCAGTTCCACGCCGCTTTGATACAGTCGAGTCCCCACTTTTGATCGGGTCCAGGATACGCGACCACGCAGGCGGCAAGGCTTTTTACTTCCCAGCAACTCGCAATGCGCGGTCATTTCCAGCGTGGCGCCCTCGGCAATCGCCTCGGTGGTGATCAACCCCAACCCATAGGTGGATGGGTGTCGAATCACCCCGGTCGCCTTTTGGCGATGCCGCAGGCCTTTCACCAGAATATCAACGGGAAGTTCAATCGGAGCGCGCTTGTTTTCTCGTTTCTCCTCATACTCAATTTTCCTGAAACTGAACTTTCTCATGGATGGATACCCAAACGAGAGCATCGGCGAGGTCTCTTCTCGCTGCGGGGGAGGCGCATGCTGCACCATCGGGTGCAGATTCTTCATCGCCTCTAGGAAATAGGCGGCGATGAGATGTTCCGAAGATGAAAAAAGTGAACATGCGCTTTCGCAGGATTCCCCGCCCCCAAGGTCACCATCTCTCAGACACTCCGCCAAACCACGAAGCATCTCCATCGCTTGAACCTGATATCCCGCTTTCTCATATATGGCCGCGGCCAAGGCCGCCCATCCCGCCCGGGGACCCTGCTCCTCCAGAAGAATCTGAGTGGCTCTAAGGGACCTGCCGCTCTCGTCCGAATTCAGCAACCCCGCACGGATGGCAAGGGCGGCGCCCCGGGGATCGAATTCAGCATCTTCCCTGGTTTCATCCCCCGTTGGAACGGGCAGGTATTTTCCTTGCACTTCATTCCAAAGCAAATTGTGGATGTTGGCGGCAAGCCCACGTTGCCGCAAACGCCATGTTTTTTGCGCAAGTCCGGAAATTCCCGGCAGGCCCAACATCTCATCGATCGCGCAAAGCACCCATGCGTGCTCAACAATACCCGCAACCACCTCCGCAGCTTCCTCGCCCTTCACCGACAGTAGCAATCCCTTGGATTCGGAAAAACGGGACTGCCAAAGATATTCCATGGCATCATAGAGGTGTTTGGCCACCTTATTGCCGTGAATGTTTTTGGAAAGAAACTGAACGTCACCGGAATGATGCACATAGCTGCTCACGGCAATGATCAGCGCGGCCTCCTGATCCATCCCGCTCTGGCTCCTCTTGGCCAATCGAACCAGCATTGGCCTTCCCGATTTATCCGTTGGCCCGGTGACATCCTCACCGATTTCCACCAGATCGGGCACCTGTCCGTCCTCCTCCTGAAACCGGATCAAGGCCTCCAGCATTTCCCGGGGAGGCCGAATGTTTTTGAGGCGTATGACCGGTGAGGGTATACAGACCAACTCCTGAACGCTCACTTTGTAAAAACGGGCGGAAAGCGGGAACCGGTTCTCGAGGATTTCCACCGCCTTCTAGCGGGCGTTGGACCAAAGCTCCGCATGATCAATTTCCTCCAATTCAAACTCTGACAACATGGAGCAAGGTATGGGACGCATCCCGGCGGGAATGAGCGGATTTCTTGGACGTGAGGATGGGGGATCGTTGGATTTCATAGCGTTGGGAGAGCTTTGGATACGAGGGTGAGGAGTTCGGAATTTCGAATTGGCTTGAAGATGTGTCCGGTAAAATGACGATCCAGTTGTCCGCTGAGCAAGCGTCTTGTCCCCAACGGAACCAGCAACAGAAGGCTCATCCCGTCGAAGCGATTGTCGGCGCGGATACTTTGCCCCAAAGCCTGTCCACCCATCGCGGGCATTTCCAAATCAATCAGCGTCAAGGCGAAGGGGTCTTTGTTTTCAAGCGCCTGCTCCAACTGTTGCAGGGCCGTGGAGGATTCATTCGCGCTTGTGGCGCGCATCCCCCAAGAAGAAAGACGATTGACCAGCAATTCGCATAGCGACGGGTTGTCATCCACCACCAACACCCGGGTGTTTCGAAGGTTCGCGGGAATGATTGGATTTGAGCGGGTGATTTTTGCCTGCTTGGTCAAACGGACGGTGAACCAGAACAATGAGCCGGTGCCCGGTTCGCTTTCCACCCCCATCCGCCCATTCATCAGGGTGGTAAGATGCTTGCATAGGGCGAGCCCCAACCCCGCGCCCCCCTGCGACCCTGTGGTTTGATTTTCCAAATGGCTGAACTTGTCAAACAAATGCGGAAGTTGCTCCCCGGGTATCCCCATCCCGGTATCCTCCACATCAAAACGCAAAGTCACTTCCGTTTCCGTTTCCTCCACCACCTTGCACTTCACGATCACTTCCCCTTCTTCCGTGTATTGGATGGCATTGGTCACGAGGTTCCTGATGATTTGTCCAAGGCGAAAGGGATCGCCGCGCAAACGGGACGGCAGGCCGGGATCCACTTCGTAAATCAGTTCCAGTCCCTTTTCCAAAGCAAAATGCGCCAATTGTCCCGAAGAACTTTCCAACAAGTCGTGCAAATCGAAATCCAAGCAATCCAACTCCAACTTGTGTGCTTCGATTTTCGCAAAATCCAAAAGATCTTCGAGCAAAATACGCAATGTGTCCGCGCCATCCATTGCCGTTTCGGCGTATGATGCCTGTTCCTCGGTGAGTTCGGTGTTCTTGAGCAGGGCCAAAAATCCAAGCAGCGTGGTCAAGGGCGTTAAGATTTCATGCCCCATGTTCGCCAGAAAGCAAGCCTTGGCATAGTGAGCGGCCTCTGCATTTTTTTGGGCCAGGATCAATTCCCGCTCGATATTCCGCTTCTCCGTAATGTCGATGTCCATTCCCCGGTAGGCCATGCACTTCCCCTCGTCATTCACAATCGGCAGCCCATTGGTGGAAAACCATAAAATTTGGCCGTTTTTGGCCACCACCGGATTTTCGAAACCTCTGAAGCACGCCTGTCGCACAAACAGGTCCAAGGCTTTGGCCTTCAAGTCCTCCCGCAAATCCGGCGGATGAAAATCGTAGAAAAATTTCCCCACAAGATCGGGCGGCCGATACCCCAAAACCGCTTCCACCGTGTTGCTCACATACGTATACCGCCCTTCCCCGTCCACTTCCCAAACATAAGTGCGATTCAACTCGGACAATTGCTCGAAACGCTCTTGTTGGATTCGTAATACCTCGCTCATGCGTTTCTGTTTCCGACTCAAAGCGCGGATCTCGATAGGGTTCATTTCCCCCCTCCATTGGCATTTCCGGAGCTCGGGTGAATCCCCGGATGATTTTCTTCTGAACGCAATGGCGGCCATGGACGCTTCTTGCACGACAAAGAACGGCTTTCCTGATTGGGCCATTGTCCTTCTCTCTCAAGCCGATCCACCACCTGAAAAAAAGCGGACGCAATTCCGGGGTCAAATTGTCGCCCGGATTGCTTGCGAATTTCCCCCAAGGCCTTTTCCCTGGAGACAGAGGGTTTGTAAATGCGAGGCGAACGCATCGCGTCGTAGCTGTCGATCAAGTTGAAGATTCTCGCACCCAACGGAATTTGCTCACCCTTGAGCCCGCGGGGATATCCTTTTCCGTCAAAATTTTCGTGATGGCAGTACGCGATCTCCGCCGCCGTCTTTAAATAGGGATTTGCCTTCAACAATTTATATCCCACCTCCGGATGGGTGCGCATCACCTCCCATTCCGCGTCCGTAAGAGGAGCGGGCTTCAGCAATATACTGTCGGGAATGCCGATTTTTCCTATGTCATGCAACAGCGCCCCCCGGGCGATTTCAGAGATCTCCGGTTCGGGGATCCCCATGTGCTCGGCCAGAATTTTTGTCAACGCCGTCACCCGTTGACTGTGCAAACTGGTTTCGTATTCCCGGGCATCCAGCATGCCCACCATGGCTTCCAATGCAAACTCATATGAAGCTTTCACCTCCTCCAGGCTTTCGATCACTTCTTTGCTTTTCTGTCGCAACATCGCCTCCAAATATTGCTGATACCCACGATTTTCTTTCAGCAAACGACGGTGTTCCATGGCCCGCGCCAGTTGCGCCCCCCACTGGGACGCCTCACAAGGCCATTTCAGAATATCATAGGCCCCTCCCCGAAACGCGGCAATCGCCTTTTCCACGGTCACGGCCTCGCTGACGACCATCTTGACCAAGCATGGATCCAAACGTCCCGCCTCCTTCAACCAGTTGATGCCTCCCTCGCCTTCACTGAAAAATTCCGTGAAAAGCAAATCGTAGGCCCCCGGACGAGTCTGCAAAAGTTTCCGCGCCTCCCCCGCCGTCTCAATTACCTCCGCTTCATAGCCTTGACGCTCCAAGGTCGACTGTACCATGGATCGAATCCGGGATTGTTGAAGCAGCAACAGCACTCGCGTGGAGGACTTTGCGGGCTGAGTCCCCCTTGAAACCGTCCCCTTGGAATCTTCCTTGCCATCCCCCGCATCGGCAAATTCCCCCGCAGGCGACCAAACCGCAACCTGATCCCGACCACGCCGCTTGGCCCAGTACAACGCTTGGTCCGCGTTTTCCAGCAATTGCGTGTGCGTGAAAATTTTGTCGCCGGGCCGACTGAGCGCGATTCCGATCGTGGTCGTAATGTATGTTTTCTCGCAGCCCTGGCAGAAGGCGTGGTGTCGCATATGCAACAGAATGCGATGCGCGAGGTCCTGCGCCTCCCCGGCTTGGGCTTGAAACAAAATCAAGACGAATTCATCCCCGCCCATGCGCACCAACAAATCCGAAGCGCGAATCAAAGCCCTGAGTTCCCGTGCGAACTCCGCCAGAATTCCATCTCCAACAAAATGTCCTTGTTTGTCATTGATCGACTTGAAGTGATCCACATCCAACACCATAACCGCAATGTCATGTTCATACCGCAAAGCCTGCAGCCAGAGCCGTTCCAGTTCCGAGTTCAGAAACTGGCGATTGTGGGCGCCCGTCAAGGGATCATAAATCGCCAATTTTCGAATTTCGCCCACCGCCTGCAACACCGTGGAGAAGTGATTGGCCGCATGATACAAGAAATGTCTGTCCTCCGGGGAAATCGCCATACTGCGGGTGAACGCCAGGGTGAGCATCCCCAACACCCGATCATTCCCGATCACCGGCACCGAGGTAACGTGCTGAATATCGGAGGCGGCCGCTTCGGAACTCAGCGCCCCTTTGACTTGAATATCAAGTTGTCCATGCGACAAGGAGCGTCCTGACAAGGTCTGATAGCGATTGATCATTTCCCGCTGGAGCAACTTGACCGACGCTTCCCGCTGCACACCCTCCGCTTGAACCAATAAAGACCCGCCCCGGTCCTCAATCCCCAACACCCCCACAAGATCACAATGAATCATCCCTTGGAGCCCGATTGCCAGTTGCTCCATCCCATGCTGCAAACTTTGTCCCTGTAATGCCGATTCCGTCATCTGGCGGAGAAGATTCACCTGGTGATGGATCAAATGAGGCATCTCCGATCCCATGGCCGAGTTTCGTCCCCGACTGGCCGCGCCTTCCTCCAGCACATTCCTGACAAGCGCCTGATTCGATACCGGCTTTTCAAGAATTCGCTTCACCCCCAGTTGTTCAGCCCGCTCCAACTCGGCATCTCCCAAAAAACAACTGATCAGAACCACCCCCAACCAAGGCCAAAGAATCAAGGCCTCCTGAATGAACGTCAATCCATCCATCTCCGCCATCCGATAGTCAGTGACCACCACATCATAATGCACGCTGAACAAACGTTGCAACCCCTCCCGCCCATTGGCAACCGTATCCACCTCGCACCCGCTCTTCTGCAAGCAAATCCGCATCAGCCGACGTAAATCTTTCTCATCATCAAGAATCAGAATCCTCAATGGCACTTTCATTTGGTCTGTTGCAGTGTTTTTTTCTTTCATAGCACATTGCTCCATTGCAATGCCCGTAATGACTCAATCGCAATTCAAACGCAGACCCGCGCCTCCTTGCACCTCCATTATACTACCCCGATTGCCATTCACACAAGCTATGTTTTTCATTATTTTTACAAATATTAATATTTTGACTGTATTTACATAAAGTATGATAATTATAGATGGAGCATTTCAATGTCACGTTTATCCTCCATACGGTCGTTTCATCAACAGGTGTTTCCATTCTTGGTATTCCTGATCGGCCCAGTTGCTCCCGACAGGTTCTCCCACCACGAGGTTTTCCATGCATAAATCGCATCAAATGGTCCCGGACCGGAGAAAACGAGCCCTCTCCCGACCGGGCACCCCCGATCGGAGAACCCACTTCCGCTATGCCGTGGATTTCCCCGTCAAGCTCATCGTGGGCCGTGGAATACAACGGCAGGAAATCTTGTGCAAGGCTTCCGACCTCTCCGAAGGCGGCATCCACTTGGCCCATATCCACCTCCCGGATGGCACGGACAACATCCGACTGAAATTCCACGTGCCCGAAAACGTACTGCCGGAGGGCTATGACAACCACACCTATCATCTCAAAGGCACGGTGCAAAATCGGGATGATCCCCACGGCGAATTGGGCGTGGCTTTCGATGAACCCCTGGGCCGACGGCTCGCCCGCGGCACCTGGGCCGTACTTCGAATCACCGCCGTTTTGTTGGCTTTTGTGGCGTTCAGCCTCATCCTCCTCAGCAAGTACGACAACCTCTACGACTTCTGGTTTGATGTCCCCATCTTCCTTTACAGCATTTGCGTCGGCGCCTACCTCCTCAGCCGATTCATCTTTGCCGGATTTTACCGCGCCCCCAAACCCAACGAAGCCACCCCCACAATGACCGTGGTCATTCCCGCTCACAACGAAGAAACCAACATCGAGCGCACCATCCGTGAGATCATGGAGACCCGCTATCCCGCCGATAAGCTCCAAGTGGTGGTTGTCGACGACGGCAGTACCGACCGGACCCCGGAGCGCATCGAAGCCGCCAGAGCCGACTATCCCGAATTGGTCTCCATCCGTTTCGAGACCGCTCAAGGCAAACGGCAGGCCCTCGCCGCCGGCGTCCGCATCTCCAAGGCCGATTTGCTGGTGTTCATCGACTCCGACAGCTTTCTGGAGCGAGACGCCCTGACCCATATCGTGCGGGCCTTTGCGGACCCAACCGTCGCCGCGGTAACCGGCCACTGCGACGTGGAAAACTCCCACGTCAACCTCATCACCAAAATGCAGGCCGTCCGATATTACATCGGCTTCCGGGTGATGAAAGCCGCGGAAAGCATTTTCGACAGCGTCACCTGCCTTTCCGGCCCCTTCGCCGCCTATCGCCGCAGCTTGGTGGAGGAGCGATTGGACGAATGGCTCGATCAGAAGTTCCTCGGCATCCCCGCCACCTTTGGCGATGACCGATCCCTCACCAACGCCCTGCTGCGGGACGGCCATCGGGTCCTCTACGACAGCCGCGCGCGCTGCACCACCATCGTTCCGGAAAGTACCCGGCAATTCCTTCGCCAGCAACTGCGCTGGAAACGCTCTTGGTTCCGCGAATCCCTTCGGGCCTGCGGCTTCATGTGGCGGCGTCAGCCCTTCATGGCCCTCTCCTTTTACACTGGCTTCCTCCTGCCCCTTCTCGGCCCGGCCGTGGTGTTCCGTGCCATGATTTTCGTACCCCTCTTCAGACTCGGCACCCCCTTCGTCTATCTGCTGGGCATCCTGCTCATGAGCATGCTCATGAGTTCCACCTATCTCTTCGCCCGCAAATCCCGCCTGTGGATCTACGGCGTCCATTTCTGCTTCTTCTATCTGCTCATCCTCATTTGGCAATTACCCATCGCGGTGCTCACCTTCTGGAAACCGGATTGGGGCACCCGGAAAGGACGGATATGAAAAAACTTTTCATCGCGTTCCAATGGCTCGTTCTTCTCGCCGCCGCCGCCGGACTGGGCTGGCTCCTCTTTCGCCCCACCCCCAAACCCCGCCATGAACCCGAAATCTGGCAACACTGGCAGGGTTTCCACGTTCTCTCCTACGAGGGCATCAACGACTCCGGCGACCCCCGTTACGTCTCCCGGGAACGACTGGCCGAGCAACTCCATGCCCTCCAAGACGCCGGGTGGGAAACCATGACCGATCAGGACGCCCTCCAATTCCTGCGCCACAAACACCCCCTCCCCGAAAAAGCCCTCCTGCTGATCTTTGAGGGCGGACGCAAGGACAACGTCATCCGAGCCACCCCCCTGCTCCGGGAAACCGGCTTGATCGCCCACCTGGCCCTCCCCACTTCCGTTACCAAAACCTGGGGCAACCATTTCCTCAAATCCAACGAAGTCCGAAGTCTATCCAAAGATCCCTTCTGGCACCTGATTTCCATGGGACACGACGCCATCCAACAGGTTCCCGTCGATTCCGAAGGCACGCGGCGCAACTTCCTCAGTCACCGCGCCTGGATCAACGGCGCCCCCGAATCCGATGAGGCCTATCGCCAACGCCTCCACAAGGATTTTTCCCGCGCCGCCTTGGACCTGCAATACTGGACGGGCGGGATTCCCCTCGCCTATCTCTTTCCCTACACCGATACCGGCGGCTCCGCCGGCGCCGACGTCCTCGCCGCTTCCCTGCTCCACACCGAACTCACCCGCTGGCACACGCTCGCCTTCACCGACGAAGGCGACTCCTTCAACCATCATTCCGCCAACCCCCTACGCCTTTCCCGCCTCCGTGTGCGCGGCGACTGGTCCGGACACGACCTCCTCAATCACATGGAAGCCTTTTCCACCTTTTTGCCCAAAGGACCGGACGCCCCCCACCCCCTCCATTGGCGCGGCCAGGGCATCACCCACCCCGAAACCCGACGACTCATCCTCCCCCCCGAAGCCACCCTCTCCCTCAACGGTGCCAAACCCTGGCCGGATTTCCGCTGGGACTTCACCCCCCATGTCCCCCGGGGTGGGAAACTGGAACTTCACCTACGCTACCACAGTCCCCCCGCCCATATCCGCATCACCCTCGAAACCCATCGGATTCAAGTCCACGAAAAAAACCGCGGCCCCATGATCCGACTCGCCGACATCCCCCTACCCAACCCCTCCCCCCACCACCAAATCCTCCTCAAAAACAACCGTCTTCGCATTGATGCCGACGGCGCGCCCCTCCTATCCCCCACCCCCGTACAAGTCCTCTCCTCCGGCCAACTGTTCCTCACATCCCTCGAGGAACCCTGTGAGGTCTCCAACTGGAAATTCTCGCCCCTCGAACCCCTCTACCTCAGCGGCGAAAATCTCTCGGCCCTCACCCAACGCGAACTCGACCACGTCGTGGGCGTCTTCTTCCCACTGCCCCCCGACTCCCTGTCCGCCGCCCTCACCGACTGGGTAAAACTCACCGCCAAAGGCCTGCACACCATCCCCGTCCTCGAAGCCGAATCCGCTTCCGCCGACCTGGACCGCCTCATCCAAGCCCGCAGAGAGCACCCCGCCCTCGAAACCCTCATCACCCGCGTCGCCCTGCCCGCCAACGCCCAACCCCTCCACCAAACCGCGCGCGACGCCGGTCTGAAACTCTACATGCTTGCCGACCCCGACGACACACTTCCGACGCTCGGAAGCAATGACCACCTCGTCTTCCGACCGTCGGAAACCGATGCCTTCCCCCCCGCCGCCCTCCAGGGACCTCCCTGGCAACGCATGGTCGAAGCCAACCAACGCGGCCAAGACTGGCCACCCGAACTCAAACGCCTTCAACGCGCCACGGAGATTCAACCATGAAATGGCTCCCCTGCATCCTCGCCGGCTTCTTGGCCGCCGCCCCCTGTATCTTTGCGCAGGAGTCCGCAAACCCCTTGCGCGAAGCCCTCCAAGCCTCCCGTGCCGCCCTCGCCGATGGCGATCCCGCCGCCGCCACCACCACCGCCGCCGAGGCCGTCAAAGCCGACCCAGGCTCCTTCGACGCTTGGAAGCAATACGGACGCGCCCTACAGTTGTCCTACAAAGGCAATGAAGCCCTCGAGGCCTATCGCACCGCCCTGGCGCTCCGCCCCGAAGACCCCGACATCGACCGATGGCGGGTGGAACTTTGGATCGAAACGCTACGGGGCGCGGACCTTCGCGAAAAACTCGCCTCCCTTCCGCCCAAAACCTGGGAAAACCTCGGTCGTGAACCTCTCGCCTCCCACACCCTCCGCCTCTGGGAAAGCGACCGCGCCGTAGATGCCCGCCTGCTATTGGAACTCGCATCCGACACTGCCGATATCGCCGACATTCACAAAGTCCTCGACGCCCTCGCCCAAGGTGACCGCGCCCCGGCGGAAGCCCATCTCGCCAGGGACGAACCCCACCCCTTTCATCCGACCCTCGCTTATGCCCTCGCCATGGATGCCCTCCGGCGCGGACACCTCAACCAAGCCTTGGATGACCTTGATCGGGCGGAAACAATCCTGGCCGGCCAACATTCCATCCGCAGAGAACGCGGCTGGGCGCTGTATCGTTTGGGCCGCTTCCGCGACGCCGAAGCCGCATGGAGTCCCGAAGATACCGATGCCCCGCCACCCATCGAGTGGCGGCTCTGGATTGCCCGCGCACAGTACGCCGATGACCGCAACGCGGAGGCCTTGGATGCCATCGACATCTTCCTCAACGAATTTCCCGAACATCTCGAAGCTTTGTCCCTGAAAGGACATGTCATCCTGGATCTAGAGGACCCCGAAACCGCGGAAGCCTTCTTCAACCGCCTGCCGGACGAGTCCCTCCGCCGCACCGTCTCCGCCGTCGCCCGCATGAGGCACGAAAAGGCCCGTGGCAACCACGAACAGGCCGCCGCGCACATCCAACCCCTGCTCGAGAACGAAGAGTTGCCGGCTTTTTTGAAAACCGAATACGAACAACTGCTCCTCCAGTGGGCCGACGCAACACCTCCGGGGCAACGCTGGCAAGTCCTCGAACGCGCTGTCGCCTGGCAACCCGAGCGCATCGACTTCCAGCGGGATTACGGATGGAGTCTTTGGGCCGCGGGCCAAACCCTTGAAGCCGTCGAAGTGCTAGACGCCGCCCTGAGCCATGGACTGGAACCCCGCGAATCCACCCTCCTCCAAGCCGTCGCCCGCCTCGTCGAAGAAGGCGAACTTGAACGTGCGGTACGCTTGTTCAATACCCACAAAGACGACGCCGACCTCGGTGCATTTGGCCGGGAATTGATCCACAAAAACCGCATCAACGCTTCCCGCGCCATCCTCGAACTTGCCTGGGATCAAGGCGACCGCCATCCCCTGACCGGCCTGTATCTGGGCTACGCGCTCGCCTTGGCGGGACAATGCGAAGATCTCCTCCCCCGCCTCCAACCCTTTCTCGCGGACCTCGCGGAGGACACCGACCCGACCCAAACCGACATGCTCCTGGAAATCCTCCACCAATGCGAACGCTACCCCGAACTCATCGCCCTGCTTCAAGACGCCCCCCTCCTCCAAGACCCCAAACAACCTCACGCCGCCAAGGTGACCGACCTCATGCGGGAACACGCCCTCTTCCTGCTCGCCCGGCATCGGCATGAAGACGCCCTCCCGCACCTCCTGCGAATTCTCGAGCGCGATCCCGAACGCCCCTTGTGGTCCCGCGCCATCGAAACCGCCCAACGCGCACAACAACCCGACACCGCCGCCAAACTCATGTCCGACGCGCCCCTCGATCTGCTCCCGGGATGGGAAATCGCCCGCGTCCGGGGACTCCGCGCGCTGGAGGGCGAAGACCCCGCCGCCGCCGCCAAAGCCTATGAAGAAAGCCTCGCCCAAAATCCCGAACAACTCGATCTGCTCATCCGCCAATTCCAACTCCTGCTCAGCCTCGGAGAACATGTTGCCGCCACCCATTGGATGGAAGTCCTGCGGGTACGCGTCGATACCGGCACCGCCCCGGCCGCCGATCTCGCCCACATGCTCGATCAATTGGGCCGCCCCGCCGAATCCAACTTCTACTGGGAACTCGCCCGGGCCCAATCCCCCGAAATCCCCTACTACACCCTTTCCGCCGCCCGATCCCTCGCGGAGGCCTGCAAAACCTACGAAGCACTCGCCCTCCTCCTCAGCCATCTGGACGCCACCCCCGACCCCAACCTCTACGCCTATGCAGCGGAATTGTCCCTGGCCCTGGGGGACACGCGTGAAGCCGCCAACCACGCGGACGCGGGTCTCACGATGGACGCCCAACACCCCGCCCTTCTCCGGTTCCGCGCCGAACTGGCCGAACAGCTTGACGAAGGAGACCTTGCCGTCGACCTCGCCCGGCGCGCCCTGCGGGAACAACCCGCCTCCAATGCCCTACGCCTCCTGCTCGGCCGCACCCTCATGAAGGCAGAACGCTTCGAGGAAGCCCGCGCACATTACGAATCCCTCCTCTCCGAACCCTCCTTGGAGGCCCGGGCCCTCACCCGACTCCGGGACCTCCACGCCCTTCGCGGCGAAACCGCCAAAGCCCTCGCCCACGCACAACGCCTCTCCGATCTACATCCCGACGATCCCGAAATCACCCGACTCCTCGCCGCCTCTCTGGCCGAAGACCGCAGGTTCCAACCCGCCCTCCGCCACCTTGGTTCCCTGACCGCACGCCCGGTCTCCGACGCCGTGCCCGTCCTGCTCTTTTCCCACATATCCCGCTGCCCGCTTCCCGGAACCCATTCCGTGGAAAGCGTCGGCCTGCTGTTGGACCGTTTGAGCGAAGCCGGCTGGACCTTCCTAGACCCCGAGGCGCTTCAAACCCCACCCGCCGTGGGAAGCCGACAGGTGCTCCTCGTTTTCGACCAAGTCCCCTATCGTGTCCTCCCGGACCTGACCCAACGGCTCGAAGCCCACCAGGCCCGCGCCTTTCTCCACCGCCCGCCACGCTTTCCTTCCCACTTTCCAGTTACGGAACGCTGGGAGATCCTCGAAGACCTGAACGAAGCCGATCCCGCCTTTCATCTTCCCGGCTCCTCCCCCGACACCCTTTCCGCCAAGCGCGTCCCCCCCGCTTGGACCTCCGAAGACCTCCTGCGCCACCTCACCCAAAAAAATCCACTGGTCCAAGCTCGACTCACCAAGGCCAAAACCCTCTACTGGCATAATCAAGCCCCCCGGGCCGACCACTGGTTTCTTGAAGCCCGCGCCTTGGGCGCCGATCCCTTTGAAGTGTCCTTCAATCGCGGCATGAACGCCCTGCGGGCGGGAGATTTCGCCTTGGCACGCGTGGAACTGGACCAGGCCGCCCTTCTCCGCCCCGACCATACCGCCGCAGCGGAACACCTCGCCAGCATCGACCAAAAACGCAACCCCGCCTTGGAGGGTCGTTACTTGCGCCGCGTGGATTCCGATCACCGCAACTTCACCCGCCGCGGCCTCCAAGCCTCCGGCTATGTTAGCCCCAACATCCAGCTCTTCGGAGCCGTCGAGCAACTCCGCCATGCCCGCCGCGGCATGGGAGAGGAAGAAGGATGGCGCACCGGCATCGGCGTAAAAACCCATGTCAACGAACTCACCGAATTCGACGCCATCCTCAGGTACACCCAAATGGACGACGCGGAAAATTTCGTCGGATGGGACACCCGTCTGCGCCTTCCCTCTCAACGCATGCGGGGCCATCTCGATCTGGGCCTGAGCCGCGGCGACGTGGAAACCGTGGAAGCCGTCCGAGAAGGCATCACCCAGGACCATGCCCGCGCCCACGCCTACTCCCGCGTGCATAACCTCTGGGATGTCTTTCTGAACGCCGACGGCCTCTTCCGCAGCGACGGCAACCACACCGGACAACTGGAAGGCCGCTTCATCTTTCGCCTGAACGAAGCCCCCTATCTCGGTGCCGGCCTCCTCACCCGCTTTGCCGACAGCGAAGAAGATTCCGACCTCTACTATACCCCGCGGGAACTCCAGAAACACATGCTCTATCTCAATCTTCGCGGGCGCGCCTCCGACCTCTTTCGCTACAGCCTCAGCGGCGAAGCCGGCACCGCACGCGAAGCCGGAGACGATTGGATGTTCGTCTGGGGCGCGCGCGGCGAACTGGGCTGGGAATTCGCCAACAACCTCGAATTCGTCGGCGGCGCCAGCTATATGGAAACCCCGCGTTACGACATGCGAACCTACTTCATCGCCGTCCGGCTCATCCCCTGAACCTCCTGCTTTGTTTTTGGGATCGCCGTATTCTCTTGCCTTCTCCTCACGCGTGGGTAGCAATTCCCATTCTCGAACCTTCCCTTGCGCACTGAAATACGAAAAGAAAACCCCATGTTACTGGTCCCTGAAAAACTTGAAAGTTACCGCCGCCAGATGAGCGTGGCCTTGGAAGCAAACCGACCCAAGGATGCCGCCCATGTCTCCATCGAACTCTCACCCCACCGGGTGGCCAGCCTATTGATGGAAGCTCCTCCGGAAATGGTGCTTCCCTGCCTGATGGAAATGTCCACCAAACGCTCCGGCCAGGTGATTGGCGCCATGAAACCGGACTACGCCGCCGAGATCGTCAAAAACATGGAGGGGGAAAACGCCGCGAAATTTTTTCCCTTTGTGCCCGTGCACCAAGCGGCCGACATCCTGCAACGGCTTTCCGAAAAAGACGCGATGACCCCGCCCTCGATGCGGCCAAAGCCCTGCGCAACCGCCGTTTGATGTTGTTGCCCGTCGTGGACAAAAACGGACGAATTCTCGGGGTCATCTCCTTTGACGAAGCCATGAAAATCCTCTCCGAAAATGTCGCCGAAAAATTGGCGGGTCTGGGTGGCGGCACCTCCGAGGAATCCTTTTTCACCCCGCCCCTGCGCGCGGTGCGCAAAGAATTGGTGATCGGGCTCATCAACGGCCTGGCCCTGGGTCTCCTCTTCGCCGGGGTGGCCACCCTGCTGCAGGGCAATCCCCTCATTGGCGGCCTTGCCGGAATCGCCCTGGGTGTAAACGTCCTCGTCGCCGGACTCGTCGGAGGGTGCCTCCCCTTTCTCATCAAACGCATGGGCAAAGACCCCGCCATGATGACCGGACCCGTACTGACCACCATCACGGACATCACTGGCGTCACCATTTATCTGGGCCTGTGTTCCCTCTTCCTCACCGGGATTCTCAACGCCCCATAAATCGCCGGGTGTCGAAACGCTCGTTGTAAGGTGGGAGCGGTTCAAGCGTTTCGTGTACATGAAATCCCTTCTCGCCCCGCTCCTGCTGATGCTGCAAGTTTACACGTTCGCTGCGAATCCCCTCCAACTGTTTCCCATGGATAACACGAGGTGGACCGCCGTGAATGACAACGTCATGGGCGGCCGCTCCAAAGGCAGCCCACAAATCACCGCCGAGGGCCGTCTGCACTTTCGAGGGGAAATTTCCTTGGAAAACCAAGGTGGATTTTCTTCCATCCGTTCGAACAGCCCCTCGTACCGCATGCCTGGAAACGGCTCGATCCTACTTCGAATACGGGGAACCAACCGGGGATACTTCATGGATCTTCGCACCTCCGCCCGCCAAGGCGGCTTTTCCTATCGCGTCCCCTTCCGACCCACCTCGGATACCGAATGGGAAGTGATAAGCCTCCCCCTTTCCGCATTCCGTCCCTCCGCCTTTGGCGTGGATCTCCCCGATGTGGCACCGCTTGACCCCAATGCGATACAATCCATCGGCTTCACGATCTACGATAAAAAAGACGGCCCCTTCGACTTGGAAATCGAAAGCATCGTTTTTGAGGCCTCGGCGGGAAGGGAACCTCCGGATTTTGAGGGCGTAGACGACCCCGCCTCCGCCCTGTTGAAACACGCGATTACCCGTGGCGTACCCCTGTTCAACGCCGGCCGCCCGGAAGCCTGCGCAGCCATCTACGAAACCGCCATCCTCGGCGTCCTCTACCTGCCCGGCCCCAATCTCGGTCCCGATCCCGAGGATGAAAAAAATTTCAAAGCGGCCTTGAAACGCCAAGCCGATGAGCCCTCGCCCGCCGAACAAGCCTGGATTCTGCGCCGGGCCATCAATCAATTTCTCGAAAGGCGCACAAGGGAAAATCAGGAATAATGACGAATCGCGGGCCCTTCATGGCCGCAAAAATTCGAGTCCTTCGAAAACCGCCACGACCACTTGGGCCATGCGGGTGTAATCCAGACGGTCGGCGGTGTCCTCCGGCAAATGGTAGGCCTGGTTGCGGTAGAAAGCGGTGTTGGTGACCATCAAGGCGGGGATGCCGTGCGGCCAATAATTGCGATGATCTGAAAAATCCACGCCCGGCACCCAGATCGGCGCCCTGAAGGAATATACGGGCAGTGGCGTGGCCCCCTTCATGCCCGCCTTCACATCGCGAATCCATGCGCCTTGATCGGAACGGCTCACCAAGGCGATGAAATTCCCCCGATTCGGATAAAACAGGCGCAAAAGTGGCGAGGGAAATTTCTGAGATCCGGGCTCATCGCTGAAATAGCCCACCATTTCCAACACAATCACGCCCTCCACCTCCACCCCGCTCTCCGCGAGGGCCCGTGCATGGGTGACGCTGCCCATGTCGGCAGTCCCGAAAAACGGAGGTTCTTCCAAAACGTAGGCCACAAAATCCAAGGGCATTTCCGGGGCGCGCTCTCCGACCAGACGCGCAATCGCCAGCAAAGCCGCCACCCCGCTGGCATTGTCATCCGCTCCGGGCGTATTGGCGACGGCGTCATAATGCGCCCCCACCACGATGCGCGGTTCCACCTCCGGGTTGAATTTTCCAATGACATTCCAATAGTGCCGTCCCCGGACCATGTGAGGTTGAAGCTTCACCTCCGCACCCGCCGCCTCCAACGCCTCGAGGATAAAATCGGCGGTTTTGCGCAGGTTTTCCTCCGAACGCCAATCGCGGGGAAAAAAATTCATCGACAGCATCTCCACGTCCTCCCGCAAACGATCGGGTTCCACCTCTATCGAGGACAGCTCGTTGCGACGGCACGACGGTTGGGCCAAACCCAGCCAAAGCAAAAACAGCAATCCTGCCGCCATGAGGGACATGCGGAGAAGGGATTTGAAAAGTCGCTTGCATTTCATCTGAAGCATCGGTTCGGTCTACCTTACGGTCGACAACGTCTGGAGCGAGGGATTACTGGCTTTTGAGGTGTTACCCACGGAGCGCGTGACGTGCAAGGAATTTTCAAGCCTCGTTTCTGGAATTTCATATCCCCGGGGAGTCGCCGAATATTTTTCTTTCCTAATTCGCCGAATGGGTTCATGATACGCGCTTGTCCTGTGCAACCCGGAGGAATCCTAATGAAAGCCTTGTTCAAAACGATCATCAAATTGGGCATTGTCGCCTTGGTGCTGTATGGCATTACCCTGACCAAACCCGAAGAGGCGGAACACAAACGCGCCATCGCCCAAAAAGTCACCGCCCAAGCTGAAAACGACCCGCTCCTACATGCCGCGAATCTTCTCCATGGCGTCCAAGACGCGGCTGGCGTTTATCCCTTCGAATACAAGGATTATCATTTGCTTTCCCTAATGAAAGACGGAAGCAAAACCGTGTCCTTCGGAATCTTCAAACGCGTGTTTGTCCTCAAAAACGACTTTCGAAGCTAAGACCTTGAAAGGGAAAAACGCATGCGCCCGGACCTCTCCGCGGGGTGCGGACGGCGGGACTTGTCAAATCCCCGAGATGCGGGTATGATACCCACATGCATATTTTCCTTTCGATTTTGGCCGGTGGGCTGTTGTTGTTTGCCGGCGCTTGGGCTTGGTGGCAATTGGTGGAACGCCGATTCACCGTTCTCACTCCTTCCAAAGTCATGCGCGCGGGCGCCATGAAACCCGGAACCCTCCGACGTACCGTGCGCACCCACGGCATTCGGGCAGTGTTTGACCTGCGCCGCGACAACGAGGGCGACGTGGCCGGGGAAAAATCAACCTTGGAAACCATCGGCTGCCGACACATTCACCTGCCCTCCACCCAGGTGCCCGACGACGATTTGCGCAATCAATTTTTGGACCTGATCGAAAATCCGGAAAACCGTCCCGCCCTCATACATTGCACCCACGGCGAAGGACGCGCGGTCCTCTACGGCGCCCTCTGGCTTATCGAATGCCAAGGCATGGACCCGGAAACCGCCCGCAAAAAAAGCAGATGGCTGACCACCAAAGGTTCGACCTTTGACGTCAAACGGGAAAAAGGGAAATATCTGCGGGATTACCAAAGGATCCGCACATGAATTTCCGCTTCCCGCTCTTGCTTTCCGTCCTCCTCCTAACCGCCGCGCAGGCTTCGGACATGCGCACTTGGCGGGCCCCGGGCTCCTTTACCGTCCGGGCAAGATTCGTAAGCTATGAACACGGCACCGTCACCCTCCAACGCCATGACGGGGATACCCTCGAAGTTCGCCTGGAGCAACTTACCCCCGCCGACAGACGCGAAGTGGCGCGTCTGGCCGGCGATCACGCCCGCGGCAGCCTGCCCGCCGGCCAAATGGAAGCCCCCACCGGACGGCGCGAACTCACTTGGAGAAACCTTCGCCTCGGCAACCACTGGCCCCGCGGCATGAGCGACAGGGAAAAAGACGCCCTCTTGGGATTGAGCCGCAACTGGAGCCATGCCGAAAGCGAGTATTTCATTCTTCATTACCAACAAATGGGCTATGCCCGCACCGTCGCCCGTCAGGCGGATTTCTTTTATCAATACATCGCCGCCGACCTGCCCGGTTTTCAAGACCGGGCCGATGTGAAATCCAGCATCGTCGTTCTCCGGGACGCCCGGGAATGGGCGCGCTTCATCGAAGCCTCCGGCGTCGCCCCCGAATGGTCCGCCGCTTATGTCCACGGCCATGTCATGTACCTGCAGGACACCGGTCGCAGCCGCGAAAACGCCCATGTGCTCGCCCATGAAATGAGCCACCTCGTCCTCAACCGTTTCTTTGCCCGCCCCCCGCCCCTGTGGCTGAACGAAGGCCTCGCGGAATGGTACGGCAAAACCGGCTGGAAAGCTTTCAATGGACAACGGGTCAACCCCGCCAATGAATTGGGCGGCTTGCGAAACCCGATGCCACTGGCACAGGTGTTTTCCCTGCGCGGGTATCCGTCCAACCCCGCCGACATTCCCCGCTTCTACGCCACCAGCCACCATCTCGTCGGCTTTTTGATGCTGGAAAAAGACAACCGCGAGTTCGTTCGCTTCCTGCAAATGATTACCGTGCGCGGTCAAGATCCGATGTTGGCCCTCCGGGAGGTCTATGGATTTGAGTCCATTCAAGCCCTGGAAACCGCGTTTCACCGCTTTCTCCGGTAGGGACGGCCTGAAAGAAAAATCACTGTTTTTTGCATTCCGTGCTTGATCAATCCCATTGATTGGATATTCTAATCCCTATTAAATCGATAGACATTAAAAGAAACCCGTGCCTTTCACAGCAGAAAGGCGCACAACCTCAGGAGAAGCATCATGCCCGTATATGAAAACATTGTGGATACCGTGGGCAAAACCCCACTGGTCAAATTGAACCGTGTCACCGAAGGATGCGTCGCGGACGTGTACATCAAGCTCGAATCGCGCAATCCGCTGTATAGCGTGAAAGACCGGATTGGCAAAGCCATGATCGAAGCCGCGGAAAAGGAAGGCCTTCTCAAGCCCGGCGGCACCATCATCGAACCCACTTCCGGAAACACCGGCATTGCCCTCGCCTTTGTCGCGGCCGCCAAAGGCTACCGGTGCGTGCTCTGCATGCCCGAAAGCATGAGTCTGGAACGGCGTCACCTCTTGAAAATCCTCGGCGCGGAGCTGGTACTCACCCCGGCGGAAAAAGGCATGCCCGGCGCCATCGCCAAAGCGGCGGAACTGCATGAACAGACCGAAGGCGCCTTCATGCCCCAACAATTCAACAACGACGCCAACCCCAACATCCACTACACCACCACCGGCCCGGAAATCTGGGAAGACACCGACGGAAACGTCGATGCCCTCATCGCCGGCGTGGGCACGGGCGGTACCATCAGCGGCGCCGGAAAATTCCTCAAGGAAAAGAACCCCAACTTCAAGGCCGTGGCCGTCGAACCCAAAGGCTCCCCCGTTTTGAGCGGCGGAAACCCCGGTCCCCACAAAATCCAAGGCATCGGTGCCGGGTTTATCCCCAAAAACTACTACCCCGACGTCGTGGATGAAGTCCTGCACATCAACGAAGAGGAAGCCGGCGAAATGGCCCGCCGCTGCGCCCGCGAAGAAGGCGTGCTCATCGGCATTTCCGCCGGAGGCAATGTCCACGCCGCCGTCGAATACGCCAAACGCCCCGAAAACGCCGGCAAGAAAATCGTCACCATCGGTTGCGACACCGGTGAACGCTATCTCTCCACCTGGCTGTTCCAACAGTACATCGGCTGAGATCCTTTCATCCGAAATTTAAACACGGGATGGCCAAACGGCCATCCCGTGTTTTTTCACGAAGCCCCCTACGCCCCTGCCGATGCGGAGATCGGCTCTCCCGTCACCCTGCGCCAAGAAAATACCCCCCACACTAACATTACAGGGTAAACCGCGCGGGGGCGCGCGGGTGTGACTGGGAAAAGCCTTCGGCATTCTTCTCCTCAATCCTTCAGGGTTATGGGAGACCGGGCTCTTCAGCTTACGTCGGATTTTTCGATTTCGGGGGCTAACGCATCTTCTGATGGTGACGTCCCCCCGAAAGTGCGAAAGGCGGCGTGAGATCAAGAGTCCGGTCTCCCCCGAAGGCTTTTTCCCATCTTCCAGCTCACCCACCACAATCTGACTCCCACACGAAAAGCCAAGCCATACATAAGCCCATACTCTGACGTTCAGAGCAACTCGCGCTGCACGTTTGCAGGTGGCTTCAACCCAAAACGCTCGTAACATAGCGGCGTGACCACGCGCCCCTGCGGGGTGCGCTTCATGTACCCTTCCTGAATCAAATACGGCTCGTACACCTCCTCGATCGTGCCCGCTTCCTCGCCGACACTCACCGCGAGACTCCCCAACCCCACCGGACCGCCCGAAAACTTCAGGAGAATCGTTTCCAACAACCGCTTGTCCATCTCATCCAAACCAAATTGATCAATATCCAACATGGTCAGGGCGCGGTCGGCGATGTCCTTGTTGATTCGATTGTCGGCTTTGACCTGGGCATAATCCCGCACCCAGCGCAACAGATTGTTGGCAATCCGCGGCGTGCCGCGACTGCGGGCCGCGATTTCCAACGCCCCCGGCTCATCCACGTCCACATTCAATATGCGCGCGGATCGGGTGATGATCTTTTTCAAATCCTCGTGGGAATAATAATCCAAGCGATTGCTCATGCCAAAGCGCGAACGAAACGGCGCCGTCAACAACCCCATGCGCGTCGTGGCGCCCACCAGCGTAAACCGCGGCAAATTCAAGCGCACCGACCGCGCGTTGGGCCCCTGATCGATGAGAATATCGATGACAAAATCTTCCATGGCCGAATACAGATACTCCTCCACCGCGCGCGGAATCCGGTGAATTTCATCGATAAAGAGAATGTCGCCTTTTTCCAAACCCGTCAGAAGACCCGCCAGATCGCCCGCCTTGTCAATCGCCGGACCCGAGGTGGTTTTCACATTCACCTCCATCTGTTCCCCGAGAATGTGCGCCAACGTGGTTTTGCCCAACCCGGGCGGACCCGACAGCAGCACGTGATCCAGCACATCCCCCCGGCCCTTGGCCGCGGCCACGAAAAGCTCAAGACGCTCCCGCACCTTGTTTTGCCCCACGTAATCGGCAAAACGGGTGGGGCGCAGGCTCAGTTCGAAATCCTGATCGACACGCACAAAATCATTTCGGGGAGATTCATCCATAAAACGTTTCTACGATGTCCCCTCCGCTCCGGCAAACATTTTGTGCGGTGATTTGCAGATCATCCCGTCATCCCATCATTCCGTCCCCTCATCATTCTGTCACCCATCCGCTGTTCCTTTGAGTTGAAAGATTTCAGATTTGTGGCATGATAAGCATTCATACGAAACCAAGTTCCATCATGCCCGACACCAAACCCACATCCAAATCCTCCACCGCAGCCCCTTCATTCGAGGACGCCCTCAAGCGCCTCGAAACCTTGGTCGCGGAAATGGAGGCCGGCAAACTCAGCCTCGATGAAATGATTGCCCATTTCGAGGAGGGCTCCGGACTGGTCGACCTCTGCGGAAAACGCCTCAACGAAGTTGAACGCCGTATCGAAAAACTCGTCAAAAAAGACGGAAAAATCACCACCGAACCATTTGAACCCGAAGTCACATGAAGTTGTTTCCAGCTCTTTTTCTACTTATTTTCATGGCCGGATGCGGCAACGAGCCCACCTCCCCCGCCGAATCGCCCCCCCGGGCACTGCGCCCCCCGCCCCCTCCGGCAATCAACCTCGAAGATTCCCAGCCCCTTGATGTGGCCCGGGCCCTGAACACCGCCATGGCCGACACCGTGGAAAAAGTTCTCCCTTCCGTGGTGGTCATCCGCACCGAAGCCACCCAATATTTCGTAGACTGGTATGGACGTCTGCTTCGGGAAGCCCAGCGTCCGGTGGGCCAGGGCTCCGGGGTGATCATCGATCCCTCCGGCTATGTGCTCACCAATTTCCACGTCCTCCATGGCGGACAGCGCATCGAAGTGGTTCTGGAGGACGGCACCGCCTATCCCGCCACCCTCGTGGGCAAAAACGAACCCACCGACATCGCCGTGCTCAAAATTCAGACCGATGATAACCGCGAATTTACCGCCATTCAACCCGGCGACTCCGACGGCATTCGCGTCGGGGAAATGGTTATGGCCATCGGCTCCCCCTTCAGCCTCAGCAGCACCGTCACCCACGGGGTCATCAGCCACAAGGGTCGCGCGGAAACCGCATTGCCAATCGTGGATTTCATTCAAACCAGCGCCGCCATCAACCCCGGCAACAGTGGCGGACCTCTCATTGACATCGAAGGACGACTCATCGGACTCAACACCCTCATCCGCACCGCCGGGGGCATGTCGCAAGGCAACATCGGCATCGGTTTCGCCGTGCCCGCCAATACCGCCATGCGGGCCGCCGAACTCATCGTCGCCGGCACCGACAACCCCGAACTCAGTTGGCTTGGGGTGGTCATGCAAGACACCCGCCTAGGTGTCCGCCTCACCCGCATCGTGCGCGAAAGCCCCGCCGACCTCGCGGGCCTTGAATCAGGGGATCTGGTCCGCAAGGTCAATGAAAAGCCCATACGTTCCGGCAGCGAACTCAGCAGCCTTGTGCGCCTCAGCCGACCCGGCGACACCCTCAAGCTCAACATCCTCCGAGGCGACAGCGAAAGAAGCGTCACCGTTACCACCAGCCTCATGCCCCGGGAAGACCTCCAGTTCCGATAACAATTGCAGTTCCACAAACTCAACCCTACTGATGCTTTCGACTGACCACCAGCATCTGGTCGCTGAACAGCATGCACGGATGCAACATCCAGCGTAGCAAATCCTTCCCGCATTCAGGGGAACGCTTGTGCGCATGGCGCAATTCCAGCGCCGTGACCGGGATCACCAGCGGCAGAAAAAGCCCCATCAGAAACGCCGACCATTTTGCCTCCGTAAATCCCATGGCCTCAACCCGCAAACCGTTGTGATACAGCACCGAATGCATCACCGGAAAATAGATGCGATTGTAGTGGGTGGAGTAGAGATCGTCGGCGCCCACGCTCCAATCCAGACGGGCGCCACGCAATTCATGCTGTCCGGAAAGGAAAAACCGCAGTCGGGATTGCAGCCGGTGTACATTGGGGGTGGAAAAAACAAAGTGCCCCCCCGGTTTGAGGATGCGCCCGATTTCGGCGCTCAGCAAAATGTGGGACGGCAGATGCTCCAACACTTCCGTGGCAAGCACCACATCATATTCTCCATCCCCGAAGGGCAATGGACGGGTGAGATCGATCCTCTCATGAATCGTAGAGGTATCCAGGGCCTCGCTGGGGGAATTGTAAATGTAGTCGTCGGCCCGAAAATGCGTGCCTTCGGCCTGACACCCCTCACGGCACAGCTCGTCGATGACCTCCCCGTCCCCGCAACTCAGATCCAGCACCCGCAATTTTGGCCAACCCGGCAGGGCTTTGATGCGCTTGAGCACGGCATTGACAATCACAGGTTCTGGCATGTTCAGACTCCATCCGGGGGAATGTCCGTTTGCCCCATGCAAAGCCCGGTTTTGTTCCACGGGGTCACGCCGTGGCGAATCAGATATACGGTCAGAGGAGCGGTCATAGAGGAAAGGATACGGACATGAGAAAAAGTTTAGACGAGAAAGATGTTGTCCTTATAGCAGGAAATATGAAAAAGAAAACCCTCCGTTCCCCGCCATTTCGAGAACATGAACTCGCCAACCGTCAGCATTCTACTCCCCGTCCGCAACGCCGTCCATACCCTTCCCGACGCAGTGGCAAGTCTGCGTGCCCAGACCTTTCCTGATTGGGAATTGCTGATGGTCAATGACGGTTCGACCGACGACACTGACGCCTGCATGAACGCTATGGCCAGCGGAGACCCCCGAATCCAAGTCATCCATCAGCCCCCCTTGGGATTGGTGACCGCCCTCAATCGCGCCGCCGAAATGGCCAATGCCCCCCTGATCGCCCGCATGGATGCGGATGACCTTTGCCACCCCCAACGCCTCGAACGTCAAGTGGCGGCTCTCCACTCGGAACCCGGCCTCGGCGTGGTGGCCTGCCGAATCGCCTTTGGCGGCGACCGCAGGCGCAACCGGGGCTACGCCGAACACGTGGACTGGGTCAACCGGATCCTCACCCCGGAAGACCATCGCCTCAACCGCTTCGTCGAATCACCCGTGGCTCACCCCTCCGTCATGTGGCGTCGGGAAGTCCAGCAAACCTACGGTGTCTACCGGGACGGCCCTTTTCCAGAGGACTACGAACTTTGGCTGCGCTGGATGCACGCCGGAGTCGCATTCCGAAAACTGCCCGAAACCCTCCTCACCTGGAACGATCCCCCCGACCGCCTTTCCCGCACCGACATCCGCTACACGGTGCAGGCCTTTTACGAGGTGAAATGCGACTACCTCGCCCGAATCCTACCCGCCGACCGACCCCTCGTACTCTGGGGCGCGGGCCGCGTCACCCGCCGACGCTTCGACACTCTTCGCAATACCCGTGGCCCCTTCGCCGGCTATGTCGACATCTCCCCAGCGAAAATCGGACGGAAAATCGACGGCACCCCCGTCCTTTCCCCGGCGGAAATCCCCCACAACGCCCTCATCCTCGTCGGCGTCGCCGCACGAGGCGCCCGCGATCAGATCGAATCCCACCTGCGCGCCACCGGACGACTCCCCGGACAAGATTACTGGCTCTGCGCATAAAGAGATCAGAGGTCAGGCATTTTGAATGCGATGACTCTACATAATACCCTTTGCTATATTGACCTGATTGCGGAGTGACGAGTGCGGAGTGCCGTGACCTCATCATTCTGTCATCCCATCATTCTGCCCTGACTGGCGCAATGCCTCTAATCCGCCCCAACATCCCCCCTGCATCCGACGCCCCGCCTTCTTCCGTTTTTCACCAAAACAGGAACGATACTCAGACATCAGCCCTTCCAGCCACGCCGAACTCCCAATCGCCACCCCGCGCGTAAAATACCGAACACGTTGCCGCAACATTTGCGCCATCGGCACCTCTCCCCGACGTTCATACTCCGCGATCACCTCCACCGGATCAAATCCCTTGCGGTTTCGGATCTTTTCCGTCGTCCGGGAGTCATCCTTGCGCGTCATCCCCTTCGCCACCACCCACAAACGATAGGCCGCCTGCACTTCTTTCCAGTTTTTCGGGGCCGCACGTTGCTTTCGTTCCTTCTCCATCGCCGCCCCAATCCCCGTCCAGTGCATCTCACGGTTCAACTGACGCTTCCGCACATTGTCCGCCCCACGAGGTTGATGACCCCGCGTAAACCGCACCAACGCCTCCAGACCCTCCCGCGCCAACGCATTTCCACCACACGCCTCCCCGTAGCCATTCCAGTGATATTCCATAGGGTCCCCGCACATCC
>JAFIGC010000199.1 GCA_020831635.1 Verrucomicrobiota bacterium | reverse complement strand
GCGGCGGCTACGCCGCGCCGGGAGAGCAGGGGCGCCGCTCCGCGGCGCCGGGGGCGGGGAGCGTGGGGCTTGGAGCTTAGAGCCGATAGAACGGAGCGCGGACATTCCTGTCCGCTTTTTTCCGAAATTTACTCCGGGCCTAAAGGCCCATCGTTGAAACCTCGTAAACGAGGGACTCCGAACTCCGAACTCCGAACTCCGCACTCCGCATTCGTCACTCCCCTCTCGCCCTCTCTCCTTCTTGCCTTAATGCTTGAAATCCGCATCCTTTTCAATTAACGAATTTCCATGCTTCTTGTTCACCCCAAACTTTGGAAACCGATATGATCACCCACATCGTGCAATGGCGCGTGAAAGAAAATGCCGCGGGCCTGTCTCGCGAAGAAATTCTGGAGGAAATGCGGCAGCGGCTTGAAGGCCTGAATGGCAAAATCCCGGAAATCATTACCCTGAGCGTGGGGGTGAATGAACGTCCCGGCGATCATGCCTCGGATATCGTGCTGATGTCCACGTTTTCGGATTGGGAGGCCCTGAAAACCTATGCGGACCATCCGGATCATCAGGCCGTGGTGGCGTTTGTCGGCAAAGTTGTTTCCGAGCGTCGGGTGGTTGATTTCGAAAGTTAAACCAAGAGGTCCCAAATGATGATGTCCCTTTTCCCCTTTTTGTTTTTGTTTCTGCCGATGTTGGAGGGTCCGGTTCAACTGCTCGATCTGGTGGATACGGAATCGTATTGGGCCCAGTATGGCGTGGAAGTGAGTGTGGAGGGCATGGCCGGGATTCTGGCACCCGCGGAGGAACTGGATGCGGCGCATTTACAGGATCTCATTGACGGGATGGGCGCGGAGACCTTTCAGGCCCGGGAGGAAGCCACCCGGGCACTTGCGGCGTTGGGGCGTTCCGCCGAGGACGCGTTGCGGGAGGCGTTGCGGAATCCGGATCCTGAAATCGCCACGCGGGCCGCGCAAGTCTTGCAACAACTGCCGGACACGGTCAAGGATCCGGCTCTCCATCGTCTCATGGTTATTCGGACCTTGGGGGAATTGGAAGGTCCCGAGGCCCTTGCTCTCGTGGAGGGATTTCAGACTACTGAAAAACCCTTCGAAGCGGAATATGCCCATGCGGCCCTGGCTCGCTTAAAGGGAGAGGCGTTTTCGCGGGGCGGGGCGGAGGGCGTGCCGTTGGGGAAAGACTTGGCAATTTTGCCCGAAGGTTTGGGCGCGGCGGTTCAAGTGAAATTGGCTTTGGGTGAAGCGGGGAAAACCGGGGTTGAAAATCCGTTGCGGGAATTGATGAGGTCCTTGGACGCGGGTGCCCGGGCCCAATTCACGCAGATGGCCTTGCAACTTTTGGAGTCATATGGAAATCTCCAACTGGATGGCATGACCTTTGGTTTGTCCGGGAAAGTGTCTAATCAAGACGGCTATGCGGTGATGGTGTTCCGGGGGCGGATGGACGCGGATCGTTTGCGGAAAACGTTTGTGGAACAGGGGGACACCGTCCGTACCACGGGGCGGCGCGACTGGTTAATGGATCGAAGTGGTCATCGGGCCATGCATTTTGTGGATGACCATGTTTTGGTGCTGGTCATGGGGGCGGATGCCAACACCATGCCCTTGGAGGAAATCGCGAAGCATTTGGATCGTCCGGTTGACGAGTGGAAAATGGGCGGAGAATTGGCGGATTTCTTCGCAGAGTTGCCGGAAGATTTGTCGATACGGGGCGCAGGTGTGGTCACCGAGTCTTATCGCCAGGCCGAATTCCTGAAACCGCTGAAATTGGGCACCCTGACCGGCCGACGCGGAGACGCGGGGGAAATGGATCTCGCGCTTTCCGCGGAAGCGAAAGACGGGGAAACGCGGGACGAGTTGCTGGTCACTTGGCAAGGATATCTGAAAAACGCCATGGAAATGGTGGCCCAGATGGACGATGCCGGGCCGGGGGGCATGCATCGCGGGGTCCGGGGCGGGATGATGCCCTTTGATTTGGGCTTTGTCATGGATTTTCTGAAAACCCTGGAGATTGAAAAGGAAGAACCCGCCGGAATCTCGGTCCGGGGGCAAGTTCCCCCGGGCGCGGTGTTGAAAGGGCTTGCCCCCTTGCTGCAGCAACATTTGATGATGCGGCAGAGAATTCGGAATATGCAACGGGGGCATGGGGGTGACCCGTTCGGTGAATTTCATTGATTTGTATTCCGAAATGCGCCGAGAGGTCAATGTCATGCAATCTCCTGAATCCGTGAGATCTTTGCTGTGAATCCGCACAATCTCATGGGCTGCAAGGGATTGTCGGGAACACTCAACAGACCGCAAGGGTATGCCTCGGTTCCCGACAATCCCTTTCGCTCCATGATCTTGCACGCCTTCCATGCAAATATCTCACGGATTCAGGAATTTGAGGGAAAACCGACCCGAATTTGCCCCCTTTGCCCAGCCAATGCGGCGATTGGCGCTCCTGTCCGACCCGAATTTGCCCCTTCGCCCAGCCAATACGGCGATTGGCGCTCCTGTCCACCCCGAATTCCCTCAAAGTGCATGACTCTGCGGGGAAGTAACGCGGGGAATCCGGTCTCGCATTCCGCAACTTGACGTGTTAGGTCTGACCTTATGGCTAAATTGAAAAACGTATTTTCCTGGTCCCATTCCGCCGCGACGGATTTCGAATTGTGTCGGCGCAAACGCTATTGGTCCAAATATGGGGCTTGGGGTGGTTGGGAATCCAACGCCTCGGCGGAATGCAAAACCGCGTATCGTCTGAATAAAATGGACAACCGTTTCAGCGTGCAGGGCACGGTGGCGGAGGAAGCGGTGATGTGGATGCTCAAGGAGCATCAGGCGGGGCGCGTTGTGACCGAGGAGGACGCCTTTCAGCAGGTGGCCCGGGGGATGTTGCGGCGCTGTTGGGATGAATCCACCCAGCGGGTATGGCTTCAACGGGTGAAAGCCTGTTGTTTGCACGAGCATTATTATCCGGCTTTTCATGACATGGGCGAACGGGAAATGATTTTTCAGGTGGCGGACGCGGTCAAAGCCTGTTTGAAGAATTTCCGCGAGCAGGTGTTGCCCCGGCTGGCGCATGTGACCCCAGACATGGAGATCCCCATTGCCGTGGTGGGGAAGGGGGACCCCGAGCATTTCGTTTTTGAAGGCGTGAAGGTCTATTCCATTCCCGATTATGTGTATGTGGAAGCGGGCAAATGGCACATCGTGGACTGGAAAAGCGGCAAACCCAAGCCCGAGCACGCTTCGCAGGTGGTCATGTATGCGCTTTGGGCCCATGAAAAGCACGGAGTGGCGCCCGAAAACATCACTTTGTCGCTGGAATACCTGCAATCCGGAGAGCGTTTGGCCCTGCCCGTGACCGCCGGGGACTTGGAACAGGCCAAGGAACGCCTGCGCGATTCCGTACAGGACATGTCCCAATACTTGACAAATGCGGATATTCAACGAAATCAAGCATTGCCCAAGCCAGAATGGGATTTGTGTTTTGACCCCGATTTGTGCCGGCGATGTGCCTTTTATGAACTATGCGCCCCCGAACTTGAAGGGTTGCTGGACGAAATTCCAGACGATTCCCTTGATGCTGCCGATTGACACCCCTTGATGTGAGTGTTATGGTTTCGGTTTACAATTCTCGCAATCCCGTTTTTCAAACGCCCACCGGAAGTTATTGATGACAGACGAATCACCGCAAAAAGACCATATTCAAGTTGCCGTACGAAATGGCGTGGGATTTGCCCGCGTCATTGGCAGAGGCTCATTCAAAGTGAGTGCCTCCGTAAAAGAGTATGGCACCGCCCTGTTGAATAGCGGGGTGAAACGACTGGTCATCGATTTGCAGGATTGCGTGGGCATGGACAGCACCTTCATGGGGGTGACCGCCGGGCTTTGCAACCGTTTCCATCGGGAAGGAAATGCCAAGGTGGAAATGGTAAATTGCTCGGAGAAAATCAAACGGCTGATGACCACCTTGGGCTTGGACCGTTTGGTGGATGTCGTTTCCGGGGACTCCGCGGAAGGCACGGTTCCTGAAAACGGCGAACTCGAGGAGTTGGAGGCCAAGGCGGAATCCCCGCTTGAATCCGCCGAGACCATGCTGGAAGCGCATGAAAACCTGGTCAAAGTGCATTCTGACAATGAAATGCGTTTTCAGGACGTGCTTGATTACCTCCGAGAAGATATCCAGCGTCAACGTCGTTCCTGACGAAATCCATGATCACGCCAACCTTCCTCTTTATCGCGCAGATGATGGTGCCGGTTCTGGCGTTCGCTTTGATGATTTTATTCATCATCTCCGTGACGGGCGCGGTGTTGTCCATCCGGGTTTTGAGAAACACCCGGATTGCCCGGGACAATTTGTTGAAAGAAAAAGAACTGATTTTCAACTACGTGCAAAGCACCGGGGACATTTTCACGGAGACGGAGAAACTGGATTCGGACCGTCTCATGCAGCGAATTCTCTATTTTTGTTTGCGCACCACGCACACGGCCGGGGGCGCGATTTATTTGCTGAATGACGACAAAATGCTCCAAGCGCGCGCGATTTCCGGGGTGTTTCCCCCCATGTTCGGCATCAAAGGCAAGGTTGGCGGCTTGGATTTGGGGGTCTTGAAGAATGAACAATTGGAAGAGCTGACCCGGTCCACGCCCATTGCCCTCGGCGAAGGTTTGGTGGGACAAACCGCGGATTTCGGGACCCCTTTGTTGATTGAACACGCGGAACTCGATCCCCGCGTGCCCCACTTTGACAGCAGTTTGCTCAACGTGAAAAGCGTCCTCATGGTGCCCATGCGTTTCCGCCATGAAGTCATGGGGGTGATTTGCGTGGTCAACCGCGTCGATGGCGTCCCCTTGAGCGAACGGGATCAAAGTCTTTTACAGGCCCTGGCCGATCAGGCGTCGGTGACCATTTATTACGCCAAATTCCGGGCCGCGTTGGACGAGAAACATCGTTTGGATCAAGATGTGAACATGGCCATGCGCATTCAGAAGGGATTGTTGCCACGGGAATTGCCCGATATCCCCGGTTTGGATCTCCATGCGCTGAACATCGCCGCGCTTGAAGTGGGCGGGGATTATTACGACGTGATTCCGGTGGATGACACCCATGTGGGGCTGGCGGTTGCGGATGTGTCGGGCAAAGGCATTGGCGGCGCCTTGATGATGTCCATTTGCCGCAGCGTGATCCGCGCCCACGCGGGGAAAAACCATTGCCCTGCCCAAGTGCTGCGGGAAGTGAACCGCACCATGGTGGCCGATATTTACGAGGATATGTTCGTGACCATGATCTACATGGTTTACGACATGGAAAGTCGCGAGTTGTCCATCGCCCGCGCCGGTCACGATCCGCCCATCATTCTGCCCGCGAATGCCAATCAAGTGACGCGTGAATTCAGCGGTGGCCTGGCCATTGGCTTGGTGGACGCGGATACGTTTGATGAAACCATCGAATCTACGACCATCAAATTGGAGCCCGGTTCCTGGGTGGTGGCGTATACCGATGGCATTACCGAAGCCATGAATGCCGAGGGCGAGGAGTGGGGCGTTACCCCGCTCACGCGCGCGGTCATTGGCAGCCGGACCCTTAATGCCAAGCAAATGTGTCAAACCATCGAAGACCGCGTCACCCGATTTGTCGGCGACGCCCAGCAGTATGATGATATTACCTTGATGGTGTTGAAGATCACCGAATAATAGAGGGAAGAGGAACAGAGCTCAGAGGTCAGATAAGAGGGAGAGAGGGAGAGAGGGAGAGAAGGAGAGAAGGAGAGAGGGCAGGGGATGGCAGGGTTGCCGCTTCGCGGCGCGGGGAGCGTGGGGCGTGGGGCGGGGAGCAGAATGATACACTCCGCATTCGTAATTCGTCACTCGAAATTCCCCCTGCCCTCTGCCCTCTGCCCTCCGACCTCTGACCTCTCTCCTTCTGCCCCCTATTCCGGCGGAAATTCCGGCAAATCAAAGCTGTCCCCGGTGTCTTCGATCCATTTTTTGAGTCTGGCCTGGAGTTCTTTTCTTTTGGGGAAGAAGCGCTGGTTGAAGGCGAGGTTGGCCATTTCGTAGGGGTCTTCGTTGAGGTTCCACATGCCGAAGGGGGCGTTGGGGATGCAGACGTATTTCCAGCCGTCATTTGTGACCACCCCGCGCCAAGGAAGGTTGAGTCCGTCATGCAGCCGCTTGAATTGGGTGTGTTGAATGTAGCAGGAATCGGGTTCGTCGGGGCGGGGAAGGGATTGATCGCGCCAAAAATATCCGCTGTAATCGAAACCGGGTAGATCGGCGGGTTTTTGGATGCCAACGAGGCCCAGGGTGGTGGGCAATATATCGACGGCGGAAATTTGGGCGTCCACGGGTCCCGAATGTCGGTTGTGATAGGGAACGCCGCCGCCAATGATGAAGGGGATGCGAATGGATTCTTCCCAAGGGGAGGATTTTTCGCGGTAGCCGTGTGACCCCATGCAGTCGCCGTGGTCGGAAAAGAAGATCACCAGGGTGTCGTCGAGGAGATCCCTTTCGTACAGCCGCTTCAAAACGCGTCCGACGTTGCGGTCGAGGTTTTCGATTTGGGCGTAATACCCGGCAAGTTCGCGGCGGGCGAGTTCTTCGATGCGGGGGACGGGCGGGACGTTGGGGCGGAGTTTGAGAGTGGCGGGGTTGTGGCGGGCCATGTCTTCGGGCGGAGCCACGTTGGGGGTGTGCGGGGGTTGCACGGAAAGGACGCCGAAAAAGGGCTGGTCGGAATTTTGTCCGAGGCGGTCGATTTCTTCGAGAAACAGGTCGGTGAGGCTGTCGGTCTCGTAGTCGGGCAGACGTTGCAGGGGCACTTCGGTGTTGTCGTGCCGGTGTCCGTGTACCCAGGTGTTGTACTGGGAGTTGTTGTTTTCGTATCCGATCCAGGTGTCGAATCCGCCGCGATGGACGGGGGGGACGATCATGGTGTTCTCGTCGGCACCGTCTTTGCTTTTGCCGTGTAGGTGCCATTTGCCGATGTAACTGGTTTGGTAGCCGTGCTTTTTGAGCAGGGTGGCAATGGTGGGGAGTCCGGGATCCAGCGGTTCCCGGGGCGGGGTGCGGTCAATGCCCTTGTGCGGATAGTGTCCGGTGGTGAGACTGAAGCGAAAGGGGCAACACCAGGGATTGGTGGCCACGGCGCGGCGGAAATGAACCCCTTCGGTGGCGAGTCGATCAATGTTCGGGGTTTGCACATTGGGATCGCCGAGGATGCTGAGGGCTTGGCCGCGATGCTGATCGCCGAAGATCCAGAGGATGTTGGGGGATTTTTTTTGCATGATTCTCAAGCGTTTGTTTGTTGAAACATGTCGTCTTCGAGCATGAGACAGAGGGTGTGGTAAATGGGAAGGTGGTATTCCTGGATGCGATAAGTTTCTCGGGAGGGGACGCGGATGCAGATGTCGCAAAGGGGCCGCATGTCTCCGCCGGTTTCGCCGCTGAGTCCGAGGGTGGAAATACCGAGGGCGCGGGCGGTGCGGAAGGCGAGACCGACGTTGCGGGCATTGCCGGAGGTGGAAATGCCGAGGAGCACGTCGCCGGGCTTTCCGAGACCGTAAACCAGTTGCGCGTAGGTATAGACGGCATCGATGTCGTTGAGGTAGGCGGTGCCGAGGGCGGTGAATGCGGCCAGGGGAATGGCGGGCAGGGAGCCTTGGAGGTTGTCGGCCAGGTCCGCGCCCAATCGTTCCCGTAGGTCCGAGGGGAGGGGGCGTTTGGACTGAAAGCCCTTGAGCAACTCCCCGGCGATGTGATCGGCGTGGGGGGGACTGCCGCCGTTTCCGCACAAAAGCAACTTGTTTCCGCGTTTATAGGCCTCCAACAGGCACTGGAATGCGGCGGTGATGTCGGTTGCGCAGGGGGCCAGTTGCGGATAGTGGTCGAGCAGGGTTTCGAGGCGGTTCATGGGGACGTTTTCCAAGTTTTATCCGGCGGCAAACGCGGCTTGAATTTTGGTTTTCGCAGCGGCGGCCCGGGTTTCGGGGGTTCCGTCGGAGCCGTAAAGAATGGAGCGCGAGGCGTTGATGAGCAGGGGGGCTTTGCGGTCGGAAACCCGCAGACGGCTCAAGTCCCCTCCTTGGGCTCCGAGTCCGGGCACCAGCAGCGGGATGTCGGCCACGCGGGAGAGGACGTCGTCGGAAACGTTGGTCAGGCCCACCACCAGCCCCACGTCGCCGGGCAGGTTCCGGGCGCGTTCGGCGTAGTCCTGCATGAGTTCGAAGACGTATCGGTCTCCGACCTTTTGCAGTTCGATGTCGGCGGCGCCGGGATTGGAGGTGACGCCGAGCAGATACACGCCGCATCCGGGGTTTTGCAGGAAAGGTTCGATGCTGTCAAAGCCCATGAGACCATTGAGGGTAACGGCATCCACTTTCCATTTTCCGAAATAGGCCTCGGCGTAATATTTCATGGTTTCGGGAATGTCGCTGCGTTTGACGTCGAGGACCACGGGGATTTCGTCGGGAATGCGGGTGAGCAACCGTTCCAGCATTTGCACCCCTTCGGCGCCGAGGGCTTCGAAATAAGCGGCGTTGGGTTTGAAGGCCGCCGCGTGGGGGGCGGTGGTGGCGATCACCCGCTCGAGGAAGGGTTCCACGGGACCTTCGATGAGATCGGGGCGGGGATCCAGTCCCACGCAGAGGTTGGACTGAATGGCGGCAATGCGGTGGTGAAGTTTTTCGGCGTAGGTCATGAATGGGTTTGGGGTTGGAATTGAGGTGATTGGTTCATGACCTTTCCGTCCCCGCTTGTCAAGTTCGTCCAGAAAGCTTGGTGGAAAAGGGGTTTTGCTTGTGGCTTGGCTTTTGAGACGTGAGAAAGGACGGTTGAAGAGCCAGAAAATGGGGAAAAGCCTTCGGGGGAGACCGGACTCTTGATCTCACGC
>JAFIGC010000198.1 GCA_020831635.1 Verrucomicrobiota bacterium | reverse complement strand
CCCCCCCCCCCCCCCCCCCCACCCCGAGCTACGACCGTCTGCCCCTCCGGGGCATCTTAATAGTGATTCACGCTCCGGAGGACCGGAGGCCATTCCGATATCCTGTAAACTTTGTCTGGGGTTCATTCTTGTGACGCATTTGAACTTGCGATCAAACCACGCCAAAAGTCCAAGAATTTGAGGTCTGGTGTTCCCACCCGCCACGATCAGTGAAAATCAGTGTTTTCAGTGTGGTGCATTCAATTCACCCCTTTCTGAAAATATACGGCGAAGGCATGGCAAAGCGGTAGCTTCGTTGCACTCGCTACCGCACGCCAAAGACGCTTCGCGTCGCATATCCACTGCGTACCTCTCATCATAAATTCAACCGTTTGAATTATGGCATGGCTCGTGCTTTGTTTATTGAGGAAATAAAACAGTAAAACTAAAAAGATTAGACTGTCTTGATGCCAAGAAATGTAAAAAAATTCTTAGGACGGATTGGGGCAATCTTTTCAATTTCCTGAACGAGACCAGTTTAAAAATGAAAGCCTTTTATATAATTCTCAAATTTAACAAAGCCGAGCGGAGAAGATCCCGTTCCGGATGTACTTTGTTTGAAATTCTGAAAAATCCCATCCAATCCGAAAAGGCTTCGGAAGGTCATGCAAGGGGACCTGATTCGCGGCAGGGATTCACCTTGCCGGAAGTCGTCATCACCAGTTTTCTGATTTTACTCATGATGCTGCCCCTTTCCCGATTGGCGTTCTCCTCTGTTTCCAGTACCCGGTATGCCCGGGATATGGGAAGTGCCGTCGCCATTGGACAACAGAAATTGGAGGCGTTTTCGAAGATGGAGTACGCGGATATCGTAAATGGCAACGAGGTTGTCGATGGTTATGTGCTGACCTGGAGCGTCACGGAAGACAGCGAGATCAAGTTGGTCCGGTTGCAGATTGCCTGGCGGATTTTGGGTCGTGAATTGGATTTGAACCTCAACACCGTTTACAGCAGTGAAAAAGATGCGGGTTTCAGTTTTTAATCGGGAAAACATTATGCGGTCTTCAGACAACCATCATCACGCACCTACCAAACGCGCCGGATTCACCTTGGTGGAACTGATGATTGCCTCGGGGGTGGCCACGGTTGTCTTGGCGGCCTTTGCCAATGGCTTTATCCAGCAACGCAGAACCCACCATCAAAAGAATTTGGAGCAGGAATTACAGCAAAACGTGCGTACCGCCATGACTTTTTTGCAGCGGGATTTGCGATATGCGGGCAGTGGCATGGTCATGGGCACGGATTCCGCCCCGAAATGGTTTTCAAGCGTGGAGTGGCTTCCCAAGGGGATGAATACGGTCCCTTGGGTCGTGAACGGAGGACTTCGGGGGACGGATGAGCTTTATTTGATCGGCATTGCCGGAGAGGCCATTGGCCACTTGTCCGAGGATGTTTGGGAAGGCGGTCGGGAATTACCGTTGACACTCAAACAAGAAACGCTTTTGCCCTATCAACCCCGGTTTGGAGATGTGTTGTTGATTAGCGGTTTGGAAGCCGTGGTGGTTGAATCCGTGCTGGGCTTAAACCGGGTACAGGTGACCCGTGATCCCAACACGCCAACTGTCGGGGTTCATTTGATTTATCCCGAAGGCACGGAAGTCCATCAATTCAGCGCCATCCGCTATTGGGTCCAAGAAGTGGAAGGTGTCCCGAGCCTTTTGCGTGAGGATTCCCGCTTCACCTATGCGTCCGACGAGGATCGGGTGGTGGCCGACGGGATTGAGCATTTCAAAATCACGCGCAATGGACATCTTTTTGAGATCGAATTGCGAGGACGCAGTCGGAGAACCGCTCCCGGAAGGGGACTTTCCGACTCCCTGGTCCGCTATGAAATGACCTCATCAAACCGCTTGCGAAACCCCAATCCCCGATTGAGCATTCAAGGGTGGCCCAGCGATCTTTTGATTGAAGGGTGGGAATATTATGAGGATGACTTTGGCGACAGCGGTGAAACGGGAGACGATGACGTTGCTGGTGCGAGTGACGGTGGTGGATCGAGTGGCGGTGACGAAATTTTCAATGAGGAAGGTCATGAACCCAAACGCAAGATCCGTGGACGTAAAGGCAATCAAGGTCAAGGAAACAATTAATTGCAACCAAAGAAACCTGAAACCATGAACAACACAATCCCCACTCAAAAAAACATTTCTTCCGCAAGATCCCAGGCCGAGCGAAAAGAGGGATTTATGCTCTTTTATGTCATGGGTACGCTTTCCTTGATGACACTTGCGGCCATGATTTCCCTGAACAGCTCCCGCTTGGAGTCGCGAACCGCCCGAAATCATTTTGACAGTACCCGAGCCCTGTACCATGCCGAAGCCGGCGTGAAATTGGTCCAACGCACCGTGGAGAACCGTTTGGCGGACGGCGAACGACTCGGCGATATCCTTGCAACCTTGCGCGTAAAGCCCCCGGATGGCGTTGATTTTGATGAGATCAATACCTTCACGGAAATCGTCCCGGATCGGATGTTCAGCTTCGAAAGCGTCGGGCGCAGCAATGAGGCCAAGAGCAGTGTGGTGGTGCATTTTCGCCGCCGTCCCCTGATCCCCGCCGCTTTGTATGGTGCGAATCGTTTGGAGACGAAACCCAATGTCAAAATCTACGGCTACGACAGCCGGGAGATCACGGACCCCACGCAGAGTAATGGAGGGGCGGCCATCGGCAGCAACGGACCCGTGGACTTGGGAAATCATTTGATTTTTGACGGCACGATCCTGCTTGGCGAATCCATTGACGGGATGCTTTCTTCCTGTAGCAATTGTGAACAATTCGTGCAAGTGGAGGTCGGTCATCAAGACCCGGATCCTTTGGGCTTGTTGGACGGCGGTCAAATGCAGGCATTGTTCGAAAGCACGATTGACGAGAACAACAACCAAGGTGCTCTGAATGCGGCGGGCGAAAGCATGGGCGCCATTACGTCCATTCTTCTGAACGGCGGCGAGGAAATTACGCTTACAAGCGGCGATTATTATTTTACGAGCTTCCATATGCAGCCGCATTCCAAGCTAAACATCGACGATACCGACGGGCCCGTACGCATTTTTATGGACGGACGCTTTAACATTCAACCCAACACGCATGTGAACGTGAAGTCCGAAACCCCTTGGGGATTTCAAATTTACTCCAGGTCCGCCGAAGACGTGAATCTGCAACCCAACGGGAATTTGATCGCCTATATCTATGCCCCGAATTCAAAGATCGAACTGAAGCCCGGCAACAAAGTTTTGGGGGCCTTTTGGGGGAAAAGCACCAATGTGCAACCCGGCACGCACGGGTCCATTTGGCTCGACACCAGTCTGACCGAACAGATGTTGACGAACAACCTGGAAACGCATGCTTGGTATGAACAACACGGCTCTTTTTAAGGCGGGTGGACTCCGTGAGATCTTCCTTGAATCGTAATCCTAATCGTAATCGTAATCCTAATCGTAATCCTAAAAACCGTTCCAATCCTTCGTATTTTTTGAACGGGAGGACGCGGAGAGTGCAGAGAGGGAAATGGAATCGCAATCTCCCCAATCCCCATGCCAATCTCCTCCGTGCCTTGGCGCCTCCGTGAGAACCAATATTGAGTACGATTAAGATTACGATTAGGATTAGGATTAGGATTAAGATTAGGAGTAGGAGCACCGGCTTTTAAGGCCGCCAGACCATGACATTCACGTGTTGTCGGCCCCATTGCAGGGCCTGGCGGTGGCTTCTGTAGAATAAATCCAATTTATGGCCTTTGATGGCGCCGCCCCGGTCCTCCACGATGCCCCAGCCGTATCCGGGGACATAGACGACGGTGCCAAAAGGCAGGACCGAGGTGTCGGCGGCCACGGTGCCGGGACGGGCCATGGTGCCGGATGCCGTGAGGCCCACGACTTTCGGTTTGCCCCGGTCCGGTCCCGAGGCGATCACCGGACGGCCCAGCCGCCACCAGCTTCGCTTCCAGTTGCAGCAAATCCCGCAGTCGCAGTAGCCCGTCACTTCCATGCGCATCACCGTGTCCGCCGGCCTGCGGGGACGGGGCACGTGCCGATGCGTGGCGCAGCCCGAAGTGAAAACGGCGACCAGCGCGATCAGGGGCAATGAGCGTAAAAAGGTTCTCATGTTTCGAGAATAGCACCGATCGAAGCAGAAACAAGTGCAACTTGGCTGAATCTCGGCATGAATTATGCTGAGTTAAATCATGAAAAAAAATGCCCTTCAGAAAAGTTTTTTCTGTGCGAAAACCGACGAATGTGTCATAATGAAGATGGATCTGGAGAAATGCCCTTCATTTTCCAAGCTGATTGAGTGATTCAAATGAAGAAAATTTACAAAATTCGCAAAGTTGATATGGCCGAACGGAAAATCGCCCGTTCCGGTTTCACTTTGGTTGAAATCATGATGGTGATCATGCTCATTGGATTATTCTCAGCGTATGCCGTGACCTCTGCCCGGGCCCGTTTTCCGAGGATGCGGGTGGATCAGGTTTCGTCCCGTTTGGCGTTCAAGCTGCAAATGGCGCGATCCGAGGCGATTGCGGAGAATGAAATTGTTTTCGTCTCCTTGGATCCGTCCACGCTCGTTTTTCGGACTTGGCGTAATTCCGATGTGTCGGACGGGGCGTTTATCCGTTCAACCCCCAACTTTGTGCTCGGAGATCCAAAATTAGTGAATTTGGTATCCGATTGGGAAGAGGGGGCCTTTAACGCTTACGGCCAGTTCATTACCACCCCCGGCCAGCGGGAAATGAAAACCGTCAAGACGGTTATGACCTCCGCCGGGGGCGGTAATCGCATTGAATTGGTGATGCGAGGTTCAGGAGCCATCACCAAAAGGTAGTTGACGCACATGAAAACACGCAACCAAACATCATCATTTTTCGGCAAGCCTCCGCGGAAGACATCGACGCGAAGCGGCTTCACTCTGCCCGAAGTGGTGATTACCAGCCTCATTATCGTGCTCATGATGTTGCCCCTGTCCCGCTTGGCGTTTACCACCATCTCCCGTACCCGGTATGCGCGGGACGTGGGGGATGTGGTGGCGGTGGGCCAACAAAAGCTGGAGCAATTTGCAGACATGGAATACGAGAATATCGTATCGGGGAACGAGGTCGTGGACGGTTACACTTTGCGCTGGGTCGTCACCCCAGTCTCCGGTCAGGAGGCCAAACTGGTTCAACTCGAAGTCAGTTGGCAGATTCTGAGTCGCGATCTGTCTTTGGATTTTAACAACGTGTATACCCGGTGATTCTCATGAAATGCCTTGGAATTTTATATGATCGGTTGGTGGGTCGGATGACCGGCCGCAAAGTGATTTTTACCCGGCGGGGTGGCAAGCGCGGCTTCACGTTGGTGGAGCTGATGGTGTCCTCCGGCTTGATGACCATTGTCATGGCGGGGTTCGTGGCCGGCTTTTTACAGCATCGGCGTGTCCACCATCAAAAGAACATTGAACAGGAATTGCAGCAAAACATGCGGACGGCGTTGACCTTTTTGCAGAGGGATTTGCGCTATGCCGGCAGTGGCATGGTCATGGGGGGGGGCAACATTCAAAACTGGTTTTCGTATGCAGACAAGAGAGAATATGGCGTTCCGGTAAATATGGACAGGGTGCCCTGGATCGTGGATGGCGGGGATGGGTCGGATGAATTGTTCGTCATCGGGGTTTCCGGGGAGCCGGTCGCGACTTTGCGGGAGCTGGCTTTTGAAGGGTCCCGTGAATTGGCTTTGGAGATCAACACGGGCAGTTTGCTCCCTTATGATCCCAATTTTCGGGATGGGTTAAAAGACGTTTTGCTCATCGCCGGGCTGGAGGCCGTGCATGTGGTGCACAAAGACACGGATGGCAAGATTTGGGTGAGCCGGGAACCGACTTCGGATTCCGTGGGGGTCCATTTGATCTACCCCGCAGGCACGGAAATCCACCAACTCAATGTGGTGCGGTACTGGGTGGATAATGTGAATGGCGTGCCATCTTTGTTGCGCGATGATTCCCGCTTTTCATATGAGTCGAACGAAGATCGGGTCGTCGCCGACGGCATCGAGCGTTTTAAACTCAATCGCACCGGAAATCTGATTGAGATCGAGTTGGTGGGACGGACGCGGAGAACGTCCTTGGGGGGATCCGTGGATGCGGATTCTTTGATTCGGCATGAAATGCGCTCTTCTAATCGGATTCGGAATCTTGAACCGGAGCTGATCATTCAGGGCTGGCCCAGCGACTTGTTGATTTCTGACGGCGACCCTGGTAATCGCCCCGGTGAATAAAAAATTTGCAACGAAATCGGAGGAATAAAATGAAAACAAACCATATCGACGAAAAAGCACCTACATCCAAAAGCGGATTTCTGCTGTTTTACGTGATGGGAACGCTGGCCTTGTTGTCTTTGGCGGCCATGATCTCCCTAAACAGTGCCCGTCTGGAGTCGAGAACCGCACGGAATCACTATGATGCGACCCGGGCCATGTACCATGCGGAGGCCGGGGTCACGTTAACCAAAGCCATGGTGGAGAAGCGCTTGCAAATGGGCGAACCCCTGTCCAGCATTCTCGCCACTTTGAAAGTGTCGCCTCCCAACGGGGTTGATTTTGATGAAATCTCGGAATTTCGCGAAATTGTCCCCGAACGTATTTTCAGTTTTGAGAGCATTGGACGCAGCAATGACGCCAAGGCCAGTGTGGTCGTGCAGTATCGGCGTAAGCCCATTTATACCGTCGATTTGTTTGGGTATAAACGCATGCTTGCACAAAACCACGTAAGTATTTATGGATATGACAGTCGTCTCGTGAAAAATCCCACGCCAGCGGATAATAATGGCGGAGCTTCCATCGGCAGTAATTACGAGATAAGGCTGGCCAATGAAAGGAATTTTACATTTAATGGTTCGATCCTGTTGGGTGAAACCGGTGAAGGGCTGGACCCGGATTGCCGAAACTGTACTTCATCAGATTACACCTTGGTTCATGTCGGTTATGTCGAAAAAGACCCATTGGGTCTGTTGGACAGCGATTCGGCCATGTCCAATGAATTCGATGCCGTCGCCAATGGCAATAATAACAATACAGCCATGGGCATTCAAGGAACTGTCATCGACCTGGGTCCGCATGATGAATTGAAGCTTGAGGCCGGCGACTATTATTTCACGGATATCAGCATGCGTCCAGGTTCGTCGCTAATCATTGACAATACTCACGGTGAGGTCCGCATTTTTCTAGACGGTAAGATCCATATGAGACCAAAAGGAATTTTTGGAACAGACGATTCGCTAACGTCACCACAGGATTTCCGCATCCTTTCCAGATCTTCCCAAGAAATACGAATAAACCCTATGGGTGACTTGACTGTGAATATATATGCACCGGATGCGCATGTGCTTCTTTTACCCAATGGTGACTTCAAGGGTAACGTTTGGGCGTATGATATAACACTTCAGCCTGGGGGGGATATTATGCTCGATACCAGCAATTCAGATCGAAATCTGTCCAACGTATTGGAACTCCACTCTTGGTACGAGCAACAGGGCACCTTCTGATTCAACCGGATTCATTGCATACACTTCGTTTGAGACCTGCGGGAAGCCCTTTCAAGTTGCCTTGAGACGGCCCATTCGAGTTCAGCGTTTCTTTCTTTGCAGATTTTCAAGAAAAACGCTGGACAGTTGCCTTGGAAACGCGTATCTGTTCCCGCCCGTCGCATCGCTGGGCGGATGAATTTTCGAACGCAACCCCCAATTTTACCCCCAATTTATCATGGCAAAATCAGGAAAAACCCGCAAATCCGCATCCAAACGGTTCAAAAAAACCGGCACCGGCAAGTTGATCTTTCGCTCGCCCGGCAGCCGCCATTTGTTGACCAATAAATCCCGCAAGCGCAAGCGTCGGTTGGGCAAGGACAATGTGATGTCCCCCGGTGACGCCGCCCGCTACACATCCATTTGATTCATTTTTTCAATTTAGCATACCAGGAGTAAACCCATGCCCCGCGCCACCAATGCCCCCGCTTCCCGCAAACGCCGCAAAAACCGTCTGAAACTTGCCAAAGGTTTCCGCGGCAGCCGCAGCAAATTGTTCCGCACCGCCACCGAGTCGGTGGACCGTGCCCAATGCATGGCTTTTGTCCATCGCAAAACCAAAAAACGCGATTATCGCTCCCTTTGGATCACCCGTATCTCCGCCGCCGTGAAGCCCTATGGCCTCAATTACAGCACCTTTATGAACGGCATCCACAAGGCCGGCATCGAATTGAACCGCAAAATGCTCTCCGAGATCGCCATTCATGATCCCGAGGGATTTGCCGGCATCGTCGATCAGGCCAAAGCCAAACTGGGCTAACCTTTTCGTTTCGTGACCCTCTCATCGTTTGCCCCGGCACCCGCCGGGGCTTTTTTTGGGCCCAGCCGTTCATGCACTTTGAAGGAATTCGGGGTAGACAGAGCCCGCTCGAAAAGGGTTTGTGAAATTCAACCACTGATTACACTGATTTACACTGATCCATGGATGTGACTTGGGTTTTGAATGTGGATCCACGGATGGACACTGATTTACACGGATTTTGTAAGGGACGAAATTGGGTTTTGAGAAAAATGGACAAGTTGTGCGACAAAGCTTGGGTCAAAGTTCAGGACCAAGCAAAGGTGTCCCCCCTCCGCTCCGCCAATACGGCGATTGGCGCTCCTGTCACCGTGGCCCCACAAAAGCCATGCCCTAGGCTCACTTCAACTGGGTATCCCGCCCGGGGGGCGGGTGTGACTGGGAAAAGCCTTCGGCCACTTTCTCTTCAATCCATTAGGCTTCCGGGAGACCGGGCTCTTCAGCTTGCGTCGGATTTTGCGATTTCGGGGGGCGAACGCATCTTCTGATGGTGACGTCCCCCCGAAAGCGCTAAAGGCGGCGTGAGATCAAGAGTCCGGTCTCCCCCGAAGGCTTTTCCCCATCTTC
>JAFIGC010000197.1 GCA_020831635.1 Verrucomicrobiota bacterium | reverse complement strand
CGTCGTTCCGACGGACTGGGCTGGTATTGGCGCGGACCTTCGGCCCGCAATTCTTACAAAATCGAGATGCACTCCAGACTTCAGCAGCCCTGAAGTGAGTGCCATTCCCCACTGGCGTAGATTGGTACCCTTGCCAAAAATTAAACCGCAACGTTCACCAACAGATCATGACGGCTGCGACCTCCGTCGGGGGACTGCAATCATCAAAATCGAACACTGAAAGGCAGAGCGGCTCGTACTATGAAAATCATGGAATGAAGATTTACAAATCCTAAAGTCTGACTTTACGATTTGCAATATGTGGAATCTCTTGCGTACCGGGCTGGCTTGTTTTTCTCAGGGTTGCAGCACCGGATGAGATTCGGATGTGGGGTTGAGGTACCTCCATCGGAGTCTGTTTCCGGGAATGGTTTCCCCGCCGCCATTCATGCGGATGACGAACAAGCACCTGCCAAAGACGCTATCCGTTTGACTCCATCAGCGATACATGCGATATTACAGACATGATCACAACTGAAGCCGTTTTCATCGATTCCGAGCATCTCAAGCTTTTGCATGCCTACCCTAAGAGCAAAGGTAAGAAGGTGCGAATTTTCATTTGGGACGCAGACGAGGAAAAAGATCATAAGGATTGGCATGATCACTCAATAAAACTTCTGAACCGTGCTTATTGCGACCAAGATCCTGAATATGGGGCCGAAATGGTCAAAGAGCCTAACCCGGAATATCGGTCTTGAAAGAAGGCTCCATCGTTCTTGCAAGACTTCCTCAGGTGGCAGGATATGAAAAAAACCGGCCCTGTCTGATTTTACGGGAATTGCCGCCTTATGGCGATGTGCTTGTTTGTGGGATCAGTTCACAAATCCAACATGGAATGGAAGGTTTTGACGAGTTTATTTCCTATGAGGATCCCGATTTTCAGGATTCAGGGTTGCTTGTGGATTCAGTGATTCGTCTGGGGTTTCTGGCCGTCCTTCCAAAAGACAGGGTTCTTGGGACGATTGGCGCAATAGCACCAGCACGTCATCTCAGATTGTGCCAACGACTTGCGGCTCACCTTTATTCTGAAAACGAATAACTCGTTTTCCAAGCGCATTCGATTTTTGTAACGGGGGATCAGTATGCCTATGGGAGAAGGGAGGCATGCCGCGTAAATAGAAGATCGGTATGCTCTAGAAAAAATCAGATGGATTGCGGTTCAGTTTCCTTCTCTGCGCTCTCCGCGTCCTCCTGTTTAAAAAATTTCGATGGATTGGATCGGAGGTTACGATTCCGATTAGGATTAGGATTAAGATTTCCGGCACCGTAAGTCACCCATTCATAAGAATTGTGTAAAAAAGCAGGACAAGCTGAGGGGCGGCGGCTAAATTGATTCTCAGGGTTGCAGCACCGGATGAGTTTCGGATGTGGGGTTGAGGTTTCGCCATCGGAGTCTGTTTCCGGAAATGGTTTCCCCGCCGCCATTCATGCGGATGACGACCAACCGGCCATGGCCGTACGGGGTGCGCCACCCCTCTTTTCCCGCGCGACGCCCCAGCCGTTCCAACTCGGCGTCCTCCCGACCCTTCCAGTCCATCAGAACGGTTTCGTTGAGGTTTCGCGTGATGAACAAGGGCGTGGAGGGGTCGCTGCTTTCAAAGCTCAGTCCGGAAACCGCCGACCATTCGTTTCGCTCCGCCGTAAAGGTCTCCAGAGAGGTGGCCATCCGCACAGTGGTTTCGGGACAGACAAACGCCCCAAAGTCCATGGGCATGATATCCAACTCCATGAGGTAGCGGAAATATCCCGTGCTGGTGCCACCGTGTGCAGGGTATGTGTGGTCGGGTAAAAGCACCAAGGATTTGGAGTTGGGCACGGGAAATTCATGTTCACTCGACTTGTACGCCTCGTAAATGATCATATACAGGGCCCGTCCATTGGAAAGCATCCGGGTGGCCCCCGCGTTTTGAAGCATTTTGTGTCGAACATGCGTCAACAGCCCCGCCATGAAAAACAGCAAAAAAAATCCCAAAGTCAAACAGCAAACGACCTCCTTTCGGGTCATTCCATCTTTCTTGCCACCGCGATCACCCGTACGGATCGTTGCGCGAAGGGTGCTTTCGAAATTCTCGCTGAGGCTTGATTTGTGCATGTTTTCTTTGATGGCTTCCGAGTTCACAAACCCCTTTCCAATCAATGGAACTCGATTTGTATATATTGCAAAGAAAATGTGACGAGCGCAACCCAATTAAAAACTTTAGGCAGTTTATTCATGATTTGACTATGAACCTATGGCAAGTTGGTGATCAACTTCCGCCCCAAAAAGCCGAGGACGAAGATCAGCAGTCCCCCGCCCACGAGCAGCTTCCACGTCTGGCTGGTGGAGGCCGTGTGCACCTCTGGCGGGACCGCTTCCGAGGCGGGTTCGGCAGACGGGGCCTCACTGAGGCGGAAGGATTTCCCGGAAGGCAGGGTGTGTTCGACTTCTTCCGGATATTTCTGAACGGCGTAGTCCCAATCCGCGGTGAGCACCAGGTCGTAGCCGGGATTGAGGGCTTTTACCTGACAGGAACAGGGTCCCTCCAAGAACCAGCACAATTCGGTGAGCAACTCCTCGGTGATCATTGAGAACGGCAGGGAGATTGCCCGGCCCTGGCCAAACACGGCCGCGAGCACGGGCCCTTCTTCGGGAGGCCCTTCCACCACCGCATGCAGTTGTTTGCGGAAAAAGTCCTCGGCGGCATCCCCGGATTCGAGCACCAGCAGACTGAATTCGAGCTTCAAGGGGAGTTCGGTCATGCTCCGCCCGCGGGGATCGTCTTCATCGTATTCGGGAGCCTCGGGCAGTTCGAGGATTTTTTCGAGTTTTTCGAGCAGGCTTCGAACTTTCGTTTCGGTGGCGGCATCGGTTTCCGGGTCCCCGCTTTGCACGAGGACAAACACGGTGGAGGTGCCGGACAACAGTTCGCGCACCAATTCGCGACGCAGGGGGGAATCCGCAAGCCGTTCCAGCGTCTCTGCGTCCATGGGGCCCCGCCACCATTCGATCATGCTCTCCTCAAACACTAGGCGGACCTCGCCGGGCGCCAGCGTGGCTTCTTCGATATCCCGCATTGCGTACAAGTTGGTATGATGACTTCCGGACGCGAGCCCATCAAGCCAGGCCCCCTTTTCGGAGGACTCCCGCCCAGCGTGAAAAATCAGGTGCGGATCGGGCGCCCAGCGTTCCAACGCGTAGCGGAAGACGGGGACGGTGCAGGCAAAGAGGGCGGCGGGCGCCACCAGCAGGGAAAAAAGCAAGGCTTTCATTTTCATATCAAGGCTCCGTCTTTCAGTCGGTATTCCTTTCCGGCGCGGGCGGCGACGGGGCGTTCGTGGGTAACCATCAGCACCGTCCCGCCGGAGGCGGCAAAGTCGGTGAAGGCGTCGAGAATGATGGCGGCGTTCTCTTCGTCGAGATTGCCGGTGGGCTCGTCCGCCAACAAAAGCTTGGCTCCGTGCGCCATGGCCCGGGCCACGGCCACGCGCTGCTGTTCCCCGGCGGAAAGTTGGCCGGGACGATGGTGCAGGCGTTCGGTCATGCCCAGACGGTCCAAGCGGGACCGTGCGGCCTCGGCGGTCACCCGTTCCCCGCCGCCGAGGGAGGCGGCCATGACGTTCTCCTCCACGGTCAAATAGGGCAGAAGGTGAAAGCGCTGAAAAACAAAGCCGACCAGACGTCCGCGTCTGCGGGCGCGGTCCCGGACGTTTCCGGCAAACAGATCCTCCCCGTTGACCTTGGCGGTCCCGGCGTCAGGGGTGAGCAGTCCGCCGGCAATGCTGAGCAGGGTGCTTTTGCCGCAGCCGGAGGAGCCGAGCAGGGCGGTGAAGGAGCCCGCGGACAGGGCCACATCCACCCCGCGCAGGACGGAAACGATTCCCGAGGGCCCGGGGTATTCCTTGCAAATGCCTTGCAACTGGAGCAGGGGTTCCATGGGTCATTCTCCGGCAAGTTCGCGGACGGGATCGCGTCCGGCCAGCCGCAGGGCGGGAATCGCGCCCGCCAAAAAGGCAAGCGCGGCGGCAATCAGGGGCGGGGTGAACAGCAGCGCGCCCCGGGGCGGTGGGAAATTCTGGCCCAGATGGGCAATCAGGGTCACGGCGATCATGCCGAGCACGCCGCCGACAAACCCCGTGATCAGCGGACGTCCCGAAAGCAGCAGTAGCATCGGACCCGGGAGCGTGCCCAAGGCCTGGAGCAGGGCGGCCTCGCCGCGACGCTCGCGGGCGTTGAGCGCCGATAACGCGGCCACGGTGACGGCGGCGCCCAGCAGGGCAAAGCCCGAAAGCCCGCGGGCGAGCAGATGCAACTGCTTGCGGGACTCCTCGCGGCTTTCCCGCATGGACTTGAGCTGTTCGTCCCCGGCGTCGGCCACGGCCTTGCGGGCCCGGTTGCGGGCCTCGGCGGTGACCGTGTTGCCCAAAATACGCGCCCCGGGGAGCAGGCGGGCCAATTCCAGCTCGATGGTGGGAAAGGGATTGTCGGGATTGACGGGGCAGGCACAGCTCAAGGCCATGATCGCACTGAGGCGTCCGGGCAAATTCAGCAGCGCCTGCGCGTCGTCCAGATGGGTCATGATCATCACGTCATCGGTGTTGCCCCGGCGGTTTTGCACCCGGGTGACGGTGAGGCGGCGTCCGTCCTTTTCCAGGACGTCCCCCACCCCGGCGCCGGTGGCGGAAGCCACTTCCCAACCGATCACCGCGTGTCCCGGCTCGATTTCCTCTTGCATGGGTGACTGCCACTGGGGCTGGGCAATGAAAATTTGTCCGACGATGCCGACGATCACGATTTCCAGGTCCTTTTCCGATTCCCTGTCCGGGGTTGGCCAAGTCAGTTTCCCCCGCAACACCGGCAACAGGTGGTTGACGGAGGCGGGCTGGCGGTCCGCAAGCCTCTGAGCCTGCTCCATGGTGAAAAATTCAGTGCTGCGGTGTTCGACCAGATAGGTTTGCGGATCCTGTCCGGGGGGAAGGATGGTGGTGTCGAAGCCCAGATGACGACTGAAAAGCCGGGCCTCGTTGCGCAATTCCGCCATGCGCTTTGCGGTGTCCTCATCCAGGGCCTCGGCACGGGCTTCGGTCTCCTCGTCGTAGCGGTCGAGGGCCTGCCGCGCGCCGATCACCGCCGCGACCGACACCGCAATGGCAAGGGCGCCAATCCAAAATCCGGCGGGTCGGTGACGGAGTTCCCGGAAAAAGATCTGGCAAAAGCCCATGCTTTTCATGAGGGGCTTCAGTCTTGGGTCAACTGGAAGGTTTGGGAAACGCCGGGGGCGGGGCTGAAGCGGGGTTCCATCCCGGAGCCGGGTTGATAGGCCACCACTTCAATTTCGATGGGGAAGGTGGCGCGGGCGGGAATCTCCGCGAGGTGAAGTTTTCCGTCCCTCACCACCGCCGGGCCGCGGGCCACGTAGAAATCCACGGGCAGTTCGGAACTGGCGGTGGCTTGGAGTTCAACGGGATCGGAACCGACGGTCAGGTCGGAGAGTTCCTCAAAGGTGATGGTTTGCCCGGAACCGCCGGGGCCGCGGTAACCGCGGGGAGCCATGCCGGGGGTTTCGGCGTGGCGGTAAGTGTCGTCCCCGGGGGTGTAAGCGAGGAAAGTGAGACGTCCCCAGGGTCCGATGGCCGGATTCAGGGCGTCGTGCTCCAGCCGGAGCAGGTCTTCCCCCACCACCACGGCGGGACCACTGACCACCCGCAGGCGGATGGGACCACCGGAGTTGCCCACTTCTTCGCCCGCATTGAGCCAACGGGGGCCGTTGTTGTTATGCTGACCCGGCACGCGCTCGGCGAACACGGGGTTGACGCGGAAGGTGCGGCCGTCCCCCTCGAAGTCGAGGTTGTGAAAAAAGAAACGCACCCCGGCATCCACCCAGAATCGGTTGTCCCAACGGAGGAACTGGTCTTGTTTGTTCGCGCGCAGATCGGCGTGGTAGGCGTGGACGGCCTCCGCGAGTTCCCGATCCAGATGCAGGGCGTTTGCGGGGTCCGAAGTGTCCCCCTCCCCTTCTTCCCGGGCATTCAGAGGGGTGGCCACCCGCTCAGACGAGGGGGGCGGGGTCGCGGCTTTGGCGAGAAAGAGAGAGAAGAGTTTGGAATTGCGGTCGCTCCAGCCAAAATGGCCGGCGCCAGGTTCCACCGCGTAGGTGACGACCAGATCGGGGTTGGCGGCGCGATTTCGGGCCAGAGCGTCCTTGGGGTTTTCCCAAGCGGGCTCGCGTCCGTCCTCGTCGCGCATCAGGCCGCCAAACTCGTCAAACTGTCCGGTGAGCACCAGGGTGGGAAAGGTGCCCGGTTCGGGATCGGGGATGCCGCCGCGGGAAAGCATCAAGCCAAAGGTGCGGTCCGCATACTGTTTGGCGAGATCCTTGGCTTGGGGACCGCCGGCGGAATGGCCGACAAAAAAGAGCGGCGCGGTGGAGAGTTCCGCGTAACCGCTTTTTTCGGCAAATTGGTCGAGCAACTCCTGGTTGAAAAAGCCATGGAGGCCCGGGGTCCCGAAGAGGATGGCAATGGATTTTTCGTTGCACACCTCGCGTACTCGGGGGTCGCGTACCAAATCCTTTTCAATGGAAGTGGTGCCGGCCACGAGAATGCCTTTGATCTCTTCGGCTTCCGCCGGAATCCAAAGGAACACCCGTTGGTGCTCGCGCTCAAGTTCAAGGGCATATTGGAAAACCACCGCGCGGGCGGGAAGAAGGGGCAGGGCCACAACAAGGGCCACGAGCAGGGTCAGGTTTTGAGTCATTTTTTTCATAATCAGAATCTCCTATGGTGGGGTCAAAATACGACAGGCGGCTGGGGAAAGCAATGAAAAACCGAACGTCGAACATCGAACGTCCAACTTCGAACGCTGAACGAATTCCGACGGGGCGAAGGGGGACGGGAGCGCCGGTCTCCGCACCGGCAGGGGCGAAGGGGGGGATACCCTAAACTTTGTCTTAAGCTTTGTCTTAAACTTTGTCCGACCAGGAATTCAAGCTGGAATCCATCAACCGGTCCTGAATCGGGCTCTGTATTGGGAGCGGTATTGGGCGGGTGTGAGGTTGAGATGACGGCGGAAAAGGGTTTCGAGGGAATTCAAGCTTTGGAATCCACAGGCTTGGGCAACGGCCTCTATGGTGGGATTGCCCAGCACGAGCAGTTCACGGGCGTGCTTGAGGCGTGCCTGTTGACGCAAATCGAGAATACTGCGATGGAGGGTGTTGCGGACAGCGCGTTCAAGGGAACGACGATTGCAACCGAGTTCTGCGCAGATTTGATCGGTGCGCATGCCGAAAGTGCGGGGTTGGGCCAGAAGTTCGAGAAGATAGCGAATGCGGTGATCGTCGTCGGGAAGGCGGGCGGTGGAGTCTCGTGACGTGACTTCGCCCAAGAGGGGAAAGACCACGCGGCGGGGAACGTTGATCCCACGGATGAGGTCGCAGAGCATCTCCGCCCCACGCTGACCCGCCTCGTGGAAAGGCATCGGAACACTGCTGAGAGGCGGCGGGGTCATTTCACAGTAGATCGGATCGTCGTCGGTCCCAACCACAAGCAGATCTTCGGGAACTGCGAGGCGCTGTTGGTGACAGATATCGAGCAGCCAGCCGCAAAGACGGTCATTCCATCCATATACCCCAAGCGGTCGGGGAAGCGTGCGGAGAAGTTCGAGCAGACGGGGTGGCGGCGCGGCCCAAGGAAGGTGGGGATGGAGGGAAGCATCCCTGAAGGTGATTTCATCAAGGGTTTCCACCGATCCGAGTCCAATGGGGGTGAGCAATTCATGAAAACCTTCGGAGCGGGCGAGGGCGATGCCGCTTTCGGAGTTACTGATGCAGAGGGCGGAGCGAATGCCTTTGTCGAGCAGGTGACGCGCGGCGGCGCGCCCAACGGCAACATCGTCGTAACCAACACGATGGGGAATCCCGGGAGATTCTTCTCCGCCGATAAAAACACGGGGAATGGAACCCAGACGGGTGGAGTCGGGTCGAACATCGGGGGTGAGCACCAATAGACCATCCGGCTTCCAGGCCAGCGTGTCGGCGAGTACAAGGGGATCCTCCAGAGAGGGAAGACGGCGCATCCACCACCGCAGGGGGCGGGCCTGCGCGTGAATACCCGCCAACACGCGTGCCTGATGATGGGAGCGTTCATTCCAAAGTAAAAGGATTCGAAGGGGGGTATTCATCTGTGGCAGGCAACCTTTTGTCGCATTATTGCGTGTTGACGTAATTTTGCGAACCTTTTTTGTCTATTTCTCTTTACCCGGGGTTCTCTCTTGGGATAGAATTTCACAAAACTGTGCCGGATACGCATGTGACCGCACTGCAATGACATTCTTCAAATCCCACACAAAGGATATCGAATCATGAACTTCAAATTGAAACTGTTTTTTTATGCCGTCACCGGAGCCCTGCTGATGAGTCACTCGGTTCAAGCCTCCCTTTTGGCCTACGATCCGTTTCTCATCGGAAACGACCCCGACAATGGCGAGTACGTAAATGGGGCGGCTCTCCAACAAACCGGCCCCACGGTACATGGCTTTACCGGGGTGTGGGGTCAGACAATCAAGCGCGCGGAGACCGATGCCACGGGGCTCAGCTACACCCTCACGGACAACAACAATTTCGTGCTGGGCGGGGTCGGCGGCAGCGTCGTACACAGGAATGCCGGAGGCACCGGCGTCTCTACGTTTACAAGGAGTTTTGACAACCTCAACACCCAAACCACGCCCGGAGAACGCTGGTTCAGCGCCATGTTTCTCGCCAACAACCTCGGGAACAATGAAGCTTCCGTGACATTGAGCTTCGATAGTGGATCTGGGCTTGCAAACTACAACTTTGGCTTGCGCAACGGGAATTTGGTCGGGGGATCGCATTCGGAATCCGCAACCCTGGGGACCACCTATCTCATGATCGGACGTCTGGTGGACAATAGTACGGGGGGGGGACAGATTGACAAGGTTTACTTGTTGATCAATCACCCAGACGCGATTTCGCTGTACGCATT
>JAFIGC010000196.1 GCA_020831635.1 Verrucomicrobiota bacterium | reverse complement strand
CTTCCAGGTTGCACAAGCCCCTCATCCCATCCCCAGCATCCAAAATAGACCAATCACATACAACGTTTCACGCATGACATGACACTTGGTGGTCCAGCAGGTGTTTACGTTTGTTGGCAATTTGATGCAATACAATCTGTTCCCGATGTCCCAATTCATTCAGCGCCACGATCTCCTCCTGACGCGCCAGAGGCGGTACCGGAATCTCCAGTTCGGCCAGCGCCGCCTTGTTCACCATCTTCGTGCCCGTCCCCCTCGCATGCGCCTTCAAAAAGGCCTGACTGGCCTCCATGTTGACCGCCCAGCGCAAATAAGCAGGCAAAATCCCGTCCCCCGGTCGAATGCGAATCAACGGCGCCGCCAGAAGGGCTTCTTCGATCTCCTCCTCCACCAACGCCGCCGTCGGACTCAATCCCCGGGACCGAAACACCAGATCCCCCTTCCGCAACATGTGCGCCTCACTGTAAAGGTGATGAATAACAAAAACAGCCTCCTCCAACGAAACCCGGTTGTCCTCCGTCAAATCCTTCATCTGCACCACGGCCAAATCCTCGTGAGGGGTGGTTTCAATCCGCCCCCGAAACGAATACCCCATGGAAAGCGAGGCCAGATCAGCCAGCTTTTTAGACGGGTACTTGATATTTCTCTGTAACGACATGATTGCGTTATAAACACAAAACAACACCTTCGTCAACATTAAAATTTCGTTAAAATCAAGTTACTGCAATGCAAAGCACCCTCAGAAACCCGTGAACTCACCCAAATCGAACACACTGAAGTTATTCCAATGATTTTCGGGTTCCTTCCGCGATTTCTCTTGAAACTCCAAGGGCATTGGGCCAGTTGTGTACAAACCATCTCCACACGCTTTCCCCATTTGTCATGACCCACGATCAAATCCTGATTTTCGGCCTCCTCATCGTTACCCTTTGCCTGTTCGTCTGGAATCGGTGGCGTTACGATGTGGTGGCGATCGGGGCGTTGCTGGCGGCGGGGTTGACGGGACTGGTGCCCGCGGATGATCTTTTTCTGGGCTTTGGTCATCCGGCGGTGATCACCGTGGCCGCCGTGTTGGTCATTAGCCGCGGATTGCTTCATGCGGGGGTGGTGGACACGCTGGCACGGCTCCTGACCCGCGTGGGTGACCGCCCCATCGCGCAAATCGCGGCCCTGACGGTGCTGGTGGCGATTTGCTCGGGCTTCATGAACAACGTGGGCGCCTTGGCCCTGCTCATGCCCGTGGCCGTGATCATGTCCCGCCGCGCTCGCATTTCCCCCGGTCTGCTGCTCATGCCCCTGGCCTTCGGCTCCCTGCTCGGGGGCACCATGACCATGATCGGCACCCCGCCCAACATCATCATCGCCAGCTACCGCGGCCGGGTCACCTCCGAACCGTTCGGCATGTTCGATTTTTTCCCGGCGGGCGCGGGGCTGACCCTGGCCGGGGTGGGGTTTATCCTGCTGATCGGCTGGCGCCTCACCCCCCGCCGCAACCAAGCCCCTGCCGACGACGAACTCTTCGAAGTGAGCGACTACCTGACCGAAGTCGTGGTCACCGAAGAGGCAAAGTATGCGGGAAGAACCCTTCACGAACTGCTCAGCGATCTCGAAGGCGAGGCGGATGTGGCCGTCACCAGCCGCTTCCGCGAGGGCAAACGGCAAATCACCCCTTCGATGTACCAAGTCCTCAAACCCGGAGACGTGTTGTTGGTCAGTGCCTCGCAGGAAAGCCTGAAAGTCCTGCTCGACCGCAGCGGGCTGAAGCTCGCCGAAGGCGGGGAAGCGAGTGAAAAATCGGAGGAGGACAAGGAAGGGGACGATGAAGGCAAGTCCAAAAAGCCGTCCCGCAAAGACCTGCGGCTCAGCGAAGTGATCGTCACCCACGAATCGCCGCTGCTCGGGAAAAGCTCCCGCATTTTGGAAGTGCGGGAACGCCACGGATTGAACATCCTGGGGGTGGCCCGCCGCGGGCATCGCCTCCGTCAGCGCATCGCGGACATCCGCTTTCAGGTGGGCGACATCCTGTTGGTACAGGCCTCGGACCAGGACCTTTCCCCCGCCCTTTCCCGCCTGGGCTGCCTCCCGCTCGCCCAACGCGCCCTTCGTCTCGGCGCCACCAAACGCCTGATTCCGGCCGTGGGGATTTTCGGGACCGCCCTGGCATTGACCGCCTTCGACCTTCTCCCGGCCGCCACCGCCCTGATGCTTGCCGCTTTCGTCATGGTGCTGGCGGGGATTCTCAGTCCGACGGAAGCCTGCAAAAGCGTGGATTTGCCCGTCCTCATTTTGCTGGCCGCGATGATCCCGGTGGGCCGGGCCCTCGAAACCACCGGTGGCGCCAAACTCATCGCCGAGCAAATGGCCGGCTTCGCCACCGAGGCGCCCCTGGCCGTGATGATCGCGTTGCTGCTGCTCACCACCGCCCTCCTCTCCAACGTGGTCAACAATGCCGCCGCCGCCATTCTTGCCGCCCCCATCGCCGTGGATCTCGCGGAAGCGGCGGGTTCTCACCCGGACCCGTTCCTGATGGCGGTGGCCGTTGGCGCCTCCTGTGCCTTCCTCACCCCCATCGGCCACCAGTCCAACACCCTGGTGATGGAACCCGGCGGCTACCGTTTCGGCGATTACTGGCGAATGGGCCTGCCGCTCACCCTCGTGGTCACCGCCGCCGCCGTTCCCCTCATTTTATGGCGCTTCGGCTGAGGATCCGGGAACTTCCGAACGTCGGAAGACTTTATTCAACGGCTTCCGAGCGTCGGAAAACTTGTATTTGCGAGTATTCATGAAATCAGGAGGTGTGGCATCCCGTTGGGATGCAATTTACGCGGTGAATCCAGGCTTTGGACATGATTCCAAATTGACCCCAACGGGGTCTCACCCGTCAGCCCGCGGGCAACGCCCCGGGAAACGTATCCGCCCTCGTTCGCCGACCCCAACGGGGTCGCACCCCACCTTGTCACGAACTTTGTCGTATATTTTCTCCGGACTATTCCTTTGGAAACCCATTTGAACTTGCGATCAAGTCATGTCAAAATGTTCAATAAATTGAGGTCTGACCTTAAGTCTCACCGAACCTCGTAAACTCGGTCCGGTGGACTGATCCGTTAGGATATTAATGAGAATCAAAAAGAATTGAAACACGGATGGAGGGGTACGGTGGATAAGCGACGCGAAGCGTCTTTTGCGTGCCCGCCATAGTCCCGCTCGCGGGACGACGGAGGGAGAGTACAACGAAGCTACCGCTTGTCCATCCGTGGTTAAAAACAACCATGCCAAGGCGTATTTCGCTACTATTTCTCATAAAAAAGCGGCAGCAGCAGATCCTCCACATCCATGACGAGCCGTTCGCCCTCCAGTTCCGGAACTTCGTCGTACGCTGTGACCGTAAACGTGGTTTGTTCGCCGGGTTGCAGGGCCATGGGCGGGAGGGTTTCGCGGTCGCGGATCACCCAGTGGGCGATGAGAATGCGCTCATAGGGGAAATCGCCGGGGGCGGAGATGACTTCGTAGCTGTGGGCGGCCAGCCCTTGGGTGTAGGGGGCAATGTCGGCGAGGGTGGGCGTGGGGGTTTTTTCCAGGAGACGCACCTCCAATTCGACGATGCGCGCCGCCAGGGTTTCCTCCGCATCGGATCGGTCGGGGGCGGACCGGAGGTCGGCGCGGGTTTCCGCATCGAACCGCACCCACACGTCCGGAAAGAAATTCGCATGTTCGTTGTCCGTCACCTGCGCCCAGGCTTCGATGGATTGCCAGTCTTCGGCAAAGCGCCCGACATGCAACTGCACATCCGCGCCCCCGCCCCGAATGTTGTTGCCCCCCTTGCGGATTTTGTAGGGGCCGCTCATGACCAGATACGAAGGATGCGAACTCCAGCGGGGATGGTAGATTTCGTGTCCGCCGATGGCCTCGTGTTGGGCCAGGGGCACGGTCCATCGCTCCCGGGTCTCGGCATGATTGAGGTTCAGATTTCGGTGCGCGCCGTCCAAAATCCACATCAGTGACGGGCTGGTGGGGGACAGCCCCGTCCAGCACCCACGACCAATCTGCTCCCAAGTGCCGTTTTCGAGGTCCGCAAACCCGGCATCGGGCCAGGGAAACAGGGCGCCGGCGAGGCGTCCGTCGGCGGACACCTGAAAATTATCCCGCCCGACGGGAGGACCGTCCCACACCTGTTCCGCCTGGTCGGGATCGGAAAGATTGACGCGGTGCACTTCACCGTAGGCGACGTTCACGCCGGGGTCGACGGGCTCTCGTCCCACGTAAATCCAGAGGGTCTCGTCCGCGGCGTCCCGCACGACATCCAGGGCCACGCCTTCGGTGATGCGCAGGGGGGTGTCGTCTTCCCAGGGCAGTGCCCAGACAGAGGCATCGTCATCGCGGCTGTAGACAATCCATTCGCCGCAGGGGCTGATCAAGGGTTTGCGAAGGGGGGCGGGACCGGGAACACGCACCTGTTCGCCGCGTCCGTCCCGGCTGTCCAAAGACATCAGCCGCACTTGACCCGCATCCGAAAAGACATCCACATGGTCCCAGGCGTCCTGCAACCAGACCAAGCGCGTGTGTGCGCCCGTCAGGGCTTCCACCGGATGCGGACCGGAAGTCCGGTTGCCGCAACCGAGACTCAACAGGAGCCAGGCACTCAAGAAAAAAGAAGTGATTGTTTTCGTCATAGGGCGACCATCATAACCCTAATCCGTTTGATTACCAGATACAAAAAGGTCTGATGAAGAAAGGTCAGGGGGTTCCCTTCCCCAAAAGATTTGACGGAAATTCTTGATAATCGACGCATTGCGTGATTGAATCAACACATACCAAATTAACGCACAAATGGAACGCAAATGAAACGCTCGACCTTTTGCCGAAGCGGCCTCATCGGCCTGACTTTTTTCTTTCACGGTTTCGCCGCGGACATCCTCCCGCTTGTCCCGGAGACGCCTCCGCAGGATGAGGCCGCGTTTTTGGCCGCGGCGCTGGAGGTGCAACCGGAAATCCTGGAGGGGGGCTACCGTCAATACGATCTCGTTTTTGCCGAGGCCACCACTTGGGAGGATCCCAATGAACCGGGGACGAAAGAGTTGGTCCTGCGCCTGATCCTGCCAGCGGAAGCACAAGAGGGCCCCTACCCGCTGGTGGCCTACATTCACGGGGGACATTTCATGAGCGGCTCTCCATTGATCCACCCTCACGCGGACGGCAACAATTTCGGGGCGCATTTTTTGGCGGTTCTGGAGGACGGATTCGCGGTGGCGTCGCTCGGGTATCGTCTCGCCCGTGAGGCGGGCTGGCCGGCCCCGGTGAGCGACAGCCTCGCGGGCCTGCGCTTTCTTCGCCTGCACGGCGACAACTGGCATCTGGATACCAATCGGATTGCCGTATCCGGTCACAGCGCCGGCGCCCGGGCGGCGGGACTGCTGGGCATGGTGCCGCAGGATCGTTTTCACCGCGCGGATCTGCCCTGGGGTTCGGAGGAAGTGCCCATTGCCGCCACCTGGTTGTGGGCGGGCTCCATTTTGTCGGAACCGACCCTGGGCGAATGGGAAGAATTCGGCAAACCGCGTTGGTACAGTGTGCCGCGTCTGCATTTTGGCGAACACCCGGCCCACAACGAAGACACCCGGCAGCGACTGCGGGTTCGCCATAATTCTCCCCACTTGTCCATGGCCCTGCCCCCCCTCCACTTGCTGAGAGGCGAACGGGATTACGGCGGCGACCATTCGGACGCGGAACGCACGGCGCGCATTTGGGAGGCCTTGGGCGTCGAAGCCAACCTGATGCTCGTCCCGGGCGGACATAGTGCCGCAGGCCCCACGGAAACCTTCGTGGCCTTCATGCGCCGGCACCTGATCGAACACCCCTTCGACGCCCCGCCTCGGAATCGTCCCCTGGCGGCGGAAATTCTGCTGGAGATCGATGAACCCTTCGCGGCGGTGGAAGTGCTGAACGCCCACTACACCTTGGCGAATGGTACCCAAGCTCCCGAGGGCGACTGGATATCCCTCAGTGACGGACGGGTCTTCCTGCGAGCCACCGCAACCGAAGGCTGGGACCCGTCCCACATCGAACTTTATCGCCGCGCCCTGCGGGTACTCGGCCGACGTGAACTCGAAGCGGCCCGGAGCCGACTGGAGGCGCGGGATTGGTTCCGCGCCGAACAAACCGCCAAAAACGTGCTCGCGTTGGTCGATGACGATCCCGCCGCCCAGTCCCTCGCGGAAGAAGCCCTCGCGGCCGCCGCGCGGGAAGCCGAACTTTTCAATGCTCTCCACCTCGCCAACAAAGAGCTGCACGGGGGCAAAATCGCCGAAGCCTTGGAACGGCTGGCGGGTATTCGGGATCAACGCGCATCCCGGGCCTGGGAGAGAATCTTCTCGAGCCAACCCCGGGACGCGCTCCCGGAAGAAGGTTCGTTGCCGGCCCACCCAAGCAATCTTTTGGAGCCCCACCCGAAAGTGGAAACGCCTGTCTGGGCCACCGACGCCGGCGTGGATGTCTACGGAATCTGGGCGGATCTGGATCTCGGACACGAAACCCGGCTGCGTTTCCGTTGGGTGGAGTCCGGCGCCTGGGAACTGCCCGAGACCCTTTGGTACCGCAACCGCGCCGATGGTGACTGGACCCAAAAGGTGGAAGTTGCCCACGATTTCTGGCTCGCGGAAACCCCGGTCACCCACGCCCAGTGGCTGGCGGGCTCGGGGAACGATCCCGCCGAAGCGGGAGTGGCGGAACGCAATGTGCCGGTTACCCTGATTGATTATCTCCAGATCGAGGACTGGCTGAACGATTTATCCGAAAGCCGGGAGGGTCTGATTCTCCGCCTGCCCACCGAGGAGGAATGGCTACAGGCGGCCACCCTGGGCGGTGCCATGAACACCCAGGGCGGGACCAACCTGCATTCGATACACGCCGGACGCACCGACCCCGAAAACCCCGGCCCCGTGGGCGTCGATCAGGTGGTTCCGGATCTTGGCGGCTTCCTCGGTCTCGTGGGCGGCGTGCAGGAATGGACCGGCTCGCCGGGTCGGCATTCCGCCCGTTTCACGGATGACCGGGGGCGTTTCCGGGCCTTGGCCTACCCCATCGCCCGCGGGGGCGCTTGGTCCAGCGCCCCGGAGGCTCTCGGCTTTGAAGTCCGAAATCAGCAACGCCACGGCAACCGACAGGACGACCTCGGCTTTCGCCCCGCCATCGGCGGCGGCCCCAACGCCGCCCAGTGGATGAACAACGTGGAACGGCGGTGAGCCCTTTCAACGGTCTTGGGAATGGTTGACGCGGTAAGTGAAGCCGGAGAAGTCGGCGGGTTGCCTTCGACCGGAGAGGTCCTGACAGGCCAAACTGACGAATGCCCCGGTGAAGCGTAGTCCACCGCCATATTCGTCGGACAGCTTGGTGGCGTCGAGGGCGGGTCCCAAATTTTGCCACGGGACTTGGCCTTGGCGCCAGCGAAATTGGATTTGGTTGCCAGCGAGGTCAAAGCCAAGATCGATCGGACCCGGTTCGAGATGCGCCTGGTCCTCATGGATTTCATGGTACGCGGCATGATCATGAAGGGCGAGACCGAGGATGCGCCTGCCCTCATCGTCCGCAGTCACATTCAGGTAATAGCCGTTTCGGGTATCGTAGTGGGCCAAAAGTCCGGCGGCCTGTTGAAAGCTCTCGGGTTCAAAATCCAGCCGGGTTTCGACCGAGAGATGCAGATGCTGGATGCGGCGTCCCACCAGGCTTTGGCGGTGATGGCTTTTGAGGGATTCCTGACCCCGCAGACGTAGCCAGCCGGGGCGTTCCTCCAAGTTCACCCAAGAGGGGTCGGCGGGAATGCGCAGGGTTTGAAAATCCAGGGGGAGCGCGGGCGGTTCGAACTCCACCCGTTCGGGGACCTCGGGCCAAGGGGCGGCGGGCAGGTCGGGTCCGGGCCATTGCAGGCGCGGTGCGTTGCCGCCGCCGACCAGCCGCAACCAGCCGTCCGGGGTCCACTCCACCTGTTGCAGGGCGGTTTCCCGCCCCAGAATACAGCGCCGGGCATCGGCGCGGTTCACGGGACGTCCGCAGAGGTGCGGCATCCACCAGGTTCCGTCCCCGGCCTCCACCAAAGAGGCGTGCCCTGCTTTTTGCAGGGGCAGGTGATCCCGGTCGCGGCTGGTGACGACGGGGCCGGCGGGGTCCACCTCGTAGGGTCCGGTCAGTTCCCGGGACCGGGCCATGGTGACGGCGTGATTGTGACCGGTGCCGCCCTCGGCGGTCATAAGATACACCCACCCGTCCCGGCGGAAAAGATGCGGCCCTTCGGTGCAGCCCAAGCCACTTCCCGCGAAAATGTGGGAGATCGGTCCCACCAAGCGGCCCGCGTTGTGATCGTATTCCTGCAGGACGATGCCATTGAAGCGGTTTCGCCCCTGACGGTGGTCCCACCGCATGTTCACGAGCCATTGCCGGCCATCCGCGTCATGAAACAGCGAAGGATCGAAACCGGAGGAATTCAAATACACCGGATCCGACCAGGGACCGGTAATGTCGGGGGCGGTGACCAGATAATTGTGGGTGTCCTTGAAGGTGCCCATGTTTTTGACATCGGTGTAGATGAGCCAAAATCTGTCGTGGGCCCAGCTCAGGGCCGGCGCCCAGACCCGGCCGGAGTCGGGGACGCCCCGGAGATCGAGTTGGGTCAAGCGGTCCAAGGGTCGGGTGAGCAGTCGCCAGTGGACCAGATCGCGGGAATGATGGATCTGCACCCCCGGGAACCACTCGAAGGTGGAGGTGGCGATATAATAATCATCGCCGCGTCGGCAGATGGAGGGGTCGGGATTGAAACCGGGGAGAATGGGGTTTAGGATGGTTTTCATCGTCGGGTTTTTGAGGGTGGGGAAGGGAAAGACTTCATGTTGAAAGAAACCGGGGAAGGTCGCCCGGGGCAATGGCTTTGATGGGGGATGCACGATAATCCCCGAGATTTCGGGTGGTGAGCATTTGCGCTCCGAACAGTAGAGCCGCGGAAACCTGCATGGCATCCTCCAGGTCCTTGAATCCCAGGCCCAGCGCCCGTTTCATCTCCAAGGTTCCGGCTCCGGGAACCACGCAAAAAGTAAGGAGGT
>JAFIGC010000195.1 GCA_020831635.1 Verrucomicrobiota bacterium | reverse complement strand
GCGCGGCGAAGCCGCTTTGGAGTGCGTGTAGCGAGTGCAACGAAGCTACCGCTTTGCAGAGCCTTGGCCGTAAGCCGAGCCGTGTCGTTTGGCAGCGGTCAAAGCGGTAGCTTCGCGGGGCTCGCTACACGCACTCCAAAGACGCTTCGCGTCGCCAATCCACCGCACTCGCCATTCGTCACTCGTCATTCATCATTCGTCATTCCGCTTCATTGCGCCAGCAATGTCTCAATGGCTTCGTGGAGTTCGGGGCCGCGGGCATCAATGACGGCGACACGGCCTTCGCGGTCGATGAGGAATGAACTCGGCAAGGCGTTGACATTGTATTCGCGGCCAATGGGATCTAGCCGGTCGCGGTCGAAGATATTGGGCCAAGGGATTTCCTCCACCGCGAGGTAACGATTCAAGGCCCGCTTGTCGCGATCCCCGGAAATGCCGATGATTTCAAAGCCTTGGTCATGATATTTTTCGTAGGCGGCTTTGATGTTGGGCTTTTCAGCCATACAGGGTCCGCACCACGTGGCCCAGAAATCCAGCATGACGACCTTGCCTTTGAGGTCCGCGAGATTGACTTCGCGGTCATCCGTGGACGTGCCGACAATTTCCATGACATCCCCGGGCCAAGGGCTTTGCATCATGGATTCCGCCCGTTCGAGGACCGCATCCAAAATGGGAGCCTCGTGCGCTTCCGCGATGGGTTTCAATTTTTCGATGACCCCTTCCAATGCGTCCCGGTTGCCATATTGACGGCTGAATTGCGCCAGCATCATGGCGCTTTGTCCCAAGCCTTGCAGATCGTCGGGGACCTTGCCGAGATGCAGGTCGAATTTTTTTTGCATGAGGGCCATGAATGTGTCCTGATCCTCAAGGAGGTGTGCCGCTTGCATGGCCATGTCATAGCCGTCCATGGCATCCTCGGCCTCCGGGTTTTCGTCCAAATAGATTTGCAGTTCAGCCAACATGGGGGCGTAGTGGCGGTTGATGATGGTTTCGACGGACTCTGCGGACGCGGTTACGGCTATCAACATTCCGGTGCAGTAGATGAGAATAGGTTTGAGGGTGGTTGGCATGGTGTGTACTCCTTTTTATGTGGGGTTTTCAAGAAAGCGTTCAATATTCGCTATAAATCTGACGTGGAGTTCGGACAAATCTTACATTCCTTTTGCTTTCCCGCAAATCACGGTTGCATTCTTTGTTTTTCCCTTGCATACTGGGGGTATGGTTGCGAAGGGAAAAGCGAAAATTTTAAACGAGGCCGGCATCCATTGTCGGCCGTCCGCACACATCATCAAGGAAGTGAAAAACTATTCCGGAGAGATGTGCGTCCGGTATGATGGGGAGGAAAGCGACCTGAAATCCATGTTGAGCCTGATGATGCTGGCGCTGACGGAAGGCGCGGAAGTCGACATTGAGGTGACCGGACCCGATGAAGAGACCCAATTGGAGAAGGTCATTGGGCTTTTGGAAACCGAGTATGATTTTCCGCAAACCTGATCGACATGAAACCCTATATTTGCTCCAAGTGTCACCGTAAAATTCCCAGGGAGGAGATTCGCGTCCATCTGGAAACCTCCTGCCCGGGGGCGGAAATGACCCTGCATCGCGGCTTTGGCGGACGTTTGTCGGGCGGGGTCAAGGGCTTGTTTCGATTGATCTTGGCGGCGGTGATTTTTTTGGCGGCCCTGGGTTTGGGGTGGTGGAGCTTCAGTTCCCTGGCTTCCATGCGCAGGTTGGAACGCATTCCCGCCACCCATGTGCACGCGGTGTTGCCGGGAGAAATCAATCTCAATGGCGTCGCCCGGGAACATGAAACCCTCCTGCGGGCCCCCCACACCAATACGCCCAGCGTATTCTTCCGTTTCCACGAAGAGCGCGAAGAACGGGATTCGGATGGAGATACCCGGTGGGTGACGGTGACCGACCACACCCGTTTCGTCGATTTCCGGCTTCAAGATGATACCGGCGAGATCTTGCTCAGGCCCACCGACGACGTGGACTTTCATGTGAACCAGTCCTACCGCCGCACGTCTGGAAGCCGACGCTACACCGAATACCGCATTGAACCCGGGGATTCGGTGTTTGTGTTCGGCTACGCGCGGACGACCCCCGACGGCGGGTTTGAAGTGAGCTTCGACGAAGAGGGGCATTACAATCCCATCATTTCCGAGCGGGACGAAACCCGGGTTCGCCTGGGCATGGCCACCGCATCCATCTTTCTGTGTTGGGGCGGGCTGATTTTGTTGGCAGTGACCTTGAAACTTTTGGCCTCCCAACTGAAAATCCATCGGGTGTTGGTGTATTTTTCCCTGCTCAACCTGTGCGTGGTCTTTTATCTGGTGACCATGGGTTTGCTGATGATGCGGGCGGATTTGCGCGCGGCTCGTTCGCGCCTGCATCGTCACGCCGCCATGGCCGCCGAGGAAATCCAACGTGAACTACGCTCGGCGGGCGCACAATGGGACGGGGATTGGGAAACTTTGGGGGATTTGCAGGCGTATGCCGGCGTTTCCGGGAACATGCGGAACCGCCTGTCCCAAATTCGCCTCGATCTCGCCCGGGCCACCGAGCGGGTGCGCCTACATCGTTCCGCCTTCCCCGAGCGTTTTTTGGCCCCCATGTGGAACATTCCCATGGAACCCGCCTTGTCGGCTCCCGACGCCGTGCGCGCGCAACTGGACGAAGAAGGCCTCGGCTTTGAAAAGGCCCGGGTCCCCGCCGGATGGGGTTTGTTGGGGGTTGGATGCGCCGCTGTGGTCGCATTTTTCGCCTTCGTGTTCGGGTTCAACCGCATCAAATTCAAACGTTGCATCGAAAATTTGCCCACCTCGCCCACGGCGGGCGCGGCCTACGGTTTGTCCGAGTTCAAAGGGGTGGTGGAACTGCCGGAAAGCGAAGACCCGCTCAAGGGACCGCTTTCCCGTCAGCCCTGCGTGCAGTATCATTATACCGTTTCCGAAAGGCGCGGTTCCGGCAAAAACGCCAAATGGGTGACCATCATCAACGAAACCCGCATGCATCCCTTTTTGTGCCGCGATCATGAAGGCACGATTTTCGTGGACCCCAAGGGCGCGGAAATCCACACCTCGCATTCTTCCTCGCGCAGCAGCGGCATCCGACGCTATTCCGAAAGCCGTCTGGAAATCGGCGATCCTCTTTATGCCATTGGCGAGTGCGTGATTGAACCCACCCGCGGGGACCGCCTGTATTTGAGGAAACCCGTGGACAAATATCCCTTCATCCTCAGCAATTACACCGAAAACCAGGTGATGTTGCGGGTTGCCTCCTCGGGGCTGAACCTCCTCAACCTCTCCTTCGCGGCCATCTTGCTCACCGGCTTGTTGCTGTTTGGTTTGCGCGGATCCTTCGCGGCCACCGATTACTTGGCCGCCGCGCTTTTCGGACCGTTGTTCATGAGTTTGGTCACCCTCGGCCTGCACTACAACGACCTGGTGTTTCTTCGCGAACGCGCCCGACGCAATTGGTCCAACATCGACGTATCCCTGAAAAAACGCCACGATCTGGTGCCGCGCTTGGAAAATGTGGTCAAAGGCTTCGCCGAACACGAGCGTTCCGTGCAGGAGGAACTCACCCAATTGCGGAATCTTTATGGACAGAAGGTGGCCCGGAAACCGGACGAAGTGGGGCAATACATCCAGCAGGAACACGCCGCCCTCGGGAAAATGCTGGCCCGGGTGGAGGCCCATCCCGAACTCAAGGCCGACAAAAGCTTTGCCTATCTGACCCGCACCCTGATTTTATTGGAAAACGAAATCGCCCTGATGCGCAATGGGTACAACGATGCCGTGGAAACCTACAACACCCGCATCGAGACCCTGCCCGACCTCATTTTCGCCAAACTCTTTCATTTCAAAGCCCAGCCATTCCTGCACGCCGAAACCGACCTCATCCGAATTCCGCCCGACATGCAGGCCCTGTGGGAAAAAGATCAAATTGCCGAACGCAACAAAGCCCAAGCAGCCGCCAAGGCCGCCTCCGAAGCCGAAATCGCCGAGCCACCCAAAGCCGGGGAACCCGTCGCGGAACAAGTGGACGCAGTGCCCATGGTGGCGCCTGCCGGGGGCGCCCCCCGGGTGGCCGAAGATGCCGGGGCCGGCGTGCGCAAAGCCAAAGCCCGCATTTACGCCCTCTTGCTGAACGAAAACGAAGCGGTCCGGGAGAAGCAATTGGCGTACCTGGCGGAAAAAATTCCCGATGACTTTGAAAGCGTCAAACGCCATGCCGCCCAGGGGTGGAGCGGCTTGCAGGAAGATCATAGCCTGCAAAAAGCCGAAAGCGTTTATGAGGAACTGCGGGGCCTGTCCCCGGACGGATATCGGGATTTCCGCGAAATCGCGGTGCATCTCATGGAAGCCGACGACAAAATCTCCCTCTTCGAATACGCCATGCACAAATCCATGGACCGATATTTGGACGCCACCTTCGGCATGGAAACCACCCGTCCGCTGCGTCACCGCAATTTCAGTTTGATTTTGGACCAGACTTCGCTGCTGCTGTCACGCCTCGCTTGGGCCGAAGCCCGTCCCGAGGACAACGCCGCCGCCGCGTTCCAAGCGGGCGTGAAAAATCTCAACCACAAACCCGACACCGACTTCAAATTGGTTCCCTTGGCGCAATGCACGTTGGAGGCCTTTGACGAAGCCCTCGAAGAAGTGGCCCACGCCACCCCCATGGTCAAAGCCAACATCCTCTATGCCTGCGAAGCCGCCGTGCAAGACAACAAAGAACACACCCTCGATCAGTGCATGTTGCTCGCCGCCATCGCCGACACCTTTCATCGTCCCCGTCCCGCCTGGACGGTTCCCAAAGAAACCCCGGACCCATCATGAACCGCGAATGGTATCAAACCCTGCAACGACCGCCCCTCACGCCCCCCGATCGGGTGTTCGGAGTGGTGTGGACAATCCTGTATGTCATGATTGCCGTGGCCTTGTTGTTCTGGATCCTCAAAGGAGAGAAAACCGATCCCGCGAAAACCTACGCCCTCATCGCCGTTCATCTGATTTTGAATGCCCTCTGGACCCCGGTGTTTTTCGGCATGAAAAATCCCGCCGGGGCTCTGGTCGTGATCTTCTTCCTCTGCCTCTCGCTGGGATGGATGCTCTGGATTTTTTGGAAAGAATATCCGCCCGCCTTTTGGCTCTTGTTGCCCTATGCCGCCTGGGCGCTTTTCGCCACCTATCTGAACCTCGGGTTTTGGGTTTTGAACCGGGGCGGGGGGTAAAACCTACCTTTCCGACGCTCGGAAAGGTTTTTGAAAAGGCTTCCGACGGTCGGAAAACGGGGTTCGGGCGCGAGTCGGTTGTGTTTTGAACCACGGATGCGCACGGATGGACACGGATCTTGGGTTTGAAAGTGAACTTTGAACATCGGGGACCGGGGACAGGAGCGCCGATCGCCGCATCGGCAGGGGCGAAGGGGGCATTTGAGTGCGGAGTGACGAATGCGGAGTGCGGAGTGGTGGGGAAGGGGGACTGATGGACACCTATCCTTTTGCTTTGTCCCGAACTTTGTCGATCTTTCGCAGCTTGGGGGCCAGTCTTTTTGGGTCGGACTCGTCTGACCCGTCGGACGGAAAACCTTGGGCACTGACTTGTCCGCCGGGTCCTACGGGTTCGACATGAAGCCCCTCCCAAGGACCGCCGCATATTCACTGGAATGGACACCATCTCGGGCTTCGGGTATACGGCGTTCCTTCAGAACGCTTCTTTCCGCGGGCAATTCCCGGGGTTGCCCTGGCTGATATGCATTGCCCCTTTGGGGCACGTTGCAGGTTGGAATGATGCCCCCCCAAATGAAACAAAGGCCTGAAGGGCCGACATCATGCGGAGAACGGGGTGTCGGCCTTACAGGCCTATCGGTTGTTTCTGAATTTTGTACCAGGCCTTCGGCCTTCGCTTTGGAATGTCGGCCCGTTGGGCCTGAACCGCCATTCTCTTCTTGCCTCACGTCCTACAGTCCGGGTTTTGCGGAACCTTCCCGATCATATGCGTCGATGATCCGAACGGGAAGTTCATCCGGGGTCAATCGGCGCGCTTTCTCCATCTGGAAAGTTTTGAGAAGTTTGCGGTCCCTCGGGCCTTCGCCAACGAAGTGGAGGTTCCATACATTGGTTTCGGATGTGGAGGCTTTTGGATCCAGGATGAGTTCGTATCCCTTGCGTCCCCCGCTTAACCTCACATGGGCAAAATCCTTGTAAAGGTATGCCCATGCGGGACCGATCGCGTCCAGTTCCTCGGGAAGCCATGCGTGGTCCAAGGTTTTGGGAAACATGGACGGGTCGGATTGGCTGTAGAGCGCGAGCGTTTTGGCGACCGGTTCATACACGCCGGGATCGCTTAAAGCCGCTTCGATCTTGCGGTTGGAGGAATTCCAATGAAATAAAAGCGCAATCGGGATCAGCGCGAGGAGGAAATGAAGGCCCGCCACGATTCCGCAAAAAAGTGCGATGAATTTCTTCATCATCTTCTTGTCAATTGGGTTCCCGCCGCTCACCTGATACCGTGACCGACCCTTGATCGACAAGGATTGTGTCTCCCGCCTTCAAGCTTCCATGACTGGTTTCGTTGATGAAAAGTTCGTCATCTTTCACGGAAACCTTCGTTTTGCCGACCGTCAGCGTTTGCCTGCCAAACACAGAAGATTTTGTTGTGAAGGAGGATCCGGGGCGAACCGTAACTTCATATCCATCCAGTTCGATGACCGTCTCCTTTTCGGGAGCGGCGTCCATAATCTCCCGGGGCGTCATGGGGGTGCCTTCACGCTCTTCCCCGCCAATGAAGACCGTGCCGTGATCGACCAGGATCTCGACGCCGGGGGCAAGGGCGCCGTATCGGACGTCATTCACGGTAAGTTGATCATTCTTGATCTCGATGATCACCTCGCCCGACCTGTACCGGTGTATTTCCGTGTCGCCACCCGAGGATGACGAACTGCTTGTGACGCTGCTCCCGGGTTTGACGACAACAGGATGACTTCCCATAACCGTTTCGTTTTTTTCGTTGATTTTCAACTCAAACGAACACCCCGACAGGGCAAGAGAGATCGCAAAACCAATGATGGCAGGCAACTTCATAGCGGTATTTCCTTTCGCAGAACAAGGTTGGGTGAAGGGGTTCAACCACGGATTCAGGGTTATGTTGTATCAGTGGAAAGTGTAATTGGAAGGGTGGAAAATCACAAGCGGATTCGGATTCGGATTATCCTGAAACCGTGCGATCTTTGCTTTGAATCAGCACAATCTCATGGGCTGCAGGGAATTGTCGGGAACACTCAACAGACCGCATGGGTATGCCTCGGTTCCCGACAATCCCTTTCGCTCCATGATCTTGCACGCCTTCTTTGCAAATAGCTCACGGATTCGGATTATGCTTTGAAGCAGGATATTTTCAGGATATAGATCAACGATCTCATGATTCACCCAAACCCGGATACTCCCCATGCCCAGCCCTGACTTTTCACTTTCGTCCTCCGTTCTCGACCGCACCCGGATTTTGCAGTCCGTCATCGATGAAGTGCACGCCGCCGGAGGCGGCACGGTTCGCATTCCGGTGGGCACGTGGGAATTGACCACTTTTTTCCTCAAAAGCGGGGTGACCCTGGAGTTGCCCGCCAACGCGACCCTCAAAGCCTGCGGGGATATTTCCCTTTATCCGTCCACCACCACGCTGGATGCCAACAAAGACCGTCAGCCCTACCATTTTGTCGTGGCCAAGGATTGCGAAAATATCTCCATTATCGGCGATGGTGTGATTGACGGAAACGGGGAGGCGTTTTGGAACGAGTCTTCGCGTTCCCTGGTAAAAAAAGGCGTGGATTTGCAGGCCTTTTGCGACGAACACAATCTGCCGCCCGCCTATCGCAATGAAAACCATCCCTGGTTTCGCGAAAAGTCCGCTCGTCCCTCGCCGATGATGGAATTCAAGCGGGTGCGTCATTTGCGGCTGCGGGGGGTGACGATTGCGAATTCGCCCGGGTGGACGGTTCACTGCCACGATTGTGACGACCTCCACATCCACGGCATCACCATCGCCAATTGTCTGTACGGACCCAACACCGATGGGCTGGATTTGAACGGTTGCCGGGACGTGCGCATCAGCGATTGCGATCTGACCTGCGGAGATGATGCGATTATCCTCAAGACCATGGCCGATTCCCGGAGTTGCGAGCGGGTCACGGTGAGCAATTGCATCATTTCCAGCAACTGCGCCGCCCTCGGTCTGGGGGCGGAAAACAACCATCCCATCCGGGACATCTGCTTTACCGGCTGTGTGATTCGTCAGGCATTGCGCGCTTTTCAGATCGAAATGTGGGACACGGGGACCATTGAAAACGTGGTGGTGTCCAACCTGACCGGAACCTGTCACACCGAAATCCCCCTGCAAAGGGCCATTTACGTGAACGTGGGCTGTAACCGGCGGGAGAACGACGGGACCTGGGGGATTTGCCGCAATTTGCAGTTCAGCAATATTTCCTTGAACACCCGCGGACGGTGTCTGTTCACCGCCCCCGATGGCGCCAAAATCGAAAACGTGGTGATGCGGGATGTGCATTTGATTTACGACGCCGTGGAAAATCCCGCCGTGACGGTGCCCAAGTATTCCTCCAGTCAAATGAGCAACCACTGTCCCGAGGCCCGAATTGCCCCGGCGGCGGTGGTGGCGCAAAACTGCGACAGGCTGCAATTGCTCAACGTGATGATCACCTGGCCGGGGGAGGGCAGCAATCCCTCGAGAGCGGAGGAGGCCAATCAGGAACTGAACCCGCATTTGGACGACGAGCCCATGCATGGCGCCTGGTTGCGGGGCTGCGAGCGGGTGGTGATCGAAAGTCCCTTTCTTCATGCCTACAAAAATGTTGAGGCAATTGTAAAGACGCCGGCAGGTGAAAAATAGATGCACCTCCGCCGGACTGCTGATGCTGATCGGTATCTCCCGGGAAACGAAAAATAATTTGCGGGACGGCACAGCCATTCGCGGGGTTCCCTTCCCGGGAAAATGGGTTGGGAAAAGAGTTGTTTGCGCTCTTGGGTGAAGCAAGCATTGCAACAGGTATTTTACAAGCATTGCAACAGGTATTTTATAGGCTTTTCGGAGGAATACGGATCCTGTTTAT
>JAFIGC010000019.1 GCA_020831635.1 Verrucomicrobiota bacterium | reverse complement strand
CAAATCATTTTCCGGTTTTTACACCCAAAACCCCGTCTAGATCAGGAAGTCTGACCTTGAAGGAATTCGGGCGGACGGGAGCGCCGATCGCCGCATCGGCAGGGGCGAAGGGGGAAAGAAGAGAACGCCGAACATCGAACGAATACCGACGGGGCGAAGGGGGAAAGGAGCGCCGATCTCCGCATCGGCAGGGATCTCAGGCTCAGGAAAGCGGCAGCTCGCAAGCTCGCTACACGCACTCCAAAGACGCTTCGCGTCCGCGCCTTCTACGCAACGGGGGCATTTTGTCCAATCGCCGCTTTTTCCCGATCCGCGCTTTACAAAAGATGCCTCCCCAGCTCTCCACGCGCGGACGCGAAGCGTCTTTGGACTGCGGTAGCGTCGGGAGGAACGACCAGAGCTGCCGCTTTGGGGCCTTGGGGTGCGGATGTAATCTGCGTTTAGGACTAGGATTGCTTATACGTTGGACGGCAAAGCCATCCGCTGGTTATCCTCTTTTCACTACGTGTGTTTATCCGTTGCCACGGCTTGTCGATTCAATCCACACAACGTCACACTGATGTAATCATACGGCAATCAATTACCTTAATTAAATCAATTATCAGTGTGAATCAGTGTTATCAGTGGTTAATTTTTATTCATGCTGGAATAACTCAACATGCCCGTCAGGCGGTTCCGTCCGTTGGGTTTCGTGGATTATTCCGCCGCGTCCAGAATCATCCGCAGCCGAAGGAATCGCAAGGGATCTCCCTGGGTATCGTCCTCAATCCACATGCGATCAAAGTCGTTGTTGGGTTGGAGATCTTCGCTGGAATCGTAGAGAATCTCCACGTCGTCCCAGTTTTGCAGGTCATCGGTGGTTTCCACGATGTATATCACGTCGGACAGGGTGGGGTCACGGCGGAAACGGGCAAAGAGATGGCCGTTTTCCGTGATGCCCAGCAAAATCTCGTTCACCCCCGGCAACACGCCCGCCGGCAATCCGAGGGCGTAGTTGAGGAGGTTGGGCCCGGTGCCGAAGGGGTTGTCGGTGGGTCCGTCCTCCGCTCCAAACTCAAAATTCGCCGCTGCCCAATCCGTGTAGCTGGCGGGACCGACGGCGGCTCCGAGAAGGGTGCCGTCCACCCCGTCGAAAGTATGGTGGGCGGTGAAGAGAGTCGGCGTGTCGGGGAGGAGCGTATCGTTTCCATCTTGATCCTGCATGTACACCGACCAGGTTCCCGCGGAGGTCAGGCCGGCCAAGTCGGCGGCGGCGTCACTGAAAAACCCGAAGCGCGGATGCGCGGGTGGCTGTTGATCCAAGTACAAGGCAAAGCTGTTGGCGGCGTTGAATCCTCCTGTGAAAGGTGGATCCGCTTGAAGCCGCAGGATTGGGGGCGGGGTTCCTGACTGCAATCGGAAACGATACGACATCCCGGAAACGGATTGGGCGGTGAGCACTTCCCCGGGTCCAAGCTCGAGGGTTCCCGCGCCGGATGCGGTATGGAAGGTGCCGGTTCCCGAAAGCACGCCGTCGGTCTCCACGGTCACGGACATTGCCGGATACTCGCCGTCCACCCGCAGGGTTCCGTTCGCGACCACGGATTCCAAGGGGATCGCAACGGAACCGGACAGGCGCAGGGTTCCTCCCCCGGTTTTGGAGAAGTCCGCCGTGCCGGATAGCGGTCCGGACAGATCGAGGGTGTTTCGAGTGCCGTCCACGTGCAGGGAAACGGAAATGTCTCCGGCAAGAATCACCCCGCCGGGCACCACGGCTTCGTTGTCGTTGGCAAAGGGATCGAAGCGCAAGGCACCGAGAATGCCGCGCTGATCTCCTTCGGGCACATCGTCGGGATTTCGTCCGCTCCCGGCAAGTTGCAGGGGCACGCCAAAGTCGTAGATCCGGTTCTCTCCCGTGGAAACAAGTCGGAGCTGTCCGCCCGGCTGCACACTGACCCCGGCCACTTGTCCGGGAGTGGCGGGATCGGTGACCCGCAACACGCCTTCCGCAATCAGCAGGTCTCCGGTGAAGTCTTTGCCGCCGCCGGTGAGGCTGGCCACCCCGGTCCCGGTTTTGGTGAGTCCGCCGGCACCCGCCCACTCGCCACGCAAACGCAGGGAACCGAATTCGGGTGCAAAAGGATCGTCTTCCACGCTTTGGGTGTCAATCGTCAGACTGGTCACCAAGTTGACCGTACCTTCAAGATCAAATTCGGCAAAACCTGCCCCAGCATCGGTCACCACCACTTGCGCGGATCCGCCGTCACCGTCAAAACTCAGGTTTCCGGCGCCATCGATCCGGTTGCGATGGTCGCCGTTGGTGAAGGTGAGGGTGCCGACGGTGGCGCTGAAACTTTCCGGGAGGGTGATGGCGCGGTTGTCCCAGAATGGCGCGGGCACGATGGCAGACACGCTGGCGCCGTTGGGAAAGCCGGGGGCCATCCAGTGGTTGGGATCGTTCCATCGTCCGTCCCCGCCGGGCAGGAAGATGAATTCCGTGGATGCGGGGAGCCAAACCGCTTGGGTGCCGCCGTCGGCATGGATCGTGCCGTCCAGTCCCGTGTCGAGGATTTCCAGCGCCGCCCCGTCCGCGTCGAGGACCTCGATTCGGTCCACGCCGACGGCCAGATTGTTGGGAATCAGCGTTCCCCAGCGACCGGGGTGGGCGGCCACGGTGTCCAAGTAAAAATCGGCATAACGGTCGTCGAACTCCGAACCCCGTGCTTCGACATGGGTGAGGGCCAGCAGATTGTCCGAGACATCGTACAAGGCCACGAAACGGGCGGAGGCGTTGGAGGTTTGGCCATATAAGGCGGTCCCCTGCCCTTCCCCCGGGCCGAGTTCAAGTACGGTGACGCTGCCGTCGGATCGCAGGAACCAGGCCGGGTCTTCGCCGCCCGCGCCGTCGTTGAGAATCAGCAGGGGCCGGAGGGCGTTGCCGGGGGCAAAGCGGGCGTTGCCGCTGGGTTCGGTGATCCCCCAGCCCTCCCAGACGCCTTCGGCGTCGGCGGTGAGTTCGGCGTGGCGGCTGTTGAGGTCGGTGTCGCGGAATCGCGGCGCGGAAGTACTGCGCACCCAATCGCCGCCGTCGGCGGGAATGAGAATGAAGTTTCCGGCTCCGTTGTCATCCGCTTCGGGGTCGGTGGGATCATGGGCCATGCGGTTTCCGTAGCGATAGGTGCCGTCAGGGTCCAATCCTTCAATCCGAAAGCGGAAGGCCACGGGAATGCGGTTGAGGTTGTCCCCGAAAAGGTCCTGTTCCCCTTGCAAGAAGGGTGGAACCAGTAAATCGACCAGACGCAAACGGCGAACTTCCCGGGTATCCGGGGTCAAGCCATCCGCAGTGGCGGTAATCCCAATCAGCCCCACCGAAGAAACGGTCAATCCTTCGAAAAACGCCACCCCGTCGACGGCCTGGACCGTGACCGGATCGGCCCCATGGATGGACAGACTGACATTGCCATCGAAATCTCCGACCAGAATTCCGTTTTCGTCCACCACCCGAACCGTCAGCACCGGCAAATCACCGCCGGAAAGATACGGAGAAAGTCCGCTGATTTGCAAGGCGGCGGGTTCCAAGGGCGCGCCGGAAGACGTCACCGCGACATCATCCAACCGCAACATGGCCCGGGGACCGGAAGTGCCGGAGACATGGTGATAACGCCATTGCAGGTGCAGGGTTTCCAAGCCCTCGTAGTCGGACGGCAAGCGCACCGGACCCAAAACGATTTCCGGCCCTTCGTCGGGATCCCGGAAATACACCACCGGACTCCCCTCATCCAGCAGATCCTCCCATTCCGCGTCCGCGCTCGTGCGGGCCTGAAGTCGGAGGGCGTACACCCGCGAATTGGCCAGCAGGGTTTGCGCGGTCCACACCACATCGATGTTGCTGACGTTGCGGGTATCCAACACCAGCAGCGCCGCCCCCACATCCCTTCCCCGTCCCGTGTTGATGAAGGAGATTCCGTCCTCCCCCAGCCCGTTGATGCGGCTGCGGGCGCTTGCCGCATACGGAAAATCGGGATCGTCTCCACTGGCCGCATCCCCGGCAATGGAATAGGCGCGGGGCAAGATCTCGTTTGCATTGGGATCATTCACTTCGCTCTGCAAAAAAATCATGTGGGGCGGGAACGTCCCCGCGGGTTCATCCGCAGACCATTCCGTAAAAAAGTAATGGGCACCGTCGAGCACGTGGGGTTCGGGATATACCAGCACCCGGAACTCGGTTTCGACGGGCGGATTCACGCCATCGCTCGCGGTCACCGTCACCCTCGTATCGCCGGCCGCAAGCGCGGTCAGCCCCAGATCCGAGCCCTCAACCTCCACCGTCAGCACGGAGGCATTCGAAACCGACGCCGAAAAACTCAGCTCATCGCCATCGGGATCCTCAAACCATTCCGACAGGTCGAAGTTGCGGATTTCCTCGAAATTGAGTCCCAACCAGACCGGGACCGCGTCTTCATCCACCACGGGGGGCAAATTGGTGCCCGGCAGGGCCACTCCCGAAAGCACCACGTCATCAAAGCGGTTGTTGCCCGCCAGCCCCTCCTCATTGTCGATTTGCGACTGGGTGCGTCCAAAAGTAAACCGAATCGCGAAGTCGGGATTGTCCGCCACGTCGGGATTGCTGGAAAAATCGAAGGAAAGACTTTGCGGCAGGTCGTTATGCACCGAGTAGGTTTCCACCACGGTCCAGTTGATGCCATCGATGGTGTAAGACAGGGTTTGCATACCCGCACCCTGCCCGGAGCGGCGGGTGAGGAGGTCGAGGGCGATCTGTTCGTAGCCGGTGGTGGGCACGGGGAAGGTGAGCACGGCACCCAGGGGATAATTGACCCGCAGGTGGCGGGTCTCGAAATCCGCCCCGGTGTTGGAAATCGCGGCGGACTCCGCATGTGGGCCCGGGGAAAAGCCCAACGCCGCGCCACCAATCGGAATGGAGGGAGCGAAAGGATCGTTTGGGTCCTCGAAATCCCAAACATACAAGGCCACGGGCTGCTCCGAAAGCGGGATCGGCTCAAAAACCGCCTCCACGGTGGTGTCTTCAGACAACGTCAGCGCGATCACCGGTTCCGTGGAAAAATATTCCGATTCAGCCTCGGCGGGTTCCGCCGCGTTCGTTGAATGAACGACCCAACCCACGAAACGGTGGCCGGGTTTGGGAAGGGCCTGCAGATCCAAGGGAACGGATTTGAAATAATCTCCAGTCCAAGGGTAAGGAGACGAAGGATCCGAAAGTCCGAGGGTTTCTTCATCAATGGTCACGGTATTGACCCGGATTTTCCCCATGGGATACCCGGGGTTCAGCAAGGCGAGGGTTTGGCTGCCCGGCAAATCGAAAAAAGACTCATAATGTTGCCGGAGAAACGCGGGACGTTGTTGGGCAAAAGAAAGAAAATTTGCGGGGCCTCCGCCATCGTCCAACCAACGCTCGGCGTGCTCCGCCAATTCAGGTTGGGTTTCCCCGTAGATTCGCAGAATGGTGTCTTCAAACCTTTCCGGAACAAACGAGGTGTTCAAATGGTCGTCCGTGAGGCTGAGGAATCTGTGCCTCACCTCGTCGATCTCCAACAAATGGGTGAACAACCTCCTGAAATAGTGGGTGCCTTGCGAGACCGTGGCATGTTCAAGCATATTGTACCCGGGTTGGGTTCCCCCAACCTCAACATCAAACATGAGCATGCGCCAACGCCCGTCGTGCTCCTTCCCATAAATCGACGCGAGTTCATCCGACCCGTTTCGGCGGCGGTACAAACGGACGTTGTTGTGCGGCCAGTCACGGTTACACATGAAAATTTGCGCGATCTGGTAACTCAAGTAATTATCGAGATCAAAAGCGGCGGTTACCATGGAGAAAACTTGGGGATCCGAGAGGTCCAACTCGCCCAACAGATCCACGAAGTCTTCGAAGTCTTTGAGGTCCTCGTGGGTGCCATGTCCTATCTGACGCATGTGTTCAAGCATGATGAGGTCCTGCTCTGGAATTCCGTGATGAATCTCGAAATAGTTTGCATCGTAGCGCTCGCGGAATTCCCCGATCCCCCAATATTCTCCATTGACAAAATGTACCGCCCGCCTGGAGGCTTGGGTATCGAATCCCATGTGCTTGACCAAGTCCTGCAAAACGGGATCACGAACAAGCGTTCCCGAAGAGGGCCGACCCAAATGCGTGAAAATCACGCGGCGGGATTCTACCGGCTCCTCGATGAATTCGCCCCTTCGCAGCACACCCGGAAAAAGTTCATCCCCAAAGGTATTTGTGGAAAAAGGTCCCCGACCCGCATAAAACCGGAAAGCTTTCCCCGTCAGCGCTCTCTTGTTCCCCCCGTGCATTCGCGCGCCGACGCGTTGAGAGAGGATGGGGTTGAAATCGGGTTCAAAGAGTTCCACGTGGGAAGGCCGTTCCGAAACGTAACCGGTTTGGGTGTAATTGGCGGGATTAAAACTGCTCGTATCCGCGTCAGGGTTCGCCAATCGCCAATCGTTGTAAATTTTCCCGGGGACATATATGCCCTGTTCATAATCAAAAAAATTGCGGGGATCGGAAACCACGGAGAGCACGGGAAGGCTGTATCCCTCGGCAAAAGCCTCGCCGACAAAATACGTTGCGGTCACCACGGGACTGGGCAACATGCCGGGCACATGGGTTTGGGCGCGGATGATTTGCGCCTTCCGGGTGTTGTTCTGGGGTTCGGGCGGGTAAATGCCCAGGGAACGATGCGTTGCGATTTTGGAAAGCAGATTGGCCTCCGGGGTTCGAGGCGTGATTTCGACGGGCGTGGTGTATTCAACGGACAACAAAGGGAGGGAGAGCAGTTCCCCCTCCGGATAATCATTCTTGTAAAACAAAGTCCCGCCATCCGTGAGGTCGGCACTTGGCTGATGCCCATCCATGGAATAGATGATTTGGGCGCCTTCCGGGGCACCCTCGACATGCATCTCGAGCGAGAAGGACTGGGGATAGAATCCCGGGGAATGGGAAAAAATCGGAAGAGGCGCGATCCCGGAGAAATGTTCGCCCTCGTTTTCGGCCAAGGGCGTGGGCGCGGTGAAATACACCCAGGACTCAGGATGCTCAGGGTCACGCCCCAAACTCATGTCAACGGGAATGGGGTGCGGGGCCACGCGGTCAATTCTCGCGCCTTCCGGGTTGGTCAGCACCACTTCTTCCCCCGTCGAACTGATCGAGAAATTCGTGTGCCCCAGACTATCGTACCGTAACCCATACTTTTGCGCGAGATACGCCTCCACCTGTAAAAGTTCAGCCCCGGCCAGGGGGCGGTTGAAGGCAAGAACCTCCAACACATGGCCTTGGAAAAGATTGGTTCCGTTGGCGTTTCCACCGATCCCGACCCCCAAGCTGTTCGTGTTACTGTAAGTCCCCGTTCCCCGGAAGGGGGATCGTTCCCCTCTCAACATGCCGCGGGTGTGGAGTCGAAGCCGGTTGTAGCGATGGTCTGCCGTGGCGGAGAACAGGAGAGGTTCGCCCACCACAGGCACCGGGCCTTGTATCGGCGCATAATTTTGATTGTCCAAACGCCTCCCACCCGCCTCCGTCCGTCCTTGGGCCAACCGGAGAAGCATCCTGGACTGATTGAAGGAATTGCCATTGGACAAACTGAAAATATGTTGAGCCGGTGTCAAAACATGTGGGATCATCACCACCACCACAGAGGCTCCCTGCGACTGGTTAAATAGACTTACATCCAACGCACCCAACCATTGCTCCTGACCATCAAACCGTATTCCAGGTTGGCCGTTGAACACCTCCTCGTGCCATTCAGGGCGTTGGTTGGGGGTCTCGGTCTCCAAGGCAGGCATTCCGGTTACACGATTGGACCAGCGTTCCACGCGCGGGGGTTCGTCGGGATCGTCCGGATAGACCAAATCCCCGGGCGCAAGTTCCGACGCGTCCAACCAAAATACCAGCCCTTCGATGGCCTCGGGGGAGTGGTTTTGCAATCCACGATCTTTTCCGGACGCGAAAACCAGCAGATGCTCCCCGGGCATGATGGTGCCTCCGGGAAACGTCCATTTGAACGGGTTCGATTCGTTGTCGCTAATCCCCCAACCCTCCAAGGACACGGGAAGCTCCGAGATGTTTTTCAGTTCAATCCAATCTTCAAAATCTCCATCCTCGTCGGCAAGGGTGCACGCGTTTACAGACATGATCTCATTCATCCGCACCTGCGCCAAGGCGACACTCGGAGAAAACATCATCAACAACAACAGGATATGTATCATCCATCTCATGGGAACAAAATAACCAGAAGTTCGGGTGGAGTCAATCGGATTGGGGCTTTCCTTTTTCAAATCCATGCATAAACTTCAGCATGAAAACGAAGAAAACGTAATATGAAACCTTGACCCGCATGTCTCTGCCGCCCCCCCCTGCCCCATCTCCCCCAAACCTGCGCACGCTGAAGTCCGCTTCTATTCGCGGAGGCATGTATACCCTGGGCAGCAAGCTAACGGTGACCCTCCTCCAGTTGGTTTCCACCCTGGTGCTGGCCCGCCTGCTCTTGCCCGAGGATTTCGGGGTGGTGACCATGGTACTGGCAATCACCCAATTCGCGGGATTGTTCAAGGATTTGGGCCTGTCCTCGGCCGCCATCCAATCCGACACCCTCACCGACCAACAACAAAGCAATCTTTTTTGGATCAACCTTACGGTGGGTTTGGTGTTAACGCTTCTGGTGGCGGCACTCGCGCCAGCGGTGGCCTGGTTTTACCGCAAACCCGAGTTGGTAGCCGTCACCCTCGCCCTTTCATTGAAATTTTTCCTGACGAGTTTGGGCACCCAACACGGGGCCAAGTTGTTGCGCGAACTGCGTTTTGGCACCAAAACCCTGGCGGAAATTACCGGGGCGGCCGCGGGACTGTTTGTTGCCGTTGCACTTGCCCTCCAGGGGTTTTCGTATTGGGCGCTGGTGTGGGGAAACCTGACGCTGGCGGCCGTGAACTCCTTGGTCTTGCTCATCGGAATGCCGTTCCCATTGCTGATCCCCCGGGCGCAAAGCGGAACCAAGAAATTGCTCAGGTTTGGGGCACATGTCACCGGCTTTGAGTTTGTGAATTACTTCCACCGGAATTTGGACAATCTCCTCATCGGAAGGGTGTGGGGGGCCGATGCCTTGGGGTTCTACAGCCGCGCCTACACACTCCTGATGCTCCCCATCACCTCCATCCGGGCCCCGTTGAACGCAGTGGCGTTTCCGGCACTGAGCCGTCTTCAACATGACCCTGAAAATTTCCGGACCTATTTTCGCCGCGTACTCACGATTCTAGGCCTCTTCACCATTCCCATGTCCACGTTTGCCTGGCTCGCCGCCCACCCCCTGATCCTGCTGGCACTGGGGCCCAATTGGATGGATGTGGTTCCCATCTTTTCCATCTTGGCGATTACCTCGATTATCCAGCCAGTGGCGGGCCTTCGTGGCATGGTCCTCATGAGCCTGGGGCAAAGCCGCAGGTATTTGCAGTGGGGGATCATCAACGCGATCTTTATCAGTTTGGCCTTTCTGGTGGGCATACGCTGGGGCCCCGTGGGCATCGCCCGCGCCTACGCGGTGTCAACATATTTGATTCTGCAGCCCTCCCTGCACTATGTTTTCCATAAAACCCCTCTTCGCCCCCGGGATTTCTGGATCGGAATCTGGCGCCCCTTGGCGGCATCAGCGGGGGCGGCGGCGGCGGTAATCCTCCTCAAGCACTTCCTCCCGCTGTCCGACAACCTTCTCTATCATTTATTGGTGTTGTTGGTTTCCTTTTTTGGAACATTTGGTATACTATTTACCCTGATACCCGGGGGGATCGCGGAAATCAAATGGTGGATGCGCCTTGTCAAACCTCCTTCCATATCCAGGCCCTCCCGGTGATGGACATGACGAATACAACAAAAAAAGACTGATACTCCCCCATGATTGATAAAGTTCTCCAAAACGGGTATTGCATTGGCTGCGGGGCATGCGCAGCCTTGCGCCCAGAGAAATTCCACATGCAACTCGATTCCAACGGCCTCCTTCGTGCCGTGATGACCTCATCACAGGATTTGGCCCCGGATGACCCCGTGCATCAGGTGTGTCCTTTTGCCGATCCCGCCATGGACGAAGACGTTCTTTCAGCCCGTTTTCTCCCTAAGGCGAAAAACCCTCACGTCCGGATTGGTCGGCACATCGCTTGTTTCGCAGGAAAAGTCACCGACCCCTCTTTGCTGCAATCCAGTAGTTCCGGAGGGATGGGGAGATGGTTGCTTCGTCGACTCTTGGAGACCCAGGCCATTGATCAAGCACTGGTTGTCAGCCCATGTCCACGCACTCCAGAAGGTTTGCTTTACCGCTTCGAAATGATTTCCACGCCCAACCAAGTCATGGGCATGGCCAAATCAGCGTATCATCCCGTCGAAATGTCAGAAGTCCTCCAACATGTTATGAAAACCCAAGGCCGATATGCCATCAGTGGTGTTCCTTGCTTCATCAAGGCCTTGAGAAATCTCATGGTCGTCAATCCCGAACTCCAAGCGCGGATCCGGTTCACACTGGGCATCGTCTGCGGACACCTGAAAAGCACCTTCTATGGCGAAATGATCGGTTGGCAACTCGGCGTGCCACCGGATCAGCTTGGCTCCATTGATTTCCGCGTGAAAATCCCCGGGAAACAGGCCAATGAAAAGGGGGTAAGCGCCATCGCGTTAGATTCGGAAACTCCCGCCACCCCGCCCAAAACCGTTCGCCAGCTCTTTGGCACCGATTACGGACAAGGCCTGTTCAAACCCAAAGCCTGCGACTATTGCGATGATGTCCTTGCCGAAACCGCAGACATTAGCATCGGGGACGCTTGGCTCCCGCAATATCTCAATGAAGGGAATTCCCTGATCATCACGCGACATCCAGATCTACATTCTTTGATCGAAGAAGGCATGCGGCAAGGAGATTTGCAGTTGGATTCCATTACTGCGGATCAAGCGGCCGACTCCCAGGATGCAGGACTTCGCCATCGCCGGGAAGGCTTGGCCTACAGACTTGCCCTCGCTCAAGATCGAGGAGACTGGGTACCCACAAAACGTGTGAAACCCTCTACAAGTGGCCTCACGCTCCAGAAAAAAATGATTTTTCGTATTCGAATGAAAATAAGTCGCAAAAGCTTTCCTGCTTTTATAGAAGCGAAAAGGGATGGCGATTGGAATATTTTTCAGAGAAGAATGAATTCCATTATTTTTTTGTATACCCTGTTCGGTGGAAATTTTTGGAAGCGTCTACGAAAAAAGATCAGAAAACACCTTTCCATATGCTAATCACTTCTAATCCAAACTCTCTCCAATTCAAACCATCATGATTATTGAGATCCAGGGGATCGGCTTCCCCAACCAAGGCGCGGAATTGATGCTGGCCGCTGTGGCCCGGCGTTTGGAGGCACGTTTCGGGGACCGGGTGGCCCCGGTGTGCAGGCCAAACCTGAAAAGCCGGGATTCCGCCATCAAAATGGCTCGCTATGGCGTGGCCCCCCTTCTGGAGGTTTCCCGTCAAAACATCCCCTTGGGGGGCTGTCTGAACCTTGTGCCCAGCAAGATGACCCGTGCCTTCAACCTATATCGACGCAAGGATGTCGATCTGGTGCTGGACACCTCCGGACTCCTTTTTTCCGATGATTGGGGTCTCGATGTCATGCGCCGGGGGGCGGCCCGACTGCAGGCTCAACTCAAACGGGGCGTACCCCTGGTTTTTATGCCCCAGGCATTCGGTCCTTTTAAAACCGCGGAAAGCCGAAAAGTGGTGCGGCCTTTGTTTCGCAAGGCCGAGGCCGTCTTTTGCAGAGACCGGCGCTCCCTGGAGCACGCCCGATCCGTTGACCCCGGAGAAAACCTTTACCTGTGTCCCGACCTAACCATTGCGCACCATCCCCGGGCCCCGGGTCTCCAAAGCATCTTTGCAGGCCAAGTGGTGTTTATCCCCAACAAACGCATGCTCGACCGCACCGATCCCGAAGTTGGGAAACGTTATTTGGCTTTTTTTCAAAGTCTGATGCAGGGGGTGCGTGACGCGGGGGAAGACATTGTGTTGATGAACCACGAGGGTGACAAAGACTTGGAACTTTGCCGGGAACTCCAGGAAGGGCTGGGCTTGGACACAATCCACGGATGGCCGGACGCGGAAAAAAACAAAGTGGCCCTAGGTGGTGCAAAAGCGGTGGTGTCCTCTCGTTTCCACGGAGTGGTGAGCGCTCTGTCCCAGGAAGTCCCCGCGTTCTGCACCTCCTGGAACCACAAGTACGAGGAACTGGCCCGGTCGTTTGCGTTCCCCGAATCCGTGTTGAGCCTGGAGGTCCAACCCGATCTCCAACGAATACTCTCTGTTCTGCAAGACCCTATCGTCTATGACGCCGCGCGGGACAAGCTGCGGGAAAGCCGGGAACGGCTTGAAACGGAAATCGAATCGATGTGGGACCGGGTCTATCACATCATGGAAGGGAAACTGGGGTTGTCCGCGTCATGAACCCCATGTTCAGTGTCATCATCCCCACCCACGGCAGATTGGACTATCTCGCCGAGGCCCTGCAATCCGTTTTGGCCCAAACCGAGTCGGATTGGGAATGCCTGGTCATCAGTGATCTGCCAGCGGAATTTGAAGCCGCCCAGTCGCTTGTGGATGGATTCAAGGATTCCCGGCTCCGATTTTTCCGGGGAGACCGCCCCGGGGCAAACGCCTCCCGAAACAAAGGCATGGACCAGAGCACCGGCTCCATTTACTGTTTTCTGGATGATGACGATCTTTGGACCCCGGACAAACTTTCCCAACACCGACTGGCACATCTCCAGGCCGATCTGGTATATTCGGCAACCTTTTCCCGTTACGACAAACCCTTTGTCTACGATCTGTACAAAGAAAAAAAGGGACAAAGCAGAGACCAAATGCTGGAAGCGATGAAACAGTTCCGGGGATGCCCCCACAGCGCTTCCTGTTGCACGCTAGACCGGAAAGCTTTGGGGGAAGCCCGCTGGGATGAGCAACTCTCCAGCTTTCAGGACTGGGATTTCTGGTTTCAAATTTTAGTCGCAGGTCCACGGACGGTGAAACATATCCCCAAACCCCTGGCCATCATTCGTGAACATTCCGGCACCAGAACAAGCCGGGGATTGGAGAAACGCTTGGAAAACATCCAAAGACTCTCCGAAAAATATTCCAAGCTCTTGACGCCCTCCGTCGTGCAATGGAGGATTCAACAGGAAACTTTTCTTCATCTTCGAACACTGTCCGCACAGGGCAACAGAGGGCAGGCCATACAAGTGGCGTTGTACCAATGGAAATTTCGCAAAGAATCTTCGCAAGCGCCCCTTCCCTTGGCCAAGGTTATTCGAGCCCTTCTCTCCCCCAAACCAAATTCCCGCATGGGGTTTCACATCTTGCGTGCCTGGTATCGGTTAACGCGCCGCAAGCATGCCCTCCGCCGCATTCCTGCGGAATCCAGTACTCTGTAAACCATAAATCCGTCGGAGGTCTTTCATGTGCGTCGCGATTTAATGGGGCTCCCCCAATCGAATTCCAGTGTTGATCTGTGGAGCAAATCGTCCCAGGGTGCGTGTGGATAATTTCAGGAAATAAATATATTTTCTACGGTTTTTGGCCGGAGGAAGCGAAAGTCCGGATTTGCGGGGCGTCCCGGTTTTGTCTGCAAGCGTGCTCAGGAGCTTGTCAAGATCCTCACGGTTGACGAGTTCTTCAAAACAAACGCCCACGGGATTGAACGAATTCCAATACGCTTGTTGCATTTCAGCCTTATGCGCAAACTCCTGTTCGTTCAGCCAAGGGAACATTCGCTGAGCGGAACGAAAAGTTTTTTCGGGATCCCTCTGAATATACACCAGAACGGCATTCCGGGCCAATTGTTCCATTTGTTTGGTCAGACGCGGGTTGGCTTCTCCGCGTTCCATGACCGGATAGTGGGTTTTAATCACATAACCGGAGGTCTGAATCAACCGGTCCATGTCATCGGGATCCTCAAGCAGTTTGTCCAACTCGACAAAAAGCGGTCTTCTCCTGTATGCATGAAGGTTGTTCAAAATTGCATCGATCATCAGGTGTGTGCCTGAGCGAGGAGCTGAAATCACCATGACATGCGGAAATGAGACCGCTTGTTTGGAGAGCTTGCCGGGTGGACAAGATGTCAGGGGATTGTGCGGTTCAAACAACCCGTGTTTGTACAATCGGAGACGACGACGGTCTCTCCAGATGCCGGTGGGGGCATCTACTTGAATGTGTGTGCGCTGTAGGTCGTTGGTGATGAATTCATATGAGAAGGGCTTTAAAAAATAAACGCCACAAACCAGCTTTTTGATCTGGTGATGCAACTCAATGAGCGGTTGCATGCGCACGATAATGGGGGGGACCTCCTTCAGCCGAAGCTTTCTCTCCTCTTTTGCGACATGGGACAAAGCCAAATTGGTGCCCGTTTCCGCGAAAAGCGAAAAATATTTGCCCGTGGTCCGGATTTTGGCTTTGGATTTGAGGATGCGTGTAAATAAATCCGCATCCCCGGCGGCGCGAAAACGGGTATCGAAAAAAACGCCGATTGATTCCAGAAAACTCCTTCGGTAAAAAGTGGCCGCAGTGAAAAGGGAAAGGTGGCAAACCAAGGTGTGCAGGTAGCCTGGTTTGACCGGTTTTCGGGAACAGCAGTAAGAACCGTCCGGATAGGTAATGACCACCGCTCCACTGAGCACCTGCAAATCCGGTTCCTTCAGGAAACGATCATGCACATACGCAAGCGTGCCGGGGAGATATTGCTCGTCACAGTTGATATGCCCGACAATCTCCCCGTCACTTCTGGCATAGGCCCGGTTGAGCGCGTCGTACATGCCTTCATCCTTTTCACAATGAATCTTCATCTGATATCCCTCGGGTCCGCTTTTTTCCCCGCCCAGCCTTTCCCGCAGTTGTCGCTCGCTCAACCCCGTGGCATCCGAATCCTGGATCAGATGCGTCAAAGCAAAACTGGAATGGGTACCGTCAAGCTGATCCCGAACGCTTTTGACACAGCGCTTTATATAGTCCAGTTGGTTGTGATGGGGCGTAAGAATTGAAAAATTCATAATAAAAGCGAAAATGGAAAAGAAACGAGGAAATCACTCAATCCGGATACCCCAGCGCCTCAAGCAGGTGCCCGGCGCGGTCCCGAAAACAGGCGGTCAGTTCATCGTCAAAATGTTCGCGCCACTGTTGGACCTTGCCTTTGCGATAGGTGGGACTGGCGGTGGAAAAGGCCGAGGCGGCCAACTGACCAATCTCGCTTTCCGTGAGCGGATACCCCAAATGCCGAAAGATAGCGGACACGGTGTCGATTTGCATCTGCGGCTCACCGCCGCCCGCAGGCCCGACCAAATCCTCGAAGCGAACCATCAGGCACGGTGTGTTCAACCATGGCAGATAATTTGAAAACCGATCGGATAGGGACGGAACGTTTTGCGCTTCCGACCCTTCAATAAAAAGGACCAGCCGGGAACGGGAGTCCGGCAGGGCGGAAAAAACACGGTGAAGGTGGTGGTGTTTGTTCTTACAAATGTAGTGGATGCCGGAAATGGCCACATCCCGCGGGTCCCGCACCATCAGAAGATGCTTCAGATTTCGCTCCCGGACAAGGGCTTCCCAATCCGGTTGGTGCCGCAGGTGGGTGACGAGCACCACCCCGGGGCTGGTTTTCCCGAGGACGCCTTCCAGCCCCCCGGGTCTGCCGGGAAGGTTGCCCATGTGAAGCGTCGGGATCAACTTGCGATAAAGCCGCGGATGCGCAACCAGAAGGGATTCTAGCAAATGGGTCCCGCTTTTGGGCACACTGTTGGCCAGAACCACCGGGGCGTTTCCTTTCTGAAAGCGCAAGGGCAACTTGGCGGGCGTGAATCCAAAACGTTTGAAATCGTGAACAAGTTGGGAATAAGATTTCATGCGGGGAATGGGACCATTGGGATCGTCGCTTAAACGTGGCTGCGGAAACGGGGGGGAAGGGACATACGGGGCATGGGTTCCTCAGCTTCCTGAGTGGTTACTTCGGCTTGACGGGTTGCGTCACGCTTCAGTTTCCGGTCGGAGAAATAAATCGCCTCCAAGATGGCCACCCGATAGATGATCACCGGGTAGTTGTTAAACGCATCACCATAAATAACGAAAAAGACGAAAATACTGGCAAGATTATAGAGGCAGAGGATATGGAAAAACTGTTTTAACCGGGGGGATTCCCAATGACCTTTCAGGAACCGATAATGTCTCCTGGAAAACGCGACCAGAATCAGAGACCCGATGATGAGACCACTCAAGCCCAGTCCGATCAACAGGCTCAAAGGCCCATTGTGATAAGTGGTGTTGATCACCGCCCACCAGTAATTGTATTCCCCGGGCCGACCGAGCCTCAGCGCATCCATCTCTTCGTTGGAGAAGGTATACCCCTTTCCGATCACCCAATAATCGGGATTGTTTCTCAACTCGTTCCATCCCTCCTTCCAGAGATTGAGACGCCATTCCAAGGTTTCCATGGCATTGTCCCTGGCCACGCTGTCCACCTGAATATTCGGCAAAAACGAGACCGCCCTTTGAACGGGGAGCGGGAAATGAACCGCGGTGGCATACACCACCATGAGCACCAGAACCAAGCCCAGCAGGGATGTCAGGATATAATTCAAGTAAGAGATGCGCACGTTCACGAATCCATACAACCATACAAATGCGGCCAATTCGAGAATCGAGGCCCGGTGACCCGTAAACGCGATAAAACCAAAAGACAGGGCCATCATCGCGCAAAAGAGATATTTGCGCAATCCCCGGAATCCCACGAACATAAACGCAAGCATCATCAACGCGGTGCCCGCGGAACGCGCACTGTAAAACCGTACCAGTCCCAGTTCATCTTCCGAGGCCACAAACGCGGTAAGCGTCAGACTGCGCAGGCGTACCACGTAATACAAATGATACAGGCGCCCGCGTGAAATCAACAGCAAAAACTCAGCCAAGGACGGAAGCATGGCCAGTCCTGACAACAACAACATGGCGATTTTCCACTGTCGCACAGTGAGTTTGATGTAGGAGGAAGACAGCAAAAATCCGAGGGCCAACAAGATTTGCACATACCGGAATCCCCCCCAGTCCCGGTCTCCAAGAAAACGAAACCCCGCCCCCCGCCAGTACATCACCAAGGCGATATTGATGAGAAAAAGCATGAGAATACCGGCGTAAAATTTTCTGGACTCGATTTGCTGGGGGCGCAAAGCCACGGCCAACACCCAGAGTCCAATGTAGAGCAATACAAACAAATGATACGCCATCAGGGCGCCGGGGAGACCGGGAAAGGACACGCCGCTGTACATCAAACCCACGGCGAGGATCAAGACCGTGTCGGGCCGATTCATAAAATACAGCGCAAAAGGGATGCAGGCGGCAAAGGCCAACACCCGGTAATCGCTACGACTCAAGGAGAACCAAACCAAAAAGGAAACCAGGATCATGGAGACCATATAAATCAAAAACGTGTGGAGGCGGTTCATGGCATGGACCTAAATCTTTTGTTTCTGGGAAAGCACATCATTGGCTTATTATACGCGATCTTTACATTCATCAACCTTGATCCTTGGCCAGCATGCTGAGTTTCTCGTAAATGTCGCGTGCTTGGGCCAGCAGATCGGCATGCCGGGCCGTAATCACGGCGAGGTATTCTTCCTTGACCTTGTTTTTTGCGTCTGAAGGCAGGGAAGCCGCCATTTCCCCCAACCCCATATCCTCTTTGATTTCCTCCATTTTTTTTCGAATGGCCAGTCGATCCTCCTCGCCCAGGGGTCTCGCCTTGAAGCTTGTTCCGAATTTTCGATTCACGGCATGGATTGCGGGAACCGGGTTTTTGAGGAACTCTTCGAAAGTGGCCAAAACAAAATGATCCGTCAGGGCCTGGAGACCTTGGTGGTAGTGAATGTATCGCACCAACGGAACGGCAAAATCTTTGGTTTCCATGCGCAGGCTCGCGGAAGTGACCACGTCCTCGGGATTTCGGATCACAATAAGGATGGGCTTGCCAAACCGGATGGCCCTGCGAATGTGCGCAATCGTGTGCAAATGATGGCCGTTCCCCAATTCCCGTCCCTGCAAATGCTCGAAGGCCACCACGGAAAAGGTGTTGCCGCTTCGGGGGAAGCCTTCCAACAAGAGGTCGCTGTCTTTGCGGATTTTGAGTCGGTTGACCCTTTCATCAAAACATTTGAGGGGAAAAAAAAGTCCGGGATGATCCGTACAATACCTGCGCGATGCCTCCAGAAAGCGAATCCAGGGGGCATGCGTCCGATCGTTCCCCGCAGGGGAATTTGCATCCATAAAGTTTTGTTTTTCCATGGTTTGGCGCCTGATTGCGTGGCTCCTCCTATTCACCTTTCTCCCTGACTTCAATCTTTAACTGGGATTGTTTGTCTGCGGTTTGTGCAGTAAAATCTTTACCCGTTTCGTGGATACGTTTATAGCGAAATCCAACTAGTATGAAAATCCTGCAAATATTCAATGATTACCTGTATGCCGGTGGTGAAGCGAGTGTCGTCTCGCGCATTTCGGGGTTGCAGTTGCCCGGGCTCTCGCTGGAAACCTGCCGGTTTTCCTCCCGGGATTGGGACGAAATGTCTCTGCCGGTCTGGCGGCAGGCGGCTTGCATGCTCTGGAATCCATCTGCGATTCGTCAACTTCGGCGACAACAAGAAGCGGCCTCCGCGGATGTATGGCTGCTTCACAACCTTTTCCCCGTGGGTTCCGCGGGCATCTACCGGGAAATCAAACGCAGTGGCATCCCCGCGATCACCTATATCCACAATTTCCGTCCTTTCTCCGTCAATGGATATCTTTGGGCCAACGACCAAGTGGAGACGGCGGGGTTACGGAAAAATTTCAGGCCTGAAATCCGCGCGGGCGCCTGGCAGGACTCCCAACTGAAAACGTTCTGGTATGCCATGATCATCAAGGGTTTGCATGCATATGGGGCATACCGACGCATGGACGGGTGGATCGCGATCTCAGACTTCATGCGGGACGTGTTTGTTGACGCGGGGATCGACCCCGCCAAAATCCACACCCTCCGCCATTCCTGGGATCCCCTCCCCGCCCCTCCTTCCCATCGTGACGACGGCCATTATCTCTTCCTCGGCAGGCTCGCGCCCATGAAAGGCATCGGCACCTTGTTGGAGGCCTGGGAACTCTTGCGCGTGGAAATGGGGCCCGCTTGCCCGAAGCTGATCATCGGTGGAGACGGCCCGCTGAGGGATGAGGTGGAACACAGGGCGCAAAACACTGACACCGTCGAATATGCGGGGCAGGTCTCGGGGGACAACAAGACCCGCCTGATTTCAGGGTGTCGGGCCATGATCGCGCCCTCCGTCTGGTGGGAACCCTTGGGCCTCGTGACCTACGAAGCCTATGATTACGGCAAGCCCATGCTCGCGGCCCGCTCCGGCGGGCTTACGGAAACGGTGATCAACGGCAAGACGGGGTACCTGCATGAACCCGGCAATGCCGCGGAAATCGTCCAACACGTTCTCAAGCTGGAGCAAAATCACGGTTTACGGCGAGAAATGGGTGGGGAAGGTAGGAAATGGCTCTTGGAAAACACCTCCGAAAAAGTGTGGCGGGAAAAATTCACCGGGGTGATTGATTCCGTTCTGGAGAAGTGACCCCATCCCCCAAAGCTCAGCCATACCACATGGCGTCTTCCTCCCCGGGTTCCGTTTCCTGCCAACGGGTTTGAGGAAAACATTTTTGCCGGAGAATCAAACACAAATACCACGGATTGAGCACCAGATACCTCCGCCAAAGCCGCTTGGGTTCACGAGTGAGTCGGTACAACCATTCAAGACCCGCGCGCTGCATCCAGGACGGAGCTTGGGACAAGGAGCCCGCATGGAAATCAAACGCAGCCCCCACCGCGAGAATCGGCATGTTGAATTTCTCCCGGAATTCAAAGGCCCAGACTTCTTGGCGGGGACATCCCAACCCGACAAAAACAATCCCCGCGCCACTCTCCTGTATGCGTTCCGTGGTTTTCAGGACCTCTTCGGGACTCAATCGGCGGAATTTGGAGGGCTCCATGCCCGCGATCAAAAGACCGGGAAAACGAGACTTCAAATTCTCAGAGAGTTTTTCGAGTACCTCCCGCCGGCTGCCATACAAGTAAATGGAGACACCACGGGTTGCCGCCGCTTCGCAAACTTTCAAGGTCAATGTGGGCCCATAAACTCGATCCGGCAAACGGATGCCATGCAACCATCGCAGCGCCCATCGAACCGGCTGGCCATCGGGCACCACCAAATCCAGCCGGTTGAGTCGATAGAGGTGCCTCGGATCCCGAACCCCCGTCATCACGCCGTGTACCGCAAGCGCCGAAACGGAGAACGGCACCCGATTTTCCGCCGCCGCGAGGATTTGGTGAACAGCCATTTCATAATCCACCGCATGGATGCCCACCCCCAAAACGGAATGCCGTCCCTGGTCGATCATATGACCGTCCATTGCCCATGATTGAGTTCATACATTTCGGAGAGAATTCGGCGAACATCATATTCAAGGGTCCATTGAGGGTAGTGGGACTTGAATTTGCTCAAATCACTGATGTACCAGATGTGATCCCCCACCCGGTTTTCCTCCTGATACGTGGTCCGCATTTTCCGGCCACAAATCTCACCGGCCATGGTCACGGCTTCCATCATCGAGCAGTTGCTTTCGCGTCCGCCACCGATGTTGTAAACCTCCCCAATCCGCGGGTTGGAGAAAAAGCGGTCGAAAGCTTGAATGAGATCCGAACAGTGAATATTGTCACGAACTTGTTTTCCTTTGTACCCTAAAATCGTGTAGGGCGTGTCTGTGATGGCACATTTCATGAGATATGCGAGAAACCCGTGCAATTGCGCCCCGGAATGGTGAGGCCCCGTCAGGCATCCTCCCCGGAAACAGGCGGTCTTCATGCCAAAATAGCGGCCGTACTCCTGCACCAACACATCGGCGGCGACTTTGGAGGCGCCAAAGAGGGAATGCAAGCTTTGGTCAATGCTCATGGTTTCCGGGATCCCGCTCGCGTAGGCATGTTCCGGGTCGATTTCCCAGCGCGTTTCACGCTCCACCAGTGGCAAGCGGTTGGGGGCATCCCCGTAGACTTTGTTCGTGGACGTGAAAATGAAGACCGCTTCGGGACAATGCTTGCGGGTGGCCTCGAGCAAGTTCAGGGTGCCGTTTGCGTTGACTGAAAAATCCGTCAAGGGTTCTTGGACGGCCCAATCGTGCGAAGGTTGGGCCGCCGTATGCACCACCAGAGAGATCGATTGGCCATATCTCGCAAAAAGTGCCTCCATGGCCTCCGCATCCCGAATGTCGGTTTCATGGTGCCCGTATCCCGTCAACTCCTCCTGCAGAAGTTTCCGGTTGCGTCGGTTGCTGGCCGTATCTCCAAAAAAATAGGCCCGCATGTCATTGTCAATCCCCACGATCTCCATCCCCAACCCGGCGAAATATCGGGAGGCTTCCGCACCAATCAACCCTGCGGAACCTGTAATCACGGCAACACTCATCGCCGACTCCCGTCACATGGAGAATCGTTTATGGGCAAGGACGCTGGCTTTATGGACGACATCATAACCCTCCCATTATTCCAGCGGTGAGGGAAAGGCAAGCAAGAGGTTTTGGATTTTGTGCGGCCCGTATGACTTAAGACTTTCGATCGCGCCATGCGCTTTCGCTGAACCCGGGACTTGATTTTTATGGCTTTCTCCTCCAATACATGTTTCAATCCAATACTGCCATGCCCACAGATTCGATCCCCTCTTCTTTCAACGAAAACAACACCAAACTGATCAACGCCCGCATGGCGTTGTTTTTCCGATGGCTGATCAATGCGGTCTCCTTTGCCGCCGGGGATATCCTCGCCATGGCCTGGGCCTTTTATCTGGCCAGTTGGATGCGCATACAAATTATGGGCGGCGGACACATGCTACCGGAATGGTCCTGGTACGTTTCCGGGCTGTGGGTGTTGTTGAGCTTTGGCATCAAACTGACACCCGGTTGGGGCATGGGCGTGGTGGAGTCCACCCGAAGAATGTTTCTTCTGCTGACCACGATTTTCGCGGGCACGACTTCCGCCCTTTTTCTCACCAAACTGGCCGACACCACCAGCCGTCTGACCCTGTCACTGGCTTTCGTACTTTGCATGATCTTAATCCCGGTGGTGCGCTGGGCGGTGAAGAAGGCCTTGATTCAATACAACCTCTGGGGCATGCAGGTGGTCATTTACGGCACCCGGGAACTGGTGCCCGAGCTGTTGCGGGTCCTGCGGGAAGGCAGTGGCATGGGCTATATCCCCATCGGGGTTTTTCTGGTGGATACGCCCGACACCCAAGAAACTTTTGCCGGGGTCCCCATTCTTTCTCCAAACGAAGACCCCTACCCCTTTGCCCACGCCGCCATTTTACTGGAACCCTCGACCCTGACGGATCACCGTCCCGATTTCACCGAAGTCGCCGCGTTTCAGTACCGGAAAGTCCTCATCGTCCCCGAATTACGCGAACACGCGCCGTCCCTCTGGGTGGCCACCCGCGACTTGGGAGGCGTGCTGGGCATGGAAATCTCTTCCAACCTGCTGGACGGATGGTCCCGCCTCCTCAAACTCTCCAGCGAAGTGTTGATCGTCCTGATTTTTCTTCCCCTGGTATTGCCCCTCTTGCTCCTGCTTTCCATCTGGATCTATCTGACCGACTTTCATTCTCCCTTTTTCGTGCAAACCCGCATTGGCATGGACGGAAAACCGTTTCGCATGTGGAAATTCCGCACCATGCGGCACAATGCCGAGGAAATCCTGCAAAAAAAACTGGACGAGGATCCGGAATTCCGGGCCGATTGGGAGGACGGATTCAAGGTGAAACACGACCCCCGCATCACCCGAACCGGCGCCATCCTGCGCCGAACTTCCCTGGACGAGTTGCCGCAGTTCATCAACATCCTCAGAGGGGAAATGGCGCTCATCGGCCCCCGTCCCCTCCCCCAATACCATGAAAGCGAACTGCCGGAGCGGATCATCGACCTGCGAAGACGCGTCCGCCCCGGCATGACCGGCCTCTGGCAGGTCTCCGGCCGCAGCGAATCGGGCAACGACGGATTTATCCGCTGGGACGCCTACTACGTGCGCAACTGGTCCATCTGGCTGGACATCGTCATTCTCGTGCGCACCATCTACGCCGTCCTCCGCCAACGAGGAGCGTACTAAGTGCGGAGTGGGGAATGCGGAATTCGGAGTAACGAGCACGGCGCAGCCGCTTTGGAGTGCGTGTAGCGAGTACCACGAAGCTACCGCTTTATTCTCACAAAGGCACGAAGGCGCAGAGAGATCCTCCCCTCCGTGCCTCTGTGCCTCCGTGAGAGCCAAAAAAACATCCCCCTTCTCCCCGCCGATGCGGAGATCGGCGCTCCTGTCCCCGCGCCCCCCCCACCCAAAACCCAAAGCCACAACCCAAGATCAGTGGAAATCAGTGTGTTCAGTGGTTCTTCCCCAACGGATGGCTTTGCCGGACAACGGATCTTCTGGGGGGATAATTGACCACGGATGCGAGCCCGCAGACCACGGATCTTCCGATTGTTTTGCCCTGCGGATGCTTCGCCGTCCTGCTGATTTTCCCAAAAAATATCCGTGTTCATCCCTGCACAACCTTCTTGGTTGCACAAGCCACTCATCCCATCCCCGGCATCAAAATAGACCAATCTTATGCGAAGATTTATGATTTACAGAGTACGAGTTGCCTGTTGAAGGTTGACCCCAATCATTTTTACTCTACGGTATCCGTATGAAACGCTTGATCCTGCTTTCCCTGCTGACTGCCTGCCTTCCCCTCTTCGCGCAATTGCCGAGTGAAACCTTGTTGATTGTCAACGGCAGTTCCCCCGAAGCCATGACCGTGGCCAACCACTACATCGATCTGCGAGGAATTCCGGCGGAACGGGTGCTGGTCCTCGAACCGCCGGAATCGTATTTCCGGGATGAAAACGGCGGCACCCGTTGGCGAACCAATGCCGACCGCACCATGAGAATTGTCGTCGAACCCCTTCGGGCGAAACTGGAAGCCTTGAACGACCCCTTCCCCACCGCGCTCATCTTCTCCCCCGATTGGCCCACCCGCATCGGACTGGGCGACGGGAATTTCGTCAGCCTCACCGCTTTTGCAGGAACCCTCGGCAATCTTCCCGACCCGGAACGAATCAAAAACGGGCAAGCGATTTCCCCTTGGTTCACCGCCCCGGACCAACGGGCCCGCGGCATGCGCCTCGCCCGCTACCCGGCAACGGATCTCAACGAGGCCGGTCTCCACCCGGCCATGGTGCTGGGCGTGTTTTACGATCCGCTGGACACCGAAGCCATCATCGCCGCGCTCAAACGTTCCGCCGGAGCGGATCACGCCGCGCCCAAAGGCAGCGTGGCCATCGTCACCAACACCGACGTCCGCACCCGCGCCCGACTTCCCCAAATGGAATTGGCCGCCGAACGACTCGCCCGCCGCAACATCCCCCTTCACATGGAAACCCGGGACGTGCCCCTCCCCGACACCCTCATCGGGGCCATGGAGGGCGCGGCATCCGTACCCGTGCAACGCCGCTATGCGGGCAAACTCGTCCCCGGCTCCTTCGCGGAACACCTCACCAGTTTCGCGGGTACTTTTCACAATGATTCGCAAACCAAAATGACCCAATGGATCGCGGCCGGTGCCGCCGGCACCGTAGGCACCGTGGACGAACCCATGTCGATCTGGACCAAATTCCCGCTGGTTGAAATTTTCGAACGCTATGCCATGGGAAACACCCTGCTGGAAGCCCTGATGCAGTCGATCGGCAGCCCCTATCACAGCTTGCCCATGGGCGACCCGCTCTGCCGCCCCTGGGGCCGCGAGTTTTCCGCCGTAAGACTCGAAACCGAATGGCAGGAAAACACCCTGGTGATTCGCACCCCCGGATTGCGTCCCAGTTCCGCCAACGAATTTCACTTGCACGTGGATGGCACCCGCATTCCGGGGACGGGCCCCGAATGGCGCTGGGAAGCCGACCCGGAAACCACCGGCCCCGCGGTGGACGTCCTGCTCCACGCCCGGAAAACTTGGGCGCCCCCGGAAACGGCCATGCGCAGGAAAATCGTCAAAACCCCATTTTCCGAAATTCTGAAATTTTCGGAGGGAGACGCACATATCAACGGACGGTTTCTACTGGAAAGTGAACGCGATATGGTCGTGTGGGAAATTTATCAGGGCCAACGCCAGATTTTCAGGGAAAGCCAAAGCGGAAAAACCCTGCGCGCCACCGTGCCGGTTTCCGTAACCGGCGAAGGCCCCGCCATCTATCAGGCCAGGGGCATTACCCGCGAGGGACGCAGGGTACGCTCCGCGCCCCTGCAAATTTCAAGATAAGATATTTCGTTCCCGATTCCGAGGCGCGATCCGGAGGAAGGCCTTATAACGGAATGCGGTCTTGATTGGCTTTCAGCCAAGCTTCCAGGGTCAGCAGATCGGGATTAAGCTTGCGGCTGGTTTCCAGATTTCGGGCCGCGCAGAAGGCTTCGCTGAAATCGCGGTTGAACTGGAACATGTTGCCAAGATCATCCGCGCCGGGGAACCCAAAGCCGCGATAGACATCGGGTTCAACCGCATTGTAGCCCACATCCCGTCCAAAGACCTTCGCGAAGATCGCCGCCATCTCGTCGCCGCTCAAGTGCTCCCCGGCGACGCCAACGGTTTTGCCGATCAGGGATTCGCCTTGTTTGAAGACACCCAGGGCACACTTGCCAATGTCGCCCACGGCAATGGAGGGCAACTTCGCGTCGCCCATGGGCAACGTAATGGCGAGCTTGCCGTCGGGCCCTTTCTGGGGTCCCATGCCAAAGGAAAGTCACACAAAAGGCGCAGTGCGCTCCCGCAAACGCGGATTTCAGGCTCTCCAAGTCATCCAAGTCCGCCGCCACCACCTCGGCGTCGGCCTCCGCGAGTTCACGGCCTTTATCGCCATCGGGTTTTCGGGTGAGCGCGCGGACGCGGTACGTGCGGGAAGGATCATCGAGAATGGCGCGGACCAAGCCGCCGCCCTGTGCACCGGTCGAACCGACCACAGCAATAAGTGGTTGTTGGGTTGTCATATGAATCTCCTGTGAGTTGCATCCATATTAGAAAGTAATCCTGCACGCCGCGCAAGAAGAATGTGAAAGTCGGGCGTGAAAATTTCGTTTGCACCTTGACGAAAAAGACCATGTGCGCTATTTTTGTAGCACAATGAAAACCGCGACTGTCAGAGATTTAAGAAACCACTATACCGGACTCCTGGATTGGATTGCGGCGGGAGAAGAAATTGTCATCACCCGAAGGGGGCGTGCGATCGCGCGACTGGTGCCGGAACCCGCGGAATCCGGGGAAACCGCGGATTGGAATAAGAGTCCGGCCATGCTCCGAAATCGATCGGAACTGAAACAGCCTTCCAAGGAAGATGTATCGGCGCTTCTGAAAGAAAGTTCGGGCAAATGGTAACCTGTGCGGATACCAGTTTCCTCTTTTCGCTTTACGGCAATGATGCAAATACGCCGAATGCGTTAGACTGGCTTCGGAACCACCCATGTGTCATTACAGTGACACGCCTCAACGACTTTGAACTGGGGAATGCCCTCCGTTTCTCGGAATTTAAACAATTTATCCCTTTGGGGGCCGCTTCCAAATACTGGAGGGATTATCAGCAGGATCGTGATGCCGGGCGAATCCGCATGACAGACTGTAATCTGGCAGAAGTACTGGCCTCAGCTGTGAAATTATCCGAAGAGTGGACCCTCCCGCACGGACATCGAAGTTTTGATATACTTCACGTTGCGGGTGCCTTGGTTTGTAAAGCGCATCGGTTTTTGACCTTTGATCATAATCAGAGCCATCTCGCGCATCGCGTGGGGATGACGCCTTGTCCGGTTCAGTAATCGGTCGAACTTATGTTTTTGCCCCCCGCAACGCCGCTTTCTCCCGTTCCACCCGTGAATGGTAATCCTCAACTGCCTTCCAAAATCCGCTGCGAAGGCGGTTGTGGGGGCTGGGGGACACAAAACGTCGTTGTTCGTCGGGAATGCCGCTCGTTTCCTCCAAAAACCGGCAGACGAGATCCCGCCATCGTTCGGCGTGGCGTTCCTGCAACGCGAGTTTTTCGTACACATGCGCCCAGCGTTCGAGGTCGATTTTGCCGTGCAGGGCCCGCCATTGACTTCGAGTATCGCGTACTGTGTCCACCCCGTCGCAATAGCTGTTGTACAGCGCTTGGATCAGGGTTTCGCCCGTGGACAGGCGGTGGATCCAGCGCAAGTGATGAAAGTAGAGCAGGAAACGGCGCGGACAGGTGACGGGGTTTTCGAATCGTGCGGCCAATTTCGGCGGATAGAGTCCGATGTAGCCGCTGCCGCTGGCCACGGTACGATCGGTGCCAATGCCGTCGGGGCTGATGCCGGCTCCCTGATGATTATCCCATGGATCGGGCTCGAAGTGATGCAGAAATTCGCTGATGTAAGTCAACCCCATGGGCATGGTGTAGGCGGCCACGGTGTCGTAGCTCTTCTCCATCATGGCCGACACCGCCGCACCGGCCTCACGGCCAAACATCTGCCGCGTATATTCGTCCAGTACCGCGCGGGGATCGGCTTCAGGCTGCCAGGTGAGACGTCCGTGGGTGTAGAGACTGCCGCCGTGGAGCAGATGACCGAAACCATTGCGCGCGTTGCTGAAGTTGGCCACGGCGGTGACCGCCTCCACACGGGAGGCGAGCAAGGGAGAATTGAGAATATGATGGAAGTAGGGTCCCTCCCAGTTCATATGCACGTCGTAGCCACTGTATTCCTTGGTGAGCGCGAATTCCACGCACATGCGGGTGTGTTGCAATTTCCCGAAAAGGGCGTGCACGGGCTCCCAAATCTGAAAATCGATGGCGGAACATTTGATTTGCAGAATGACGTTGTCGTCAAACTGTCCGTCGAGTCCCATGAACTCGTGGGTGGCATGATTGGCGCGGTCGGCGCGGGCCTTGGCGTCGGGAAGTTTGTCGGACAAATCACGTCCATACACAAACGCGCGCCAAAACAGGGTGCCGCCATGGGGAGCGAGGGCCCGGGCCAGACAGGCGCTGCCTTCGACGTGGTTGCGGCCATAGGTGCCGGGTCCGGGCTTGCCCTCACTGTCGGCTTTGACCACAAAGCCGCCGAAATCGGGAATGGCGGCGTAAATTTCCGCCGCCTTGTCCCGCCACCAGGCCCGCACCCGCGGATCGAGCGGATCGGCGGTGGGCAGTCCGTCGAGAAACACGGGCGAAGCGAAATTGACGCTGACGAAAATGCGGAGGCCCCAGCGACGGAAGATTGTCGCCAGCGCGGAAAGGCCTCGGATCATGTCGGAGGACAGAATTTCAGGCTCCGCATTGACGTTGTTCAGGCAGATGGCGTTGAGTCCCACGGAGGCGAGCAGGCGGGCATACTCCTCGTAGCGCGGGTTGGGCCGGGAGAGATCGGCCCAGTCGAAAATCGTGTCCCCGCCCTTCACCCGTTCGATGCTGCCGTGTACCGGATCGATCACCAAATTGTCCCAATGATTGAGCATCCGCAAGGGGACGGCGGGCGCGGATTCTCCTTCCAAGGAAAGACCGCAGTTGACGCAACGCAAGAGCTGAAACATGCCGTAGAGCAGACCGTTTGGCGAGCCCCCTTCCAGATGCAACCTCTCCCCTGCCCCATGTGAAATGCGAAACCCCTCCTCCGGCAACAAAGGGTCCAGTGAAAGCTCAAGCCCCGCGTCGTCCTCGCAATGCTGAAGTTCGCCCAGTCCCCAGCCGCGCAGTGCGCGGGACAGCTCCTCCAACGCGGGTTCCGTGCCTGAGCAGGCCTGAACATGGCAGAGATGCCGCAGAGCCGCATCCGAAAGTTTCGGATACCGCAGCCAGGCCTCGTAACCGGATTCGTCGGGGGGAAAATTCATGGAGCGTTTTGGGTCGGATCTGACGGATCAGTCGGATCAGTCGGATCGGTCGGATCGGTCGGAACGAAGCGGGGGAACCAAAAAAAGCCCCCCCGGTCTCCCGGAGGGGCCCCACACACAGAAGAAACTTAAGCCTTGCGGCGGCGGAACAGCAGCACCGATCCCAGGGAAATCCCCAGCAGGATCAGGGTGGAGGGTTCGGGGATGGCGGCGAAAGTGATTTCGCCCACCCGGAAATCCAAGCCTGAGGTGGCGTTTCCGGCCCGCTCATTCTCGAACCAGATGCCGATGCCGGTGATTTTGGTAAAGTCGGGGTTGGCGACAGACCCAATGGTGGAAAGGGAGCTTTCAGGCGTAAACGAATTCCAAGTGACCGCCGTGGGATCCGAGAGAGTGAAAAGATGGCCTTGGCCTGTACCCCGCTCATTATCATCATAAGCAATTTGATGCAGAAAATAATTGCCATCCGACTGAATGACGTAGCCGATTCGGGAGGGATTCCCGGCTACTCGTTTGGCGGTGTAGGAAAGCGAAGTGGTGTCGTTCAATGTCACTCCACCCACCACGGCATCCAGGCCATTTGCGAAGGACGACTGGTCAAAGAAAATCACCGCATGGTGGAACTTGGTTTCAGCTTGGTTGACCGTGGTGCCAAGGCTCAATCGGAACACATCCAAACCCAACAACACGTTCGATCCGCCGTTATTGCTGATTTGCCAATCACCGATGGTGGTATCGGTCGCAACCGCGCCGCCGCGAAATGCCGGGCCGTTGTATCCGGTTCCGGGTTGGATCTCGGCACCGGTCATCACGTTATTGCCGTTGCCCAAGGCGTTGGTCGCCGTAGCCCAGCCATCACCGGTCAGTTGCACAGCGATCGTGGCGGCAAAAACCGCTTGCGAGCACAAGGCCGCAATCAAAAGCATCATTTTTTTCTTCATGTTCGTCATCCTTACTTGGGGTTGTGGTCTAAAAAAATCCTCTTCAATGATCGAATTGTTCCACACTTTTTGTCACGCGGCAACGCGCTTGTAATGTTCCAAGGAACAATGCAGGTAGGCCGTGCTTTTTTTCATGTGTTCCGTTTGGCTTTTACGTCTTTACGCTTTTTGAAAGTGGGCTTGGACACAGTGAAAAAGGGTTTTGGAAAGTTCGTTTAAGTTTCAATGCACAAAGAATGCCACAAGACTTGCCAACAGACAACCGTTTGTGTATGTTCCATGTGTCATGGCCAAGGTTAGCACAGTCAATCTCCGCGAAATCGCCGCGCAGGCGGGGGTTTCGCATATCACCGTTTCCCGCGCTTTGCGGGACGTGCCGAACGTGTCGGCGGAAACCAAAGCGAAGGTACGGGAGGTTGCGGAGCGGATGGGATACAAGCCGAATCCGCTGGTGGGCGCATATGCGGCGCAAATTCGCCGGAGCAAAGGAACCTCCCCGGCTTGCAATCTGGCTTGGCTCGGTAGTGAGCTGACCCCGGGGCACAAGGATTTCGCCTGGATTCGCCCCTATCGCGAGGGTGTGGCCGCCCGGGCGAAAGAACTGGGGTTTGCCCTAGAGCAAAGGTTGGACGTGGAAAAGCTTTCCAGCAGACGGCTGGCGTCCCTGCTCAGTGCCCGCGGGATTCGCGGGGTGGTGGTGCCACATGTGCTCTATGTGGGTCCTGAATTGTCCAAGCTCGACTCCGTGGCCCGGGTGGGCATTGGCCCCACCCCATCCGCCATTCCCATGCATACGGTGACACCCGATCATTTTACAAACATGACCACCGCTTTTTCACATCTGCTGGCCCTCGGCTACCAGCGTATCGGTTTCTGCGAGCACTTGTACGGCACCACGATCAACCAAGGGACCCTTTGGGGTTCGTTTCTGTTCAATCAGCAAAGGGTGGCGAAAAAGCAACGGGTGCCACCACTGACCGGGCTGCATGTGGGCAGCACGCACAAGAAGGCGGAGTCTCGTTTTCGGACTTGGTTTCAAAAAGAAAAACCGGACGCGATCCTCTGCACCTTTGCACATGTGCGCGATTGGCTGACTCGCGAAACCCGGGTGCCGGAGGATACGGGGCTGGCGCATCTGGTGCTGGCCGACGACACTCCCGGCTGGAGCGGCATCGACGTGATGCCGCGTCAGCTTGGGTCCGCCGCCGTGGATCTGCTTGCCGCCCACATTCAGCGCAACGAATATGGGTCTCCCGAAATTCCCAAGCTGATGCGTATCCCCGGGATCTGGCGTGACGGCGACAGCACCTTGAAACCGGATCGGGACCTGAATCCGGATGTGGACCCACCGAGCCATAATCATTCTTACGATTGGTTTGAGGCCAATTTTTCATAACTTCGAACGTTGCGCCCGAGAATGATCAACTGAATACTCGTGCCGCATCGGCAGAGATCCCAAGCTCCGGAAAGCGGCAGCTCGCAAGCTCGCTACACGCACTCCAAAGACGCTGCGCGTCCCCGCATTTTGCGCGACGGGGGCTTTCCTTCGATTTACCGTATCTTACCAATCCGCCCCAAAAGAAAGATGCCTCCCCAAACCCTCCACGCGCGGACGCGTAGCGTCTTTGGACTGCGGTAGCGCAGTGAGGGACGAACGGAGCTGCCGCTTTGAAGGGTTCTTCACTCATCTCTCCGAATTCGAAAGGACCACGGATGCTGTTCAGCAGACCACGGATCGAGATGGGGATGGGGGAGGAGGAGAACCAACGGATGGCTGCGCCGTCCAGCGGATACGAGCAGGGATGCCTCAACAGCCCTCCACGCGCGGACGCGTAGCGTCTTTGGACTGCGGTAGCGCAGTGAGGGACGAACGGAGCTGCCGCTTTGAAGGGTTCTTCACTCATCTCTCCGAATTCGAAAGGACCACGGATGCTGTTCAGCAGACCACGGATCGAGATGGGGATGGGGGAGGAGGAGAACCAACGGATGGCTGCGCCGTCCAGCGGATACGAGCAGGGATGCCTCCACAACTCTCCACGCGCGGACGCGTAGCGTCTTTGGACTGCGGTAGCGTCGGGAGGAACGACCAGAGCTGCCGCTTTGGGGGTTTGGGGGGAACCAACGGATGGCTGCGCCGGACAACGGATCAGGTACTCCGAAATCCGAACTCCCCTGCGCTCGCAGAGCGAGCTACCCTGCGCCGCGAAGCGGCAAGCCCGCAATCCCCGCAATCACTCACTCCGAATTCCGCATTCGTCACTCGTCATTCGTCATTCGTCATTCCCATTGTTTGTCCATAAAATCCATAAACCGTTCCCAATCGTAGCGCAGCATGTTGTGTGTGCCCCGGCGGATGTGGTAGCCGATGCGGTCGCCGTGCAGGGGGGCTTCCACCTCGGGAAATTCGGTGCCCGCGATTCCTTCATGCCCAAAAAGGCGATAGGCTGCGGAGGCCTCCACGGCGGCAAGAAATTCGCCACGCGGATCCGCCCACAAATCTTCGGAGGCGCTGGACACGTAGAGCGGGCGCGGGGCAATGAGGGCCAGCAACATGTGCTGATCGACCGGCATTTGCTCTTCACGTTCGGCATAGGTAGATAATCGCGGACAAAACCAATGGGGGAAGCCTTTGGAGATTTTCGCCACCGTTTCTCCGAATTTACGGCGGCTGAGGGCGGCGCCCAGGCACCCGGAATTGTTGGAGATGGCGGCGGCAAACAACGGATCCTGCGCGGCGGCCCACAGGGCTGCCTTGCCCATGCGAGAATGACCGATGGCAATGATTCGATGGGCATCAACCTCCGCAAGTGCCGAAATCGCCTCCCGGGCGCGTGAGAGACTCCAGGCCCAGATGCCGAGGTTGCCCCATTCGCTTTGGGGGTCGGGAGCGGGCGCAAACAGTTCCCGGAAGCTGGAAATGCGTGGATGTCCTTGCTGATCGGGGGCCAGATCGCCACAGTAGAGGGTCGCAAGTCCATACCCGCGTTCCAGGATCCGTTCCACCGGCCAACGGTGGGCGCGGGTACCGCGTCCCGCCTCGGTGGCGCGATGGTCCACCACCCCCGTGCCATCCCAGGGAAACATCCAAGACTCGGGGAGGGAAATCCCGGGGTCGGTATGGATCGTATGGTTCCCTGAAAAGTTGAGTCCCAAAAAAACGGGAACCGGCCCCTTCCGCTTTTCGGGAAGATACAAGAGAAGTGCGACGGCATGGCGGTTTCCAGGCGGTCCAACCTGAATCCGAAATTGAATGCGGGTGGCCTCCGCAAAAGGCGCCGCTTCCCGGGAACGCACCGTGGGTCCCCAACCGCCTTCGGGTGCCTCCAACGGGGTGCGGCCATAAACATGCTCGGCGAAGGTTTCCAAGAGTTCCCGTCGACGGTCCGCCCAGTATTGGGGATTTGGTTTTCCGTCGAACAAATCCGGCAACTTGTATTGGGGAACCCCGGCTTCGTCGATAAGGGTGTCTTGACTCATGGTCTTTCCTGTACGCCACACAGGAAAGTGGCACAAGCTTTTCCGTTCACACAGTGAATTCGCATTAACTATTATTGGGGTTTCGCAAGCGCGTCAAGGCGTCAGCCTTGGTCAGTGGGGTGACAGAGCCGTCGACCATCAAATAGTTGGCCACCCGGCCATGGCGATCCGGATGAGCGGATAAATAGCCCCATTGGTTGTTTGCCGGCCACCAGTTGTTACTCATCAGAGCCAGATGCCAGTCCACGCTGTCCCCCACAAGAATGGCCCGACTGGGCGTGTCAATGTCAGTGATTTGCAGAAAGTTTCTGGAAAAATTCGCCTGACCGTTCCCATTGGGGAACCGGGCTGAAAAGGCGGCGGGAAAAGGGTTCATGCCGTAGCCCGGCTTGGTGGGGTTCGGTTCCCGCCAAGCAGGGCAAGCTCGAGAAATGGCGACCACGCCCTGGCCATCACTGATGTGCCCCACTTCCGGTCCCAGATAAGGGGAAATGATTTCCATCCAGTGCACGCCCGCCGACCATCCGCCGTCACGTACCGGAGGCAGATAGGTTCTGTTGTCCATGGCGTAGCCCGTGATGGCAAGCCCCACCTGACGCAAATTGGAGGTGCATTGGGACCGTTTCGCGCTTGCCAGCGAACGGTTGACACTGGGCACAATGATGGCGGCCAGCAAGGCGATGACCGCGATCACCACCAACATTTCAATGAGCGTGAATCCTGATGAATTTGATTTGTGCTTCTTCATGATGAGTTTCCTTGTTTTCCAGGGAAGTGACGGGAGTGGTTTCGAAATTACGGATTTTTAACCAGACGCAAAACGGGTTCGCCGGAAAAGTATGTTTTCATAAGATCCACATCCTACACCATCCGCATCCCTTTCGTATAGGCCGCAGACATGCAACCTTGCATGGCGCGAAAGGCTACCAACCGGCAAGTGCGCCGGGGATACGCAAGAGCTTGGGCACTTCCGGGATGCCGGACTCACCTCGAATCACATGGGCCGACAACATGTCGATGGCCGCGGACCCCACCAGCTCGGGCCTTTGATCGATGCCCGGACAGTTGGCGCCGGCATTGGAATACGAAGCCGCAAAATAATCCATCCCCGCCTTGGTGCCGGTCTGTTGCTCGAGAACCTCCAATAGCCATTGGTCCGCAACGATCACCGTATCCGGCTTTGCTTTCAGAAACCGCTTGCGAAGTTCCTCCCCCGGGTCCTTGCCGCTTTCGACTTCATCCCAATAGAACACAGGCAGCATGTCCAAGGATTTTTCCCGGGCGGTGTAGGCATGGTACACGTTGCTGGGGCAGTGTTCGGTTCGTTTTTCCAACCCCCGCAAACTGATCAGTAGGATCCGTTTTCGTTTCTTCCGCAACAGGGCCTCCATGATCATGCAGAGATTGCCATAGTTGTCCGGCAAAACCCGGTTCATGCTGGCGGGCTGGGCGGTGGTGGTGGTGGCCACGGAACTGAAGGCGCTCCAATCCAGCTCGATGCATGGCAGGGGATCCACTTCCGGGGGGATCAACACCCCCGTAATCCCGCGGTTCCGCAAAATGCCGGTGGTGCGCCGCGCCGTGAGTCCCGGCTCCCGTAGCCAGATTTCGTCCATCCGAAACCCCAAGATATCCGCACGTTTTTTGGCGCTTTGCAAAAGCATGGCCGTGTAGGGGTCTTTGTACAAGTCCTTGCGGTGGGGATGATCGTTGAGAATGGCGAGGGTGCTCTCTGATTTCTTTTCCCGTGTCTCCCGCAGATAATGCATCAGTCGGGACGCTTCCGGATCCGGACGCCATCCCATTTCCTCGGCAAGCGATTGAATTCGTTCACAGGTGCTGCGCGGCAATTGGGAATGGTTGCGCAAGGCGCGGGAAACCGTGGCGCGGGAAACCCCCGCTTTTTCGGCAATCATGCCCAAGGTGACGCGTTTGGATGATGGACTCATGAAAAAACCATATCACGCGGCCACGGATGACGCAAGGTTGCACCTCCAGCTCGATATAAATAAAACCGCAACCGAAAAGGGAAAACCAACGGATGGCTTCGCCGTCCAACGGATACGATTAGGAGTAGGATTACGATTTCTTATCCGTTGGACGGCAAAGCCATCCGCTGGTCCTCCCTCCAAAACCCTCATCCCCATCCGTTGGACGGCGCAAGCCATCCGTTGGTTCTTCACATCCGTGGCGCAAGGTTGCGCAAACAAAACCTCTCCAATCAAATCCCATGACGTATATTCGTGGTCATGAAACATCCGAATATCGTTCTCATCTCCACCCATGATTCGGGGAAATGGTTTGGCTGTTACGGCCATTTGACCGTGCACACGCCCCATCTGGACCGCCTCGCGGACGAAGGCGTGGTTCTGGATGCGTATTTTGCGGTGAGTCCGATCTGCAGCCCCTCCCGCGGCGCGGCCATGACGGGGCTGTCTCCCCAGCGCAATGGTCTGTTGGGGTTGACCCATCACGGATTTCGTCTGCATGATGACGTTCCCCACGCCGCCGCCCTGCTTCGCGAGCGGGGCTATGAGTCGGTGCTGTTCTCCTTTCAACATGAGGCCAATGAATCGGAATGGCCCCGTTTGGGTTTTGAACGCTATGAGACGCCCCAAACCGGCGATCCGCAGTATCCGTTCATGTTCCGTTCCGCGCCGGAGGTGGCCCGGGGATTCGCGGAGTTTCTGGAAAACCGTTCGGATGACCGCCCCTTCTATGCGCAGATCGGCTTCAATGAAACCCACACCCCGTTCTGGTTCGGGGGTGCGACGCCGGACCGGGGTCAGGGAGTGGACATCCCCCCTTATCTGCAGGAAACTCCCGACGCCATCCATCATTTCGCCGGTTTACAGGGCGCGATCCGTCAGGCGGACGAAGGGGTTGGCCTCCTTCTGGAAGCCTTGGATCATCAGGGTCTCACCGAAGACACCTTGGTGATTTTTACCACTGACCACGGCATTGAATCCCGGCGCGACAAGTGGACGCTGTACGATCCCGGCATCGAAATCGCCGGAATCTTCCGCGGACCGGGCATCCCCCAAGGAAAACGGCTCGCCGACCTGCAGAGCAACCTGAATTTCCTCCCCACCCTTTTTGACTTGGCCGGGGTTGCCCCCTTGGCGGACACCGACGGCGAAAGTTTTGCGTCCCGTTTACGGAAACCGGATGAACCGCTTTCCAGAGAAACGCCCTTCTTCGGGATTTATCACAACGGGGCCTGCCGCTGCATCCGCACCCAAACCCACAAACTGATTTGGAATCTCGGACCCGAACCCTACGTGCCCCCGCCCCCGCAACGTCTGGACGGATCGGGACCGGCAACGGCCCGCCCACTCTGGGAACTCTATGATTTGCAGACGGACCCGCAAGAATTCGTCAATCTGGCCGGAAGCGCGGAACTTCGGGAAACGGAAAGCACACTCCGAGGACAGTTGCTCGACTGGCTGCGAAAGGTGGAAGATCCCTGCACCCCATGAACACCCTGTTGCGAAACCCCATCCTGCCGGGCTTTCATCCCGATCCCACCCTCTGTCGGGTGGGTGCGGATTTCTATTTGTGCACCAGCACCTTTGAATATTTTCCCGGACTGCCCGTCTATCACAGCCGGGACCTGCAAAACTGGACCCTGATCGGGCACGGACTCCACCGCCCCGAGCAATTGGATTATCGAAAAACAGGCTGCTCCGAGGGGATATTCGCCCCCACCCTTCGCCATCATGCGGGCACGTTTTATCTCATCACCACCCAAGTCGGCGGCGGCGGAAATTTTTTCATCACCGCCACCGATCCCGCCGGTCCCTGGTCCGATCCCATCTGGATTCAGGAAGAAGGAGCCCCCTGGTTTGACCCTTCCCTCTTCTTTGACGATGACGGGAAAGTTTACTACACCCGCCGTCATGCCTTCAGCATTGTCCAAGCCGAACTCGACCTTCAAACCGGAAACCTTTTGACCCCGCCTCGCGAAATCGCCCGCCCCTGGTGTACGGATGACATTGAAGGACCGCACCTCTACAAGCAGGGCGGATGGTATTACCTGCTCACCGCCGAAGGCGGTACCGGTTGGGGACATTGCATCACCGTGGCCAGATCCGCTTCCCCCTGGGGACCCTTTGAATCCTGTCCCCACAACCCCATCCTCACGCACCGTCACCTGCCCAATCATCCCGTGCGTTCCACCGGACACGGGGACTGGGTGGAAGACGAAGACGGAAACAGTTGGCTGGTCTTTCTCGCCACCCGCCACCACGGGTACGGGGGCCAGGCCTTTCATCATCTGGGCCGGGAAACCTTTCTCACGCCCTTGCACTGGGAAAACGGATGGCCCGTGGTCACCGAGCCCATCCTGGAAACCGGCCCGCCCCCGCCCCCCTTCCGCGACGATTTTACGACCGCGGAACTGGGCTCCGCATGGCTGGCGCGCCGTCAGCCCGATCCCGCCCACGTGGATCTGACCTCGCGTCCGGGCACCCTGCGCCTTCCGGGTGCCGCCGCCACCCTCGACGACAATCAACCGGAAGCCTTTCGCGGCGTGCGGCTCGACCGCTACGATTTCAGTTTGCGGACACAACTCGAATTCTCCCCACGAGCGGAAAATGAAGAAGCGGGCCTGGCGCTGGTCATGGCCGATGATTGTCACTTGGAATGGGTGCGCACCCGCCGCGACCGACGTGAGGTTTTGCTGCTCCGACGCCGGGTTTTGGACCTCATGGGCGAGGAAGTCTGCGAATGCCCCGGAGACGAAACCCTGATCCTCTGCATTCGGGGCAACGCCCGACAGTTCACCTTTTTGGCCGGCGCCACGGAAGAAGACCTACAGCCACTCGCCCGCGCCGACCGACGTCTCTTCTGCACCGAAGTCGCCACCGGATGGACCGGACTGATTGCCGGTGTATACGCCTCCGGAAACGGCAAACCCGCTCAAACACCCGCGGATTTCCACTGGGTGGTTTTGGACTGAAACCAGAAACAGGTGTCCGGACAATTCTCAATACCATCGGAAATCAAATTCAATCAGGGTCAAGACGATCAACAGGGGTTTTGAGAGAAACCCTCGGTTATTCATAAATGTCGGCCCTCCGGATTGGGTTCAAGCAATTGTCGGTCTGCTACGTTCGGCAAGGAAGCAACGGGCATTGAAAAAGCCTTTTCCGAGCGTCGGAAGCGTTGGGAAAATTGCTTCCGATGATCGGAAAGCGGCAGAAATTGCGGACAGGAGTGTCCGCGCTCCTTTTTACGTGAGCGAAACGGGACGGGAAGAGGGGTTTGAACAGAAGAGTGCAAGATAGCAACAGGTATTTTGCAAAACCAAGGCTCAGCAAAGCCAAGGATCAGCATCAAGGCTCAGCATCGCTGGCACCACATCAGTGCACTTGGTTTTTCTTTCCATAATCGGCGGAGGTTTCACGGAGCAGTTGCAGACAACGTTCGTTCAGGCTTTGATCGTGTCGCATCGCATCTATCGCAAGCGTTTTGTGCAGCTCTTTGCCCGCGCGAAGTACGAATTTTCCCGAGTATTCTTTTCCGGCCGTTGCCGCTGGCAGTGGATCTCCGTCCTTTTCGTAAAGCTCAACCCATTCCTCCACGGCTTGACAGAGTTCTCGATACACCTCGGATTCGTCATCTCCGTGAATCCCCCCAAACATCAGGCCCGGGCAGGTGCCGACATAACATTGGTCTTCTTCCGACCATTCAACAATCTTGAGGTACTGATCAGATTTTTTCATTTTTTGTTCACCTCACGTAATACTTTTTCCACATCACGTTCCTGGTACCGCTTCGCGTCGTGCGAGGGGTTACCGCTGAGAGTGATTTTACCCCCTTGAGGATGGGTGAAATTGCGGTGGCTTCCCTTGCCGCCGCGATCTGTAAATCCCGCATCCTTCAGGGCGCGAATCAACTCTCTGATTTTTTTTGGCATTCATTCATGGTACTATGATGATACTATCGCTGTCAACTTGAATTGTCAGATTTCCCACCACTTCATCTCCTTGGGATCCGGCACGGGATCGTGTTCGTGACCGCCTCAAGGGTTGCAGCGGCAGATTCGCTTGCAAAACGGCTTCCGGTATCGGAAACATAAAAACGGAGATACGTTTCAAACTTCGTTCAGGCTTTGATCGTGTCGCATCGCATCTATCGCAAGCGTTTTGTGCAGCTCTTTGCCCGCGCGAGACTTACAATTCCCACCACTTCATCTCCTTGGTGGCGAAATAGCAACAGGTATTTTGCATTCGTCTTCCCAGTCAATGCCGGGAGGAGAACTTTGGTCGAGGGGAGCGTCTGGAAAGTCGGGGTTCATTCGTGCCCTGTATACCCGGTAATGCGGTCTATCACCAGCCAATACGCCTGAGGAAAGGGACGGCATCGAAATGCTTATCATTCGAAAGAACCGGCAGACCAAAACTCCGGGCCTGGGCCGCTATCCAGATATCGTGCCAAGGGATGGGCGTTCCATTGGTTTTCAGTTCTCTTCGAATATCCGCATAGGTTTTCGCCACCCGGTCATCCAACGGCAAAACATCGATTTCGTCCAGAAGGTCCTCAAGTACTTTTTCATACTTTGACCGATGCCGCGAGGCCGCAATCCCGAATCGATACTCCCCAAGCACGATTGGCGAGAGATAAAGTTTACGGATGTCTTCCAGCACAGGCTGAAAAAGGGGGGCGCCATCCAGCCAGGCGGAAAGGGCGTTGGTATCCAGAATCACTTCCATTCCGAGGCATCCACTTGTCCGAATTCGGATTCAATTTCTTTGAGAATCATCCGGTTTTCTTCATGCAAATTAGACAAGGCTCCATAATATTTGAACGCGGCTTGGCTCTGCGGCTTGTCAGGCCCCCTGAGTTTATCCTCAAGCGCCTCGGTAAATAACGTTTTCAAGGTAATGCCGCGTTTGGCCGCCGTGGATTTGGCGTCCCGAAACAATTCCTGAGGGATTTCGAGCGTGGTCTTCATACACCCATAAAACCATATTTTATTCAAAAGTCAAGCTGAGAGGGGTTTTCGTCCTTGCCATCATCAGATGGTTTTCATCAAGATACCTGTTACATCTTTCAACCGCTTATAAGAAATCAAGCCTTGTCTTTCTTTCCATAATCGGCGGAGGTTTCACGCAGCAGATGCACACAACGTTCGTTCAGGCTTTGATCGTGTCCGTGACCGCCCCAAGGGTTGCAGCGGCAGATTCGTTTGGTGATGAGCTGCGAAATAGCAACAGGTATTATGCATTCAGATTGGGTTATGATTAGCGCAAGATTAGCGCCGATTAGCGGTTTCAATACACTGAGGTAAAAGACGGGGTGCGGTTGGCAAAGGTTCCGCATCGCTTGCACCCCTTCGGGGCGCTCGGGAGTTTGGGGTCACCTGACCCGGGGCTGCGGTCGTGCCTCCCTGACCCCGGGCTAACCGCTGTTGCCCCTCCGGGGCATTTTGGGATCCGTCCGCCCCGGAAAATCGAATTCACCTGTTATAATGATTCCGACTTCAATTCACAGTGTTTTCCGTCCGCTGAGACAAGGTATGGCTTCTCTCCACCTTCGGCTTCCCGTACGGTCACCTCATAGGAGGTGATCTTCGTTTTGAATTTTCTTCCCACAACCTTCACCACTTCCGCTTGAGGTTCACGCAGAAGAACAGCGGAACGAACAGGGGGCGGCAGTTCATCGGTGCGCAACTCAACAGTTTGAACGGCGGGAAAGGGCTCATAGGTTATGCCGGGTATCGAAATGCACCCCGAGAGACATGCGCACGCCAGCATGAGCAGCATGATTCTTGTCGTCATCTTCCATGCCCCTGGGATTCACCATCCCCCAAATCCCTGCAAAAATCGGAAGTGGGATCGGAAACCATCAATAGATTCTCATTTTTCATCGGTCTTGGTTGGCAAGATGCCACAGAAACTCCGGCCTTCCTCCGGGATCGATTGCAACAGCGGATTGATGAACTAAACGAATCACCTCCCCCGTCAAAGTCAACCGGAAATTCGGAAATCGAACGGATTTTCCCGCGAACGTGCGGGAGAATGATGGGTTTGGTTGTTGGTTCATTCCGACGGAGCCGACATTACGCGCCTGTTTCAAAAACCGCGTTGACGACGGCCTCCACTTCCTTTTCCATGTTGTGTTGCGGAGGCTTCGCATACCGACAACGCCACTGCAATTCTTCGCTTCCTTCGCGACCTTCTGTTCAAAAAACACAAAGGATTGAAACAGAAGCAAGCAAAGGCAGCTAAGGCAATTCCACTGCCATTCCCCTCTGCAATTCTTTGCCCACGCGAAGCTTACATTTCCCACCACTTCATCTCCTTGGGATCCGGCACGGGATCGTGGCCGTGTCCGCCCCAGGGGTTGCAGCGGCAGATTCGTTTGGTGATCAGCCACAGGGCGCGGTGCAGTGGATGCGTTTTTAATGCGATGAGGGCGTAGCGGGAACAGGTGGGTTGAAAACGGCAGCCGCCGCCGAGGGGCCCGAGAATCAAGTGAAGCACCGGGGACACCAGCCAACGGTACGCATAGACCAGGAACAGAAAGGGGGCCGCCAGAATCAGGCGCAGCGTGCTCACCAGTCCGCGTCCAGCCGGGTCAATTCGTCGGCCCCGGGCAGGGTTTCGAGAATTTGGGCGACGGTCCGGTCGGTTCCGGGCAGAATGCGATGGGGCTGAAGTTCGGCGAGGGGCTGCACCACGAAGCGCCGTTCGGCCCAACGCGGATGCGGTACCACCAGTCCGCCGGACCCGATGAGCTGATCACCTGCGAAAATGATGTCGATGTCGATTTCCCGGGGCGCGTTTTTGTCGTCGCCTTCCCGGGTGCGCCCGAATTGGGTTTCGATGCGGGCAATGTGTTCCAGCCAGTCGCGGGCGCCGTCCAGGGTTTCGAGGATGAGCACGGCATTGACGAATTTCAGATGCTGGAACTCGGGTTTGACATCCACGGGCTCGGTTTCGTACAAGGAACTTCTGGCCACCTCACGTGCCCCGTCGATTTTCAACAGTTCGCGGCGGCCCTTGGCGAGGTTGGCGATTTTGTCGCCCAGGTTACTGCCCAGGGAAAAACCGATTTGGAGGGGAGATGCTTGCACGGATGAATGGGGATGGGGGTTTGAAAACGAGATCAGTCGAGGCCCAACACGTCATTCATGCTGTAGAGTCGTCCGGCGGATTGCCCGGCCAGCCAGGCGGCGGCGCGCAGCGCGCCGATGGCAAAGGTTTCGCGACGGGTGGCGCGGTGTCCGAGGTCGAGCAGTTCTCCGTCGGCCGCAAAGCGGACGGTATGATCGCCGACCACGTCGCCGCCGCGCAGGGCGTGAAAGCCGATTTCTTTTTCGGGGCGTTCGCCCCCGACGCCGGAACGTCCGTCTTTTTGCACCTCTGCGAGATCCCATCCGGCCCCGCGGGCGGCGGCTTCTCCCAGCAACAAGGCGGTGCCGCTGGGGGCGTCGCGCTTGAGTCGGTGGTGCATTTCCACCACTTCTATGTCGTAGCCCTTGTCTTTCAATCGGGCGGCGGCCTGTTCGACCAGGGCGGCGAGGAGGTTGATCCCCAAGCTCATGTTGGCGGAAAACAGGAGGGGCGTGCGTTTGGCCAGCAGGGACAATCCGCTTTTTTCGGCTTCGGTGAGTCCGGTGGTGCCCACGACGATGGCTTTGCCGGCATCGGCAAGCACGGTCAGGCGTTTCTCAATGCCGGTGTGGAAACTGAAATCGATGAACACGTCCCCCTGATTCACTGCGGCGGGAAAATCGGAGGTCAGGGAAATGCCGCAGGGGGCGCGTCCGGCCAAAATGCCGAGATCCTGATCCTGTTCGGGTTTGTTGGCCAGATCCACGGCCCCGGCAAGTTCGAGACCCGGCACGGTGCCGTCGAGCAAACAGCCTGCCAGGGTGCGTCCCATGCGTCCGGCTCCGCCAATGAGAATGACTTTTTTCATGACAGGACTCCCGCGTGCGTGAGTTCGGCTTCCAGAATTTCCCGTTTGTCGCCGTCCAGGGAACAAAGCGGCAAACGGAAAATGTCTTCCACCAACCCCATGAGTACCAGGGCGGTTTTGACGGGCAAGGGATTGGTGTCCAGACCCAAGAGGGTTTGGAAAAGCCGGTGGTTTTCCAGATGGATTTTGCGCGCGGCGGCGTAGTCTCCTTTCAAGGCGGCGGACACCAAGGCGACCACCCGTTCCGGCACCGCGTTGGAGGCGACGCTCACCACCCCGCAAGCGCCCACGGCCATCATCGGCAGGGTCAGCGGATCGTCCCCGGACAACACCTCCAGTTCGGGCATACGGGCCAAGATCTGACTCACCCGGTCGACGCTGCCGCCGGCTTCCTTGACGGCCACAATCCCGGGGTGTTCGGCACAGGCGGCAATCACGTCCATGCTCAATTCTTTTCCGGCCCGCCCGGGCACGTTGTAGAGCATGACCGGCAGACCGATGTCGGCCACGGCATGGAAATGGGCGACGAGTCCGTTGTCGGAAGGTTTGTTATAATACGGGGTCACCTGAAGGGTGGCCTCGCAGCCGATTTCCTTGGCGGCTTGAGTCAGTTCCAAGGCTTCGGCGGTGGCGTTGGCCCCGGTGCCGGCCACGACCTGGCCACGTCCGGCCACGCGTTTGTACACGCGGCGAATGACTTCGATATGCTCGGGGGTGGACAGCGTGGGGGATTCCCCGGTGGTGCCCACCGGGACGATGCCGGCCACGCCGGCGGCGATCTGACGATCAACCAGCCGGTCCAAGGCCTCATAATCCACCCCGTCCCTCAGGGTGAAGGGGGTTACGATGGCGGTGTAAACTCCGGAAAACATGTGCAAATACCTTTGATCGGGTTGGGCGCGGCTCAGCCCTTGCGGTTGGCGCGCATGCGCAAACGCAGGGAGTTGAGGCGAATGAAACCGTGGGCGTCTTTTTGATCGTACACGGTGTCTGTTTCGAAGGTGGCCACGTCTTCGTCGTAGAGCGACATCGGCGAGCGACGGCCCACGACGGTGACGTTGCCTTTGTAGAGCTTCAGGCGGGCTTCGCCGGTGACATCTTTGGTAGCTTCGTCAATGGCGGCCTGCAACATGAGGCGCTCGGGGGCAAACCAATAACCGTTGTACACCAGTTCGGCGTATTTGGGCGCGAGGCTGTCCCGCAGGTGCAGGACTTCGCGGTCCATGGCCAACTGCTCCACCGCCTCCCGGGCTTTGTACAGCACGGTGCCGGCGGGGGTTTCGTACACGCCGCGGCTTTTCATGCCGACGTAGCGATTCTCGACGATGTCAACGCGACCCACGCCATGCCGTCCGGCAATGACATTGAGCTTGAGCATGATGTCCAAGGGAGACAGAGCCTCGCCGTTCAGCGAAACGGCGTTGCCGCTTTCAAAGCCAATGACAACTTCTTCGGGGGCGTCGGGCGCGTCTTCGGGATCCACGCTGAGCATGAACATTTCCTTGTCCGGGGCCCGCCACGGATCTTCGAGAATGCCGCCTTCGTAGGAAATGTGCAGCAGGTTGCGGTCCATGGAATAGGGTTTTTTCACGGACACGGGGATGGAGATGTCGCGGGATTCGGCATATTCCATGAGTTCGGTGCGGGACTTGAATTTCCAAAAACGCCAGGGGGCGATCACTTCGATGGAAGGATCGAGGGCGTAGGCGGTCAACTCAAAACGCACCTGGTCGTTGCCCTTGCCGGTGGCGCCGTGGGCGATGTGGGTGGCCCCGTGTTTGTGGGCGATGTCCACCAAGCGTTTGGCGATCAGGGGACGGGCGATGGAGGTGCCCAGGAGGTAGCCGGATTCGTACACGGCGTTGGCGCGAATCATGGGGAACACGAAGTCCTTGGCAAATTCGGCGCGCACGTCGTCCACATAACATTTCGAAGCCCCGTGTTTCAGGGCTTTTTCTTCCAAACCGTCGAGTTCCTCCTGCTGCCCCACGTCGGAGGCGTAGCAGATCACTTCGGCGTCGTATTCTTCCTGAAGCCATTTGAGAATGATGGAGGTGTCGAGCCCCCCGGAATATGCGAGAACGATTTTCATGATGATTTTTCCTGGTTTTTGGAGGATTGGGTGAGTTGGACCTGCCATTCCGCGCAGGCTTTTTCGATGATTTTGACGGCCCGTTTGACTTGCCGGGCGTTGATGGTGAGCGGCGGCACCATGCGGATGACATTGCCGGCGGTGCAAATGGCCAGCAACCCTTTGCGCGCGAGCAGGGTTTCGAGATCCTTGGCGGGGCGGTCGATGACCATGCCCAACAAGAGGCCTTTGCCCCGTACGGCGCGGACGAAGGAGTACTTTTTGACCACGGGTTTGAGTTTGTTTTGCAGCAGGTAGCCCATGGTTTCGGCATTGCTCTCGAGATGTTTGTCCCGAATGGTTTTCAATACCGCCCGGGCCACGGCGCAGGCCAAGGGTTGTCCACCGAAAGTGGTGCCGTGGGAACCGGGACCGAACACGTCCTGCAAACGGGGTCCGGTCAGGACCGCGCCCACGGGAAAGCCGCCCCCGAGTCCCTTGGCCAGGGAAACCGCGTCGGGTTTGATGCCATACTGTTGAAAAGCGAACATCGACCCGGTGCGGCCAATGCCGGTTTGAATTTCGTCCACCATCAGCAACAAATTCCGCTCCTCGCAAAGGGCGGCCAAGCTCTTGATGAACTCCGATTCGGCGGGCAACACCCCGCCCTCGGCCTGCACCAATTCGAGCATCACCGCCGCGGTTTTGGGGGTGAGATGCGCCTTGACCGATTCGATGTCGTTGTACTGGGCGTACTTAAAACCTTCCGGCAGGGGCGCGAAGCCGTACTGGACCTTCTCCTGCCCGGTGGCGGTCAGGGTGGCGAGGGTGCGGCCATGAAAGGAATTCCGCATGGTAATGATTTCAAAGCGGTTTTCATCGCTCCCCCATTTCCGGGCGAGTTTGATCAAACCTTCGTTGGCCTCGGCGCCGGAATTGCAGAAGAACGCCTTGCCGCCCAACTCCGCGAGTTCGCAAAGTTCTTGGGCCAGAAATGGCGCTTGGTCGTTGTAATACAAGTTGGAGACGTGCCAAATGCGTTTGGACTGCTTCCGAACCGCTTTCACGAGTTTGGGATGACAATGCCCGAGACCGGTCACGGCAATGCCGGCCCCGAAATCGAGGTATTTTTTTCCAGCGGCGTCCCATACATGGGCCCCCTTCCCTTTCACCAAAGCGAGGCCGGGCGCATAGTTCGGGGTGTGATGCGTCCGATGCAAGGTCGCGAGCTGCTCCGCCAAGGTGATTTTCGGCGGGGGCGCTTCTTTTGGGGGCGCCGGGGGCGGCGTCGTGGATTGGGTGGATATCAGGGAAGTATCGGCGTTCATGAAAAATCTCCGACAATTTCGGTGCCCACGCCCTGTTCGGTGAACAATTCCAACAACAGGGAGTGCGGCATTTCCGCGTCAATAATGTGGGTTTTCCGCACGCCGGCCTTCAAGGCTTTTACGGCGCCGGACACTTTCGGCAACATGCCGCCGGCAATGGTGCCGTCCCCAATCAATCGCTCCATTTCCTCCAAGGTCAAGGTGCTGATGATGGTTTTGGGGTCACTGGGATCGCGCATCAATCCCGGCACATCGGACAAAAAGACGAGTTTGCGGGCCTTGAGTTCGCGGGCCATGGCACCGGCGGCTTCGTCGGCGTTGATGTTGTAAATGTTTCCGTCTTTGTCCCGGCCCAGGGGGGTGACCACCGGGACCCGGCCCGCGTTCAGGGCCGCGACAATTCCCGAGACATCGGCGCTGTCCACATTGCCCACAAAACCCCAGTCCAGGACTTCCCCGGTTTCGGGATCGGTTTCAGTATGACGCGACACCCGGAACACGTCCTGCCCCCTGAATCCGGTCGCGGGCGCATTGAACCCTTCCAACACCTTGCGCACTTGCGGATTCACTTCTTCATTGAGGGTTTTTTCCACGATGGCGATCGTCTCCGCGTCCGTGACACGCAGGCCTTTCACAAAATTCGCGGCGATGCCCGCCTCCTCCATCTTCCGGGTAATGGCTTTGCCCCCGCCATGCACGATCACCGGACGCATGCCGATAATCTCCATAAACGCCACGTCCCGCAGGATATCGGCATAAGAAGCTTCGTCGTTAATGATGCTGCCCCCGAATTTCACCACCACCGTTTCCCCGCGAAAGGCTTGGATATACGGCATGGCTTCAATCAGTACGGCGGCTTTTTCGATGGCGTGGTGTAACATGGTCCCGAAGTAGAGTGGTGGAGTCGAGTGGTTTTAAGAAAGGATCGGCGAAATTTTCAAAAAGGATGCCTTTATACAAAAAGCCACGGGGGAGTCAATGCCAGCCGGGGGAGACCGCCTCTTTTTTCAAGAAATCAGGGCACAAAAATGGTGGCCTGGGTCGGAATCGAACCAACGACACAAGGATTTTCAGTCCTCTGCTCTACCAACTGAGCTACCAAGCCACCTAAAAGGGGATGTTTTCCGGATCACCAAACCGCCTAAAAAGGATTTGCCCTGCATACCCTGAAAAGGAGGGGATTGTCAATATTCAGTTTTAGAATTTTTTTCAGACTAACCATTCCCCAATCCCCTCAGTGCCTTTGTGCATCTGTGAGAGCCAAAAAAAAAATGATCAGTGAGGAATGTGGAGCGTTTTGAGTGCGGAATTCGGAGTTCGGAGTGCGGAGTTCCCCCATGCCCGATCGATATAAGTTCGATGTTCGAAGTGGGACAAACCACTCCGCACTCCGCATTCGTCACTCCGCACTCGAAAGCCCCCTACGCCCCGCCGGTGCGGAGACCGGCGCTCCTGTCCCCCCTCCGCCCCCCAATGCCAAGATCCTGTATTCAGCGGTTCTTCCCCAAAACCCTGACCACAACCCAAGATCAGTGTAAATCAGTGTGTTCAGTGGTTGTTTTTCCCAACCTTGAATCCGTGAAAATCCGTGCCCATCCGTGGTTGCTTTTATTAAGAGGTCAGAGGGAGAGAAGGAGAGAGTACGGCGTGTTCGGTTATCGGCAGGGGACTGCCGATCTACAAATCCGTGGCGTTCCGGTCTTGCCTCTTTCCGGGGTTGACGTAAAAACGGGGCATGAGCACACCCGCGAAACGCATCGAAGAACTGCGCGATCAACTGCGCGATCACAATCACCGCTATTACACCCTGGCCCAACCCACGATTTCCGACCGGGAATACGACGCCCTCATGGCGGAATTGGAGGACTTGGAAACCGCGCACCCGGAATTGCGTTCTCCCGACTCGCCCACCGTGCGCGTGGGAGGCGAACCCTTGGAAGGCTTCGTCACCGTTCCCCACGCCGTGCCCATGATTTCCCTGGCCAACAGCTACAATCTCGACGATGTTCGCGCCTACGATCAACGCACCCGGAAACGATTGGCCGACAAAGATTTCCACTACGTCGTGGAACCAAAAATCGATGGGGTCGCGGTCTCGCTGCGCTATGAAAACGGCATCCTGGTCCGTGCCCTGAGCCGCGGGGACGGACGTTCCGGGGACGATATCACCGCCAATGTGCGCACCATCGGCTCCGTGCCCCTTCGCCTGCAAGGCAAAACCCCGCCGGAGGTCTTGGAAGTGCGCGGCGAAGTCTACATGACCCGGGAAGGCTTTGTCAAACTCAACGACAGCCGCCAAGCGGCGGGGCTGCAAGTTTTCGCCAATCCCCGCAATGCCGCCGCCGGATCTTTGAAACTGCTCGACTCCAAAGTCGTCGCCACCCGTCCGCTGGACGCGGTCTGGTACGGCGTGGGCGAATTGCGGGGAATCGCCTTCGACACCCACCGACAAATGCTGGAGACCCTGCGGACATTCGGATTCCGCACCCCGGCTAAAATCTGGACTTGCGACAATATGGACGAGGTCGAAACCGCGCTCCGGGAAATTCGCGAAGGCAAGGACGCGTATCCCTTCGAAATGGACGGAGCCGTAATCAAAGTCGACGAGCGCGATCTATACGAAGAACTCGGCAGCACCGCCAAAAGCCCCCGCTGGGCCGTCGCCTACAAATACGAGCCCGAACAGGTGGAAACCCTTCTCAAGGAAATCACCATTCAGGTAGGGCGAACGGGCGTGCTGACCCCGGTGGCCGAACTCGAACCCGTCCTCGTCTCCGGCAGCACCGTCAGCCGCGCCACCCTGCACAACTGGGACGAGATGCAGCGGAAAGACATTCGCGCGGGCGACACCGTGGTGATTGAAAAAGCCGGGGAAATCATTCCCGCCGTGGTCCGGGTGGTGCTCGAAAAACGGCCCGAAGGCGCCAAAGCCCTCCCGCCCCCCACGAAGTGCCCGGCCTGCGACGCCCCCGTATCCCAACGTGCGGGCGAAGTGGCTTGGCGTTGTGACAACCCCGCCTGCCCCGCCAAAAGCCTGAGCTGGCTCAAGCACTTTGTCGGCCGCAGGGCCATGGACATCGACCACATTGGCGAAGAACTGATCCGAGCCCTGCTCAAAGAACAACTCATTTCCCATCCCGCCGATCTCTACACCCTCCACGAAAAAAAGGCGCAACTGCTGGACATGGAGCGCATGGCCGAAAAATCCGTGGACAACCTTCTCCAGGCCATTGAGAACAGCAAAAACGCGGATTTATGGCGGATCATCCACGCCCTCGGCATCCCCAATGTCGGCGAGCGGACCGCCCAGACCCTGGAAGCGCATTTCGCCTCCCTACAAGAAATCGCCGATACCGACGAAGCCACCCTGACCGCCATCGAAGATATCGGACCCATCGTGGCAAAAAGCATTCTCGATTTTTTTGCCTTGGGCGAAAACCAATTTTTCATCGAACGGCTGCGTGCCGCCGGCGTCAACCTGGAGCGGAAAGGTACACCTGTATCCGTGGAAATCGAAACCGACCTCACCGGAAAAACCGTGGTCCTCACCGGCAGTCTCTCGCAAATGACCCGCGACGAGGCCAAGGACCTCCTCCGCAAATTGGGCGCAAAGGTCACCGGCAGCGTCTCCAGCAAAACCGACTTGCTCATTGCCGGAGAAGACGCGGGCAGCAAACTCGAAAAAGCCCAAAAACTCGGGGTGGAGATTTGGACGGAATCCGATTTGGTCAATGCAATTCCCAAAGACGCCCCGCCATCCATCCAATCCGCCGTCCAGTCGGAGTTGGGTTTGGGGTAGGGGAAGAATACTGTATGAAGGGTCCTTGGGATGAAAGATGAAAGGGATGTGATTCTTCGCCGTATTCGTTACGCCGCCTCCGTGCTTGCCACGGGGGAGCGACGACTCTGTGTCCGAATCGTTCCCCACGGGAAGTTTGCCGCCCCCGTGCTTGTCGCGGGGGGGGCGCAACGACTGACGGAGGTTTGGCGAAAAGTTTCACGCTCAGTCGTAGCGACACCCCCGCGACAAGCACGGGGGCGGCTTTGAGATGTGTGGGGGCACTTCGTGCACACAGTCGTCGCTCCCCTCCGACAAGCGGAGGGGCGGCGGGAAGCCAGCAACAAAGCAACTTTCAACCCTGCAAAAATCAGCCGTGCTACTTCTCCTCCTCCCTCCTTCTTCCCTTCTCTACTTCTTAATCGCCTTCTCACCTTCCTTGCGGACGGTTCCGATCTTTTTGTCGGAGCGGGTGGCGCGTCCATCGGGATTCCTGAGAGTTCCGGGGGGCAGTTCGTGTTTCTTTTCGTGGGCGCCTACGGTTTGGTCTTTGCGGTCTTTTCGTGCAATGATCATCTCCTGAGGTGCGCCGTGGATAGGATCGAAAGAAAACCGACGCCATCACAATTTCGATGCCCACAACCTTACACCACCCCCATCGGCCCATCCATGGGGTGTATCCCCACCCAACCACTCAATCGTTGTCGCGCATGAAATGGGGCATGTTGAGGATCTTCAGCCCCTCCCCCATTTGCCGCGGGTCCCGCACCATCGGCATCAGTGAAACCATGAATTTGGCATTCAAGTAGACGCGGGGCTGACAATGCGGATCCCATTCCGTCCAGGATTTGGCCATGCCCTCCTCGTCATAAAACACCAAATCCTCCAGCAACACCAGCTCCCCCCGATTCAGGCTGCTGATCAGTTCCACTTCAGACATCCGCGTGGAGCCGAAAACACAAAAGGTTTCCGGACCCGCAGTCATCTCCGCACGATACCAATGACGTTTCGTTTCCATGGGACCGATATGGCCACTTTTCCCGGAAAAGTCAAGCGCGGGAGCCTTTCACTGCTGATTTTTTGGGGTTCGAAGAGGGGGTTTAAACAGGAGAGAACGGAGGGAACAGAGCAAAACCAATGAAATCCTTCGCTTTCTTCGCGACCTTCTGTTCAAAATTTCGCCCCTGCCGATGCGGCGATCGGCGCTCCTGTCCTTTCCGAATTCCTTCAAGGTGCATGATCCTGCTGAAGCCCTGACTTTGACAATCCGAAGAATCCGCCTATCCTGCCCCACATGAAATCCTTCGCCACCCTTTTCGAAACCCTGGACCAAGCGCGTGACGCGTCGGAAAAGGTGGAAGCCTTGAAACGTTATTTTGCCGAAACCCCGCCCGCGGATGCGGCCTGGACGGTGCACCTCCTCAAAGGGGGTCACATGCCGCGCCTGGTCCCCTCCCGAATCCTGCGCGAATGGGTCTCGGAAAAATTGGATCTGCCCCCTTGGCTGCTGGAGGCCTGTCATACGGAAACCGGCGATTTGGCCGAAACCTTGGCCCTGTTGTGGCCCGGGCAAGGGACGGGCTTGGACATCTCTTTCCATTCATTGTTTGAAGAACATCTCCTCCCCCTGCGGGACGCGGAAACGGAGGCGCAACGGACGTCGATTTTTGCCCTCTGGGACGCCAGCACCCGCACGGAGCGGCTGCTGATAAACAAAATCATCCTCGGCGGCTTGCGCATGGACGTGGGCCGGGGGCTGACCTCGAAAGCGTTGGCGGAATTCGCCGGTTTGGACCCAGCCTTGGTGGAGCACCGGCTCATGGACGACGAAATCCCCACCCCAACCGCCTTCCAAAATAGGCTGGCCACCGACAACCCGGAAGCGCCCCTCAAACCCCCCTACCCCTTCTTTCTGGCCATGCCCCTGACCAAGCACCTTTCGTCCCTCGGCAATCCCTACGAATGGCAGATGGAATGGATCTGGGACGGGATCCGCGCCCAATTGATCCGACGCGGCGGCGAAACCCTGCTCTGGTCTCGCGACGAGGAACTGATCACCGACGCCTTCCCGGAGATCCTCCGCGAAGCCGAAGAGTTGCCCGACGGCACCGTATTGGACGGCGTGGTCCTCGCCTGGCGAGAGGAGCGTCCCCTTCCCTTCGGCGATCTGCAAAGCCGCATACAAAAACGCAACCCAAGCCCCAAATTGCAGCGCGAAATTCCGGTGGCGTTCCTCGCCCTCGACTGCATGGAGATCCAAGGGGTCGATATCCGGGAAATGCCCCTGTATTCGAGAGTGAGCCATGTGGTTCCGATGTTCGGAATCGATGAGTGCCACCACTTCCGAGTCTCGGAACCCTTGAATTTCGAGACTTGGCCGGAGTTGGAGCCCCTTCTGGCCCAATCCCGCCAACGCGGTGCCACCGGGTTGATGCTCAAACGCCTCGACTCCCCTTACCGCGAGGGACGCCTCCCCGGAGATTGGTGGAAATGGACCGCCCCCCCGCACACCCTCGACGCGGTTTTGATTTACGCCCAGGCCGGGGAGGGAAACCAAGCCGACGCCTTCGTCCATTACACCTTTGCCCTTTGGGAAGGGGAGGAACTCGTGACCTTTGCCAAATGCATCTCGGAACTCAGCGAAAGCGAAACCAAGCAAGTGGACGCCTTCGTACGGGAAAACACCCTCGAAAAACACGGCCCGGTTCGGGTGGTGAAACCGGAATGGGTCGGAGAAGTCGCCTTCGACGCCCTTTGGCCCTCCAAACGCCACAAATCCGGCATCGCCGTCCGCTCGCCCCGGGTACGTCGTCTGCAAGCCGACAAATCACCACAGGCGGCGGACACCCTCGACACCCTGCGCACTTTGCTCTGATACAGACCGAAAACCATTGGAGGTTTTGTCCGGATTTGACCTCAAATCAAAATCCATATCCCGCGTCAGTGGGAATATGCCCCCCGAGAGTTGGAGGTCTCCGAAGAGGAACACATGGGGACGGCCCCGATGACCTCTCGTGCGCATCCTCAACGCCATCCGTATGGTCGATCCCGACCACCACCCCCACAACGGCATTTCCGGCAAGCAGGTTGATCCAAAAACCATGGCCTGAATCCGTGAGATCTTTGCTTTGAATCCGCACAATCTCCAGGATTCAGACATAGGTGAAATCCACCTACATTCCCGCATATCCAGCGACAATTTTGTATTGATTAACTGAATTTATTTCATCAAACAGACTGCTCATACAAAATTAACACATTTTTCGGATGACAAACGAAAAAGTGAGGCGTAGGATTTTCCCAAAGCGGCATCCCCCGGTCGCATCCTCGCACTGACATTGTCAACCTCAACAAACAGAGAACAGAACATGAGAACAAAATTCCTCCTCCTTACAGCAGCCTTCGGGCTGACCAGCGCCTTGGCGTTGGGACAAGTTTCAATCGACACAGAAAACTTCAATTATTTTGATGCGTTCACCGGATTTCAAGGCACGGCAGATCCCACAAATTGGGAAACTTCTGATGCAGGTGGTAACGATAGCTCTGTTTGGCAAGGTACAGGAACTGGCAGCGGCACCGCCGGTGGAAAATGGTCCTATGGTGATACTGGCACGGGGGCAACCTTTGACGGTTCCTTGGGTTTTCTTCCAAGCGGAAATCGTGCCATCAATGCAGACATCATCTTCGAAAATAACACCGGGTTTGAAATCATTTCTTTTGAAATCAGCTACTTAGCTGAACACTGGAGAAGTGCGAATGGTGGAAGATTAAATGGATGGGCGGTGTCTTATAACATTGACGGCGGATCTTACACTGCCTTGAACGATCTAACCTACGTTGCCAGCAATACGAATGCCACTGGTATCAATCCCAGTGGAGGCACTTGGGAGTCCATGTTCCTTAGTCAAAGCATTACCGGATTAAGTATTCCTGATGGCTCTACAATCGGCATCCGTTTTTTTGGTGATAATGGGTCTAGCACTGGTTCCCGCCAAGGCGTTGCCATTGATGACTTTTCCTTCAGTGCCACCGCCATCCCCGAGCCCGGGACCTTGGCCTTGGTGGGGCTGTTCGGATTGACGGTTTACGCCTTCCGCAAACGCAAATAATTCTGCTTCGGCAGTCTCCTGGAAAAGCCCGGTGCATTCGCACCGGGCTTTTTTTATGTCAACTCGGCCACGCGCACGACCAGATTGCTGCCGTAGGGGTAGCCGGTGCAGTTGAGCTTCAGATGCCCGGATTCGTTTTCGAGGGACAAGGATTCTTCGGTATCGAGCCATTTTGCCCGCGCGGGGACAAAATCCAGTCCCTCGATTTTCCGCATGCCTTCGGTGGCGCCCGCCTCGCGGGTTTTGTGATCGTTGTCGTGAATGGGCAGGTTGTGGGCGAAATACCAGGCTTTTCGGGTGTCGGGATCGCGCAACACAAAATCCCGTCCTTCACAGACACAGGCGGTGGGACGGGCGTTGTAAATGGCGGGCGCTTGCACGGCCACCCATTCCCCCACCCTTTCCAGGCAGGCTTTTTCATAAGCCGGAACCGCTCCGCCGGCGGTGGGACCGATGTTCAGCAAATAATTCGCCCCCACCCGACGGCAGGAGGCCAAGTCCGTGATCACTTCCGCGGGCGATTTGTACATGAAATCGTGTTTGCCAATGCCCCAATGCAGGTTCATGGTCTGGCACATCTCCACGGCCACGTATTTTTCCATTCCGGTGCGATTCAGGGGCTCGGGACGTCCCTGCTCGTAGGTCACCACATCCAATTGGGGATGCCCCTTGGCACCGAGGGCGTTGATGCTGGAATTGTTGACGATGATGGCCTCGGGCTGATGACTACGGATCATGCCGTAGAGGCGGTCCTCCTGCCAATCGGCATCCCGTCGCGACCAGTTGCCATCGAACCAAAGTCCACCGATTTTGCCGTATTGGGTGCAAAGGATTTCCACGGAATCGTTCAGGTAGTCGAGATATGCGGCAAACGCCTTTTCATCGCAAGTTTCGGTGTCCAGAGACCAGTCGAGGGTGGTGTGATAGAAAAAGGGTACGATGTCTTCGGCCCGGCAGGCTTGTACGAATTCGGCGATCAAATCGCGCCCGGCGGCGCTGTGGGGGGCGTCGTAGGTGTTGAGCCCCCGGGTATCGTAGAGCGAAAACCCGTCATGGTGTCGGGTGGTGAGGGTGATGTAGCGCATGCCGCAACGCCGGGCGAAGCGGGCGTGTTCGCGGGCGTCGAAATCTTCGGCGGTGAAGGTCTCGGTGAGTTTCCTGTATTCGTCCATGGGGACGCCATGCCATTTTTTGTACCACTCGCCCTTGCCGATTTGGCTGTAGAGGCCCCAATGTACGAACAAGCCGTAGGCCAGGGATTCAAAACGGGAGACATACGCTTCGGGAACGGGGAGGATTGGAGAATTCATGGCGGTCCCCTTATCGGAAAGCCGGGGACTTGGGCAAGAAAATTAACGGGGGGACGCGAAGCGTCTTTGGACTGCGGTAGCGTCGGGAGGAACGACCAGAGCTGCCGCTTTCCGTTGGCCAGGCCCATCAGCACGCCTATTCACGCGCTAACCGTCAGACCGCCACACCACTTCAAAATCATCCGGTTCCTGGACCTTGTCACATTTATAAGAATAAATCCGCCTACAAAAACTTTTCCGGTTGTTCCGTTCAAACCAGGCTGCGGAACAATACGGGTACAAACGGGCATCCTCGACGATCCCGTGTTTCACTGGATTCTTGATTACATAATTCATTCGCGCGTAATAGCTGTTGTCATAGCTGATGCAACGATCCCAAAATTGATACATCACCTGTCGTTTTGGAGTTTCATCCATGCGGTTCACATCCAGCGCCACCTTGGAATGAACATCCCGCAACACGCTGGAAAAGTCTCCCGCTTCGGGAGCTTGGACGATCAGATGATAATGATTCGATAAAAAAGCCCAGGCGTGAAGATGCCAGCCTGCATTCACAAACCCATCCAACACAATCCGCATGAACAAAGACAAACGGCGATTGTCCCGAAAAATATGTTCTTTGTTCAAGGTTGAGGCGGTAACCATATGTACCGCGCCCGGAACAAAACGATGCAAAGGCGCATGATGCCAATCGGTCTCTTTCATATATTTTTGTATATGTAATGCGTGAGGATGATGCAAGACGAAAATTCAATGGAATTCATCCGGAATCATTGCGATCCGGCGGAACTGCCGCTTTGCAGTCGCCATGCCCTCTCGCACGGGCTCAGGAAAGCGGCAGCTCGCAAGCTCGCTACACGCACTCCAAAGACGCTTCGCGTCCC
>JAFIGC010000194.1 GCA_020831635.1 Verrucomicrobiota bacterium | reverse complement strand
ATCCAACACCCAAATGATGCGTGCGGATTGCGGTGTGTCCGACCCCCTGCGCCCCAGCCGATGCGGAGATCGGCGCTCCCTTCCCTTGGCCCCACAAAAGCCATGCCCCACACTAACGGCCAGACCCATTCGGAGATGCGGCCTTCAGATTCGCAACAATTCCTGAACATCCTCCCAATCCAGGGCCTGTAGGAGCTGTCCGTCACTGTCCAAGGTGGCGTCGATCACGGCCTGTTTGCGCTGTTGAAGGGCGAGCACTTTCTCTTCCACGGAGTCTTTGGTGATGAGTTTGAGGCTGTAAACATTGCGCTGCTGGCCGATGCGGTAGGCGCGGTCGGTGGCCTGCGCCTCCACGGCGGGATTCCACCAGGGGTCGTAATGGATCACCATGTCCGCCCCCGTGAGGTTCAACCCGGTGCCGCCCGCTTTGAGGCTGATGAGAAAGGCGGATATGGATTCGTCCCCTTGGAAACGACGCACCACGTCCATGCGTTTTTTGGTGGACCCGTCCAAATAACAGAATTTCATGTCCATGGCCTCCAACTCGGCGGAGAGAATGGCCAGCATGGAGGTGAACTGACTGAACACGAGCACCCGGTGCCCGCCGTCCACCGCTTCCAACATCATTTCCTTGAACAGGTCCAGCTTTCCGGAGGGTGCGGCGCTGGAGACCCCTTTGAGTTTGAGCAGATCCAAATGACAGCAGGCCTGCCGCAGGCGCATGAGGGTTTTGAGGACCTCCATGCGGCTGCGCTGAAAGCCCTGGGCCGCGACCATCGTCTCCAGTTTCTCCTGGGACTGCCGCACCAGTTCTTTGTAGACGAGCAACTGGTCCTGGGTCATGCGGCAATAGGCCACTTTTTCGATCTTGGGCGGAAGATCTTTGGCCACGTCCCGCTTCAGACGGCGCAAGAGAAAGGGCTGCAATTTTTTGCGCAGCCGCCGTTGGGCTTCTTCCGCTTCCTCGCCCCCGGCTTTGATGGGCAGTTCGTAGCGGTGCCGGAATTTTTCGTGCAACCCCAAATACCCCGGCATGAGGAAATCCATGATCGACCACAAATCCGAGACGCTGTTTTCCACGGGCGTGCCCGTGAGCACCAGCTTGGTCCCCGCCCGCAAGGATTTTACCGCCTTGGCATTGCGGGTGGTGCGGTTTTTGATGTGCTGGGCCTCGTCGAGCACCACCACGGACAGCTCCGCGGCCACGTATCGCTCCAAATCCCGTTGCAATACCGCGTAACTGGTGACCCATACCGAATAATCCGCCGCCTCCTCCCAAGCTTTTTCGCGCTGGGCGGGACTGCCGGTGAGATTGATGAACCGCAGATCCGGGGTGAATTTCCCGCCCTCCTCGATCCAGTTGTCCACCAAAGTGGTGGGACACACGATCAGGGCGGGTTTGTCGCGAAAACGGAACTCCTGTCGTTGCAGTTGCAGCCAGGCCAGGGTTTGCAGGGTTTTGCCCAAGCCCATTTCGTCCGCGAGAATGCCGGCAAAACCCGATTTTTCCAAAAAGCGCAGCCAGTTGACCCCCTCCTGCTGGTAGGGGCGCAAATCGGCCCGCAAATCCGGGGAGAGCTGTACCGGTTCCAATTTCGCGGGTTGATTCTGGGCCTCCACCCGCTGCAGCCATTCCGGGGGCGCCTCCACGTCCAGCCCGTCCAAACCGTCCAAGGTCGATTTCAAAAACGCGCCGTGCACGGCGGGCATGCGGACCCCCTGCCCCTTGCCGCCTTTGGACCCGCAGTCCTCGAACATCTCGAACATCTGTTTGACCGCATCGCGGTCAAACAGCAACATGCGGTCGTTCTTCTGAATGTAGGCGTCGCCGGAGGCCAGCGCCTGGCGAATGTCCGAGAGGTGCAGACTTTCCCCCTCGCGGGTTTCGAATTCGCAATCGATGTCGAACCAGCCGTTGCCCTCGTCACGGATATTGACCACGGGCATCAGGGTTTCAGCTTCATCCATGGCCGTGGCGATGCGGCCCTGCAAATCCACCTTCCATCCGCGGCGGCGGAGCATGGGAATCCCGGAGGCACAAAAACTCATCACCCCGGACGTGCCGACGATGGCCTCCATTTGGTCCCCGCGTTCGCCGCCAAAGCCCAGCGGACGCAGCGAATCCAACGCCTCCCTCTCCGCCTGCGGATTTCGGGTGAGGTAATGGAGAATGTTGTCGGGATCCGGCAACACGAATTCCTCTTCGCTCCCGCCGTCACCCGCCACCCACTCCACGTCCCCATATCCCGCGAACAGGGTGGCGGCCAGGCTGGCCGGAGAGCCGCGCACTTCCAGGTGAAATCGGGGATGCATGGGTTGCAGGGAAAACCATTCCGGGTCCACCTCGGTGCGCAGGGGAGCCAGCCCCTGAAGCACCGGCAGTTCCCGGCGAATAAACCGGGGCACATCCGCGCGGGCCACCCGCATGGGTTCGCGGTACAAATCGTGCAGCGGCTCCGGCAACACTGAAGCCAGCGGAAACAACCCATCGCCCACCAAGGCCCAGGCATTGCGTCCGCACACCCAATAGGAGGGGATCTGATGTTCGTAGCCATCCGGCAGACGCGTTTCCATGTCCAGAATCAACATGCCGCTGTCATCGTCCAGATCCAACGAAACCACCGCATCCAGCTTCTGCGGCATCACCCGGAACTCCTGTTCCCCGGTCCAAAACCGCATGCCCCGCATCAACTCGAACAAATTCGCCAGATCCCGACGCCCAACCTCCAGCACCGGAGGCACCGGACCGCCCGCGATGTCTTCGAGCACAAACAGCAAATTGTCCTCCTGATCCGGCATGCACAACTTCAGGTCCGTGCGGATGTTGCGGATGGAGCCCTGCTCCCCCTTGTGTTCCAGCATGATTTCCACCGGCACCGCATCCCCCCACCAGGCGTCGCGCAGATTCGCCGGAAAACGCAAACACAGCCGCACCGCAATCGCGCCCGGGGTTCCGGCGGGCACCCGGGTGAGGTAGTCGTCCTCCGACGTTCGCGCCATGCGTTCCGCCTTGTGACGTTCCTCGTCCAATTTCGCTTTCCGCACCGGATCATCCATGGCCCGCAGTTGCTCCAGACAGAGCGCCACCACATGATGACAAATCAGGCCCATTTCCCGGTTGTCCCGGCAGGGACAATGATTGTTCGGCACCACTTCATTGACCGGAAAAGACATGGAAGTGATAATATCCCGCGGTTTGGCCTCGATCAGCCCCTCGAGTTTCCGGTCCTTGTATTGCACCCGGCGCACACGATCCCCCTCCACCAGCATTTCCGCGCGGCGAAACACATCGGGCCCGGCCCATTCTTTCAGTTTTTCTCGGGTAAACGGCAACATCGCCGCGGTTATATGCCATCCGATCCCTTGGGGCAACTCGAAAGAGAGAGGTCAGAGGGGAGAAGGAGAGAAGGAAAGAAGGAGAGAGGTCAGAGGGAGAGAGGTCAGAGGTCATTTTGAGTGCGGAGTGACGGAGTGACGCGAAGCGTCTTTGGAGTGCGGTAGCGCCGGGAGGAACGACCAGAGCTGCCGCTTTGGGGCTTGGGGGGAGTTGGGTGGTTGTCTGTTGCTGGTTGGGGGTTGTGTGTTGCCGGTTGCCAGTTGGCGGTGGGCGGTGGGCGGTGGGCGGTTGGCCGTTCAGCGTTCGAAGTTGGACGTTCGATGTTTAAATTTCCGTGCGTTCCGTGTATTCCGTGGTTCCTTCCCCAAAACCTTGGCCACAATCTAAGATCAGTGAAAATCAGTGTGTTCAGTGGTTGTCTGTTGGGGGTTGCCCGTTCAGCGTTCGAAGTTGGACGGCCTGCCCGCCGAAGCTCGCAGAGCGTAGGAGGGTTCAAAGTTCGATTTTACTCCGCATTGAAAAAAGCGCTTCCACCCGGGTCAGGGCCTCAATGTCTCCCTTGTGCCGTTTGCGAAGGTGTCGCAAGGCGGTTTTCAAATAAGATCTGGGGTTGGGTCGGAGATGCGGGAGGACGGTTTTGGGGTCGCATTCCTTGAGGAGACAGAATATGGCGAGGCCATAGGATAGATCCAACTCACCCAGATACCCCTGCCGCCGATAACTCCACCCCTGCATCTTGAAGTCTTGCCATTGTGAAAACTTGAAAGTGGAATTTGCAAGAAAAACGCCAAACCCAAGAAAAACGGCGGTTAAATCAGTCGCATATTCCTCGTGCTCTCGACCAAAGGGTGGTTTGCTGAACGCGTTAAAAATCAGGTAATGTGCCAACTCATGTGCAAACGTGGCAATCAGGGAAACGGGGTCATCTTCCAAGTCAGAGTTATAGCGAATCACGATTTCACGGTTTTCCTCGGTGATGTGTCCAGCTGTTCCCGGGTTCGGTTTGCCTCCAAATGGCATGTTTCTCAACGTCTGGTCCAACGGAGACGATTCACCATACGATCCGAGACTGCAGGGCCAGTCCTCCATGCCCGCGTACTGTTTTACGGTTTCAAATATTGCGGGCGGACTGGATTCTGCAAAAAAGCCCCCCGTGGGCAACACCAATTCTTGGTGCAAAAACGCCTTATACCCGCCAAAATTCTCAAACAACCACCGATACACATCAAATTGCCAGCGCAAGGAATCGGGATCGAGTTTCATGGCAGGAACTTTTTCCAAAAAAGGGGGTGAAACTCAAGGGGAAAATGGAAAAACTGTAATGGTGGTTGAGTGGTTGGGTTGTGGGTTGCTGGTTGTCTGTTGCTGGTTGTGGGTTGGCGGTTCAAAGTTCGAAGTTGGAAGTTCGATGTTCAAAGTTCGCTTTAAATTTCCGTGCGTTCCGTGTATTCCGTGGTTCCTTCCCCAAAACCTTGGCCACAACCTAAGATCAGTGAAAATCAGTGTGTTCAGTGGTTGTCTATTGCTGGTTGGAGGTTGGGGGTTGTCTGTTCAAAGTTCGAAGTTGTACGTTCGATGTTCGAATCCGACATGCTTTTGTCTTGTCATACACTTGGAGCGGCAATAGAAATCCGAAAACCTGAAGAAATCCGGAAAATTTCAAGAAAGGAAGGCCCGTATGTTTATCGTCTTTGGAAACAGAGTTTATGGCAAAGTGGATCAAACCAGTTCGGGTTGTCACCTCGCGACCAGTTTCTTTCATATTTGTTTTTTGCCGGTGATTCCATTGGGTTCGTTCATCATCACCCAAAAGCACGGCGGCCAATGGTCGGGGATTCCGGTGAAATTGAGTTCCAAGTCCGTCCTCACCGCCTATCTTCGCGGTTTGTTTGGGGCGGGTATTCTCGTCTTGTTTCTTGATTTGCTTTTTCTTCCGCAAGCCATTCAAGCCGGGATGGACCGGGAAGAATTCATCTTTGTCATCGTCTCCGGCCTTTTTGGACTCGCTTCCTTGGCGGGAATGATTTTGTCGTATAAATGGCGGTTTTTCTCAAAAGCAAATCCCGAAAAAGAGGCATGGATACACGGTCATTTCGAATGGGAGGCGCGCGAAGCCACTGAAATTGAGGGGGACAAAGGGTAGTTGGGTGGTTGGGTTGTGGGTTGTTTGTTGCCAGTTGCCGGTTAGCGGTAGACCGTGAACCGTTCAGCGTTCGAAGTTGGACGTTCGATGCCTGCCCTGAGCTTGTCGAAGGGTTCGACGTTCTCGTAATTCGCCATTCGTCATTCACCATTCGTCATTCGTCACTCCACTCTTGACCTTCCTTCCCGCTCCGCTACGGATTCTTTCTCCATGCATCCTCTCCCTCCCAAACAAGCCCTCAACAAAGCGTTTCTCAAACTTCGTCCCACCCGCAAGGCGGTCGAGGGCTTTCAATCCGCCCTCGCCACCCTGCTGGAACGCGTTTCTCCCGGCGAATCCGAGGAATTCCACAAAAACCTCATCACCGACTTCCTCAACGCCATCGGCTTTGCCCCCGATCACTACATCAACACCAAAGGACGCAATGACCTGGTGATCCACAACGGCGACAGCTCCCGCACCTCCGTGGGGGTCATCATCGAGACCAAAAGCCCCGGCAACAGCGCCGAAATGCCCCGTCCCGGACAGCTCAACACCAAGGCGCTCCAGGAAGTCCTCCTCTACTACCTCCGCGAACGGATCACCCACAACAACCTCGAACTCCGCCACCTCATCGTCACCAACGTCCACGAATGGTACCTCTTCGACGCCCGCGACTTCGAAGCCCGCTTCGCCCACGACCGCGAGTTGGTCGGACTCTTCAAAGACTTCGAAGCCGGACGCCTCGCCGGCGGCAAAACCAAAGACTTCTACAAAGACATCGCCGCACCCGCGCTTGAGGTTGCTTTGCCGCTGATCGAGTTCACATACGTGGATTTCCGCGACTTCGACGTTCAAAGTTCAAAGTTCGATGTTCGACGTTCGGTTTCATCCCCTCCGACCCCCGTCGCCCCTGCCGGTGCGGAGACCGGCGCTCCCGTCCCCCCAAACTTCGACGTTCAAAGTTCAAAGTTCGATGTTCGACGTTCGGTTTCATTCCTTCCGACCTTCAAGCTTTTCACTCCCACCCACCTCCTCAAGCTTCCCTTCACCAACGACTCCAACAGCCTCGACAAAGGCTTCTACAGCGAGTTGCTGCACATCATCGGACTCACCGAGCGCAAAGAAGGCTCCAAAAAGCTCATCGAGCGCAAGCCCGAGGGCGAGCGCGACCCCGGTTCCCTGCTCGAAAACGCCATCACCCAGCTCGACAGCCTCGACAAGCTCTCCCGCCTCGAGCGGCCCGGACGCTACGGCGCCGACCGCAACGAGCGCCTCTTCAATGTCGCCCTCGAACTCGCCATCACCTGGACCAACCGCATCCTCTTCCTCAAGCTCCTCGAGGCCCAGCTCATCGCCTACCACAAGGGCGACCGCGAACACGCCTTCCTGCACAGCGAAAAAGTCGGAAGCTACGACGAACTCAACAGCCTCTTCTTCGAGGTCCTCGCCCGCCTCCCCGCCGAACGCGGTCCCGAAATGGCCCGAAAATTCATTACCTCCGCATCTGCGCCCCCGCCGTCGGCTCCGGACACTTCCTCGTCTCCGCCCTCAACGAAATCATCGCCCTCAAAAGCGCCCTCGGCATTCTCTGCGACCGCGACGGACGCCGCCTGAAAAACCTCCACGTCGAAGTCGTCAACGACGAACTCATCCTCACCGACGAGGACGGCGACTTCTTCGAATACAAACCCCGCCTCCCCGAATCCCGCCGCGTCCAGGAGGCCCTCTTCCACGAAAAGCAGACCCTCATCGAAAACTGCCTCTTCGGCGTCGACCTCAACCCCAACTCCGTCAAAATCTGCCGCCTCCGCCTCTGGATCGAACTCCTCAAACACGCCTACTACAAAAACGAGCACGAACTCGAAACCCTGCCCAACATCGACATCAACATCAAATGCGGCAACTCCCTCATCAGCCGCTTTGCCCTCGACGCCGACCTCAAAAGCGCCCTGCGCAAGAGCAAATGGACCATTGACAGCTATCGCCGCGCGGTCATGAGCTACCGCAATGCCGAAAGCAAGGAATTCAAGCGCGAGATGGAGAAACTGATCGCCGACATCAAAGGCGATTTCGAAGCCGAAATCACCTATCACGACAGCCGCGCCACCCGCCTGCGCAAGCTCAAAGGCCGCCTCAACGAACTGACCCTGCAAACCCAGCTCTTCGAAAAAACCGCCAAAGAAAAAGCCGCCTGGAACAAAGAAGTCAAAAGCACCACCGCCGCCATCACCAAGCTCGAAACCCAACTCGAAGAGATCCGCAAAAACAAAATCTACGAAAACGCCTTCGAATGGCGCTTCGAATTTCCCGAAGTGCTCGACAACGACGGACGCTTCACCGGCTTCGACATCCTCATCGGCAATCCCCCCTACGTGCAGATCCAGTCCCTCCCCGCCGACATCAAAGCCGGCCTCGCCGACAGCAACTACCAAACCTTCGTCAAATCCGCCGACCTCTATTGCCTCTTCTTCGAACGCGCCCTCCAGCTCCTCCGACCCCGGGGACAGCTCACCTTTATCACCTCCAACAAATATTACCGCGCCGCCTACGGCGAAAAAACCCGCGAGCTGCTCGCCCGCGAACTCACCCTGCACGGCCTCATCGACTTCGGGGACGCCCCCGTCTTCGAAGCCATCGCCTACGCCAGCATCCTCATGGGCGACAAACAGCCCCCGCCCGCCAGCCACAAATTCCCCGCTCACACCTGGCAAAGCGACGACGACTTCAACCAAATCCCCAAGATCCTCCACACCCGCGGCGTCACCCTCCGCCAGGAACAACTCCAGCCCCAGGGCTGGCAACTCGAATCCGCCCAAGCCCTCGACCTCCTGCAAAAACTCCGCGACATCGGCACCCCTCTCGGCGAATACGTGCAGGGACGATTCTACCGAGGCGTGCTTACCGGCCTGAACGAAGCCTTCGTCATCGACCAAGCCACCCACGACCAACTCATCCAGGAAGACCCCAACTCCGCCGACCTCCTCAAGCCCTACTTGCGGGGGCGGGATGTCAAAAGATGGTCCGTTCAACCCACGGGCGAGTATCTCATTTTTACGAGACAGGGCACGGTTATCGAAAAATATCCCGCTGTAAAAAATTATCTTGAACAGTACCGTGAAAGGCTCGAACCCAAACCCAAGGACTGGGATAACACAAAACCTTGGCCAGGGAGAAAAGCGGGACCATACAAATGGTATGAAATTCAGGATAAAATCGGCTACTGGAAAGCCATTGAGCAGCCCAAAATCATGTACCCGGACATCGCAGATGGGAGCCAGTTTGCCTGGGATGACTCTGGGGTCTTTCCAGTGAATACCATCTATATGCTTTCCACGGATGAAAAATGGTTGGTTTCATTGCTGAACAGCAAGGTCATTCTAAAATATTTTCAACTCGTATGCCCACAGATCAGAGGCGGATTCCTCAGGTGGTTTACACAGTACGTGAAAGAAATCCCCATCCCCCCCGCCACCGAAGCCCAGAAAGCCGAACTCAGCGACCTCTCCCAAGGCTGCGCCGCCGCCACCGCCACCGGGGACCCCGAACGCCTACAGATCCTCGAAGCCCGGATTGATGAGGTGGTTTGTGGGGTGTTTGGTTTATCGGCGGATGAACAAAACGCAATGGCACAAACCCAAACCGTTCCCAAATCCGACTGAATCCCGGCATTCGATGATGTTCGGTTCGGTGCCTAAGGTGTTCGGTCCGTAGGTCCGAGACGATACAAGCCCGGTCCGTCTTCGGGCTGAAGGCCCGAAGGCGGGCCGGGTCCCCGTCGCCCACACCATATACGCGGGCCGAAGGTCCGCGCAAAACACCGACGCGCCATGCACCCGATAATCTGTGCGGACCTACGGCCCGCATCCCG
>JAFIGC010000193.1 GCA_020831635.1 Verrucomicrobiota bacterium | reverse complement strand
CTTGGCAATGGTGAGATTTTAACTCACTTGTTTCGTCCCATGCCGGGCACACCTCTGGTCGTTCCTCCCGACGCTACCGCACTCCAAAGACGCTTCGCGTCCGCCTCACTCCGCACTCCGCACTCCGCACTCCGCGTTCGCCACTCGCAGGGCTTGCCCATTGCATTGGTAATGCGATTGTACATAGGGGAGCAACTGCAGGTTGTGGGTGACGAGGATGACGCCGATGCCGCTTTCGGCGGCTTGGGTAAGGGCGCGCATGACGCGGTCTCCGGCTTCGGCGTCGAGGTTGCCGGTGGGTTCGTCGGCGAGCAGGAGACGGGGTTGGGTGAGGAGGGCGCGGGCAATGGCCACGCGCTGGGCTTCGCCCCCGGAGAGGGTGTCGGCGCGGTGGTTTGCGAGGGGGGACAGACCCAATTCGTCCATGAGTTCGTCGGTCCGTCGGGTGAAATCGGACAGGGGGCGATTGAGGTATCGGGCCCGAAAGAGGATGTTTTCGCGGACGCTGCGTCGGGGAAGGAGATGCATGTTCTGGAATATCATGCCCACGCCGCGTTTTCGGATTTCGGCCCGGGCTTTGCGGTTTCGCCAATCGACGGGATGCCCGTCAAAAAGAATTTCTCCCCGACTGGGCGGGTCGAGCAGGCCGATGAGGTTGAGAAAGGTGGTTTTCCCGGAGCCGGAAGGTCCTGTGACCGCACAGAATTCTCCGGGGTTCAGCGTAAAGTTCACGTCCCGCAGGACCGGGGGCGGCGCGGGGGCACCGGGGGTGGGCGGCGGATATTGTTTGGAAAGGTTGCGAACTTCGAGAACTGCTTTCATATATTGAGACGGTATCCTCATAGGTCCTTGCGGAAAAGGAAATTTTGCTTGAGGCTTGGGATTGCGTGGAGAGAAAGCGTGGTTCAAGAGCAAGAAAAAGGGGAAAAGCCTTCGGGGGAGACCGGACTCTTGATCTCACGCCGCCTTTCGCGCTTTCGGGGGGACGTCACCATCAAACGCGAACGTAGAAGGAAAACTTCAATTATTGAACCTGCAACCCTAAACTGGCAACCAGCAACCTTCAACTGACAACCCTCAACCGACAACCGGCAACCGGCAACGTTGATCTCTTTGTCTTTTAAAAACCGGGAGGGTCTAAAACCAGGTCCCCGGGCCGGAGTCCGGCGGCGACGCGGAAATGGGTGTCGTTGCCGCCGTGGAGTTCGAGGGGGGTTCGGGTGATTTGTCCGTTTTCCCGAACCAGGACGTGGGGTCTGTCCCCGTCCCAAAAGACGAGATTGCGGGGCAAAACCACGGTTTGGGGATGATACTGGGCGCGGACGTGGGCTTGGACGGTCATGCCGGTGCGGAGTCTCGGATCGCCGTCGGACAGGAGGAGGGTGACTTCGAAGAATTTCTGCCACGCGGGGCGTCCGGGCACGCTGCGGGCCACGGAACCGAGGCTGATGATCTCGGCTTCCAACTGCAAATCGGGAAAAGCTTCGGGTAGAATGAGCGCCGGGTTTCCGGGACTGAGGGCGGAGACGCGGGATTCGGGAATGAGGCAGCGGACAACGGGGGTTTCCATGTCGGTGATTTGCAGAAAGGGCTGGTTGCGGTAGACGCTGTCGCCTTCCCGCAGGGTGCGGTATTCGCCGTTGATGTGCAGGGGCAGGTACACGACCATGCCGGGAATGCCAGCCCGGATTTCGGAACCTTCGATTTGTTCCCGCACCAGTTCCAATTGCCGCCGGGCGCTTTCGCGTTTGGCTTCGGCTTGTTGGATGCGGGCGGGATGGAGGATTTCCAGGGTGAGGTCGCGTTGTTGTTCCAGGGCGGCTTTGGAGGTCTCCAATTGTCGCACCCGTTCGTGGTGGGTGGCCAGTTCGGCCGCGGAAACGAGTTCCTGCTCCGCAAGTTCGGCCATGCGGGCGGCCACGCGTTGTTCTTGGGCGAGGTTGGCGGCGATTTCGCGCAGGTCGGATTCGAATTTGGCGGTTTGCAAAGGAATTTCCGCCCGGGTGAGGGTCTGGTATTCGGTGGTGGCCAGGGTGTAATCGCGTTCGAGGTTTGCGAGGGTGGATTGCAGGCTGGAGTTGTCGAAGCGGGCCACCAAATCGCCTTCGGAAACGCGCGCGCCTTCGGGGGCGAGGTACAGGATGGCGGTGGATTGGCTGATGCCGGAGACGACGTTTTCGCTGCGCATGGATTCCAGGGTGCCCTGAAAGGGGATCCAATGGCTGAATTCAGCCTCCTGGACCACGTGCGTTTCCACGTCGGCAACGGATTCGTTTTCCTTGCCACCGCGCAACATCCAGACGACGACACCGGTCGCGAGGAGGAAGAGGGTCAAGGGAAGTTTCAAGGAGGTTTTCATTACGAAAGTTTTTTGGGATACTACCGAAAGGATGGGTGAACGCAAGGTGCCGTTCGCATGTTTTACGAGCGGGGAGCTTTAAGGGGTGGCTTTGAGTTCGTCAGGCACTTCGATGAGGGTTCCGAGGGCGCGAAGGAGGCGGAAGGCGGCGAGGGAGGCCTCGCTGCGGGCGGTGAGTTCGGCGGAGATGGCCTGGGCGTGGGCGTCTTCGGCGTCGCTGAGGGAAAACGCGTCCCCGCGTCCCATGCGGAAGAGGGCTTCGGCGAGTTCGAGGCGCTTGTCGGCCAATTCGCGGTTGCGGATGGCGATGCGGTGATTGGTGCGGCTGCGGTGGTAGTTGCGGATTTGCCGACGCACGTCGAGCTGTACGGCGTAGTGGAGATCGACGAGCTGACGTTCGGCGGCGGCCTGGCGGTTCTCGGTTTGTCCGAGGTTTGCCCGGCGGTCGGCGGGATTGAAATCGGGTTCGATGGCGATGCCAATGAACCAGTTGTCGGGTTCGGCGCCATCGAATTCGTTGCCCCGGTATTCGAGATCGCCGAGGAGTTGCACGTCCGGCTGCAAATTGCGGCGGGCGATGCGGACGGCGCGTCCACTGTCGTCGAGGACGTCGAGGGCGCGGGCGAAATCGAGGCGGTTGGCCAGGGCCATGGCGTAGCCTTCGTCGGGATGCGGGGTGTCGATTTCGAGGAGGGGCGGGGGCAACAGGTCAAAGGCACGCAGGGGATCGAGCCCGAGGAGCACCACGAATTCTTCGCGGTGTTGTTCGAGGATGTCGCGGCTGTTGTCGCGGCGGGCATCGGCCTCGCCCAGTTGCTGTTCGATGCGGAGGGTGTCCACGCGGGTGACTTGTCCGGTGTCTTCGCGGACGCGGGTGAGGGCGACGAGTCCGGTGAGCCGTTCGAGGGTGCGTTCGTCAGCTTCGACCTGACGGGCGGCGCGAAGGACGGCTTCGTGGGCGGTGGCGACTTCGAGGACGAGGTCCTGTTTGCGCTCGTAATAGGCGCGGCGGGCGTCGGTGAGGGCGCGTTCGGCGCGGACTTTGGGCTCGAGGGTGACGAGTCGGCCCGCGCGTCGGAACAGGGGTTGGCGGGCGTTGGCCCGCAGGCGGGTTTCGGTTTCACCGTCGAAACGGGCCGCGCCGCCAAAGATTTGCACTTCGCCGCCGGGCGAAAAGCGGCGGCGGAGTTCGAGTCCGCCCTCGATTTGTTCGGCCTCCTGTCGTTGGCCAGCTTGGAGGCGGACGCCGGGTCGGATATTGAAGTCGGCTTCCCGGGCGGTGAGGGTGAGGCCGGCGTCATCCACGTCCGCGCGGGCGTTAAGCAGGGTGCGGTTGTGGCGGAGGGCCAGGTCGATGGCTTCCTGAAGTCCTAGAGCGGGCGATTCATCCGCACCCAGCATGAGGCCGAGCGATAAAATCGCGAGGCGAATGAATTTGGCGTGGGGGCTAGGCGTGGTCATGCGTTCTCATAGCGTTTCGGCTTCTCCGCTATCAGTAGGCGGGGTCCGCCGAAACGAATCCCGAGGAGTCCGAGGGGTGCAGTGATGAGGATGGACAAGACGGCCAGGGCGAGGATGGTTTCGCCGCCTTCGATGCCGAGCGAGAGGGGAACGCTGCCTAGGGCGGCTTGGACGGTGGCTTTGGGGAAGTAGGCGAGGACGCAGAACAGGCGTTCCTTGCGCGTGAGCTTGGAGCGGCTGGTGGCCAGCCACACGCCGACGGAACGGGCCGCGAGTCCAATGCCGACCACCGCCAAGGCCAAGGGACCGGCTTGAAGGGCGACATGGGGATCGACTTGCATGCCGATGAGCACGAAGAGGATGATTTCCGCGAATACCCAGATTTTCGCCAGTTTGGCCGCGAGTTCGTGGGCGATGGGTTCGGCGCGTTCGAGCAGGAGAAAGCCAACCGCCATGATGCCCAGCAGGGCGGCGCTGTGGAGCCAGTCCCCGGCCTGAACCAACAGCAGGGAGACCATGAGGAGGATAAGGGTTTTTTCGGTGGCTCGCACCTGTTGGCGGCGTTTTCGGAACCAATATGAGAGCCCAAGGCCGACGGCGATGCCGGGGACGATGCCGACCAGGATCGCGAGGGGAAGTTCGAAGAGGGTGCGGGTCCATTGCACCGTTTCGCTCAGGGCCATGCGAGTGAAAAGGGAGAAAAGGGTAATGGCGAGCACATCGTCCACCGAAGCGCCGGCGAGAACCAGGGTGGGGACCGCGTTACGGCGTCCGTATCCGGCTTCGCTGAGGTTGAGCATGGCGGGGACGACAACGGCGGGGGAAACGGCGGCGAGCATGAAGGCGGTGAGGGCGGAGACCGGCCAGGGGAAGTCGAAGAAAAACCGCAGGGCCAACGTCAGGGCAGCCCCCTCAAAGAGGCAGGGGATCACGGCCAGACTGAGGGCGGTGCCGCCAATCTGATTGAGGGTGCGGCGTCGGATCCCCAGACCGGCCCGCAACAGAATCACCACCAAGGCGAACGTCTTGAGAAAAGGCTCCATGTCCGCAAGTCCGGGCGGCCAGGCGCGTTCGCCCAGACTGATGCCGATCAGCAGCCCGCAACCCAACATCCCCAGCACCGAGGGCAGGCGGATGCGTTCGAACAGACGACCGGAAAACCAGCCGCCCAACAGTATGATGACAATGATCAGATTCAGGTTCATGATGCATATCCCAATGCAGGTAACCCCCAATCGGTATCAAACGCAGAGAAATAGGCAAGCTAGCGTTCGTTCAGAACTTCAGTGGCAAGATTGAGGCGTTTTGGTGTCATCCAATTCCCGCATGGCTTCCTGGTAGCATGGGTGGCACAGCCCGTGACTCAGTTGCGGCATCTCGTCTTCATCGAAGATTTTGAGAGAAACCACCCCTTCCTCAAGCTCAACCCATTTTTCCGGTGCGACTTTCACCTTCTTGCACATGCTGCAGATCGAGACCTTGCCCGTTGATCTCGGGGCGTCCGTGCCAAGCAACCGCATGGGGGAACGGCTTTCCTTTCGAAGAATCCTGCTGGTGATTTCGATGAGGTTCTCTGGCAGGGCCTCGATAAAAAGTTCAAGAAACCTTCGTTCACCTGGAGAATCACAGCGGAAGGAGATGACGCGTGAAGGGACCCCCATTCTGACGCGACGAATCAACTCCTGATACAAGTGCCGCATTTCAATTCCCTGTATGAAGTCCCAAAGTTTATGTCCCACCACCTCTTCCGGGCGCAAGGAACCGCTCCATGCATTTTGATTCGCAAAGGCACTCCAGTTTGCGCTGATACTGATGATGGTGTCGCTGTGATCCAGTTGGTAGATAAATATATCTTCGTTCATAGTCATGGTCCAATCCCGTCGAATTTTAGGTGTTTCAAACGTTTCCAATGAAAATAATGTTAACCTTTAACAACGCGAAAGCAAGTTGCAAAGCGGAATTTCGTCCGTCGAAGGTTATGGCGGAGTTTGGCGAAGCAGCTTATCGAGATCCAGAATGATGCATTATGCATACCCTAGGGCGCGCAATCCTTGGTAGGTCACTAACGCACAGAAATAGGCAAGTGCGCTCATGTACCCCAACTGAAGGGCGGCCCATTTCCAAGATCCGGTTTCCAAGCGGGTGACGGCCTGGGTGGGCAAACATTGCATGGCCAGCACGTAAAAGACGAGCAGACTCCAGGCGGTGGCGGTGGTGAACACGGGACTTCCGTCCGGGTTGCGGACTTCTCGGAGGGTGTCCACCAGGAGTTGATCCGATTCATCCGCATCTTCTCCGAGTCCATAGACGATGGAAAGGGTGGAGACGATGACTTCGCGTGCGGCGAAGGAGGAGAGGACGCCGATGCCGATGCGCCAGTCATATCCGAGGGGGCGGACCACGGGTTCGATGCCGCGTCCAAGCCGTCCGGCGAATGAGTGTTCGAGGGCGTGTTGGGCTTCGAGATTTTTGGCGGTTTCCAAGAGTCCTTCCGCTTCGTCCGGGGTGGCGTGCACGGCTTCCGCGCGGAGGGCGATCGCAGTTTCGGGTGGCGGGGTGGCGGGGAACGTGGAGAGGGCCCAAATGGCGATGGAGATCAAGAGGATGATACCGCCCGCCTGCTTGAGAAAGAGGTTGCCTCTTTGGATGGCATGAAGGAATGCGTTGCGGAGGTTGGGGGTTTTGTAGGCGGGCAATTCGAGGAGAAGCGGTTTGCTTTCTCCCGGCAGCAGGGTTTTCTTCAGCACGAAGGCGGTGCCGAGTGCGGCCAGAGCGCCCAAGGCGTAGGCCCCGGTGAAAGTGAGTCCGGCCAAAAATGGACGTCCGGGGAAAAGCAGGCGGATGAGGATGACATAGACGGGGATCCGGGCCGCACAGCTCATGAAGGGCAGGACGAGGATGGTGGCGAGGCGGTCACGTCGGTTCTCAATGACCCGCGCGGACATGATCGCGGGAATGGCGCAGGCGTGTCCGGAGACCATCGGGACGAAGGCGGTGCCGGGGAGACCTACCCGCTTCATCAGCCGATCCATGACAAACGCGGCCCTGGAGAGGTATCCGGTGTCTTCCAAAAGCGCGAGAAAGAAAAACAAGATCAGGATTTGCGGCAAAAAAACAACCACATTGCCCACGCCCTGAAGGATGCCATTCCCCACGAGCGAACCGAAAAGATTGTCCGGAAGCCGATGGGTTGCGGCTGCGCTTACATCCGAAAAAAGGCCCTCAATGAGTTCCATGGGCAATTCCGCCACACTGAAGATGAGACTGAAGAGGAGCACCATGACTCCCAGAAAGGCCAGAACTCCCAGCCAAGGATGGGTCAGAATTTCATCCAATCGTTCCGTATGGCGGTTTTTGATGACGTGATGGGAGCGGACCACCTCGCGCGCGAGCTGCTCACTCCAGGTGAATCTGCCGTGAAATGGGCAGCCGGAACAGCCGGCGCCACAGAGCAAATCTTCCCGGGGGCGGTGAGGGAGAGCCACCTTGCCAACGCCTCCATCCAACCATTCTCCCAGAAGGCTCTTCAAGGCATCGGCGCCTTCCTGGCTGCCGTAAGGCACGGGCACGACGGGACAACCCAAACGGGAGGAAAGCAGGTCGGTGTTCAAGGCCAACCCCTGCCCTGCGGCCGCGTCCAACATTGTCAGGGCCACAATCATCGGTCGGCCACATTCCGCGAGTTGGCTGACCAAAAACAGGTTGCGATCCAGGTTGGAGGCATCCACCACCGCGATGATGACATCCGGGTGCGGGAATTTCGCATCATGGCCCCGCAGGACTTGGGCGGCGACTTTTTCATCCTCCGTCACCGCGCGGAGGCTATACATGCCGGGCAGATCAATCAATTCGACTTTTTGGGGTAGCCCCAGAATGGCGCTTTTTTTCTCCACGGTGGTGCCATGGTAGTTTCCGGTGCGTGCGCGAAGACCGGTGAGGGCGTTAAACAAAGTGGTTTTTCCCGCGTTGGGATTTCCCGCCAGCACCACCCGGGGCAGAGGGGCGTTCATGGTTCTTTCTCCCAACAGCGAGGGGCGATGGGACACGGGGAAACGCCAATGTGTTTCGCAAGGCGGTACGAAAGGCCAATGCGGGAGCCAAAAACGCGAACAATGAGCGGGTCTCCGGTCTTGACCACCTCCAGACGCCGTCCGAGGCAGAGCCCCATGGCCTGGAGCCTTTCCAGTTCTTCTTTGTTTTCCACGTTGGTGACAATGCCACAGGCTTTCGCGGGCAGACGGGTCAGCGGGATTTGTTGATCGTCAAAGGCTATCTTATCCATAGATAGTTTGCATGTAATCAAATTGTTTTACATATCAATCAAAAACCGACGTACATTGATCGTTCCCTCAAGATCACATGGGGATCTGACTTCGTATTTTCACGGTCCCGTCACGGAAAACATCGATTTCAACATGCCAATACGAACGATTAAAGGCATCAGTCAAAAACACCGCTTGAAAGCGCCACCCGTCGGGGTTTTCCGTCTCCCGATACGTCCAACGGGACACCCAATCGGCGTTTTTGGCATCGTCGCGGTTCTTGAAATTCTCCGGCATCCCCTTTTGCATCGTCCAACTTTGCAACTCGCAAAACAATTCCAAGGTTTCCCGGGCTTCGGCAATATCGGGTACGGGCTGTTTATGGTCACTGATGAAAGTCGCCACCGTGGGGGCGTTGACAAGGACTTTCAGGAAGGATCCTCCATCATCCTGATGCCGGGTTGGAATGATCAGCGGTTGGTCGGAATATATCGGGTGCATGATCGGGTCGCCGCTTGAAACGATGAAGATACGGTGGTCGGGAAATCTTTCCCGAACTCGCTCCGATTCCAGCGGTCGGGCGCCGTAAAGAAATCCGATCGGACCAAAATCCCCTCCCGTGCCTCCAATGTTATGGCTCCTGGCCCAATGGATCAGATTCGGATGGGTCAGACGCTCCTGACTTTCCAGCTTCCTTCTCTCCCGACGATATTCTTCGTTCTCAATTCTTTGCGCCCTGTCTTTTTCAAGATCGACCAGAAACAAAGCTCCTTCGATCCTGCGATTCGGATCGCCGGGGTCCACAAACCTAAGCGTCACGTGATGACCTATGTCCGTGGCTTCGGTCTCGAACCCGGTCAATTCCAAAGATTCGTTATGAAGAAATTCGGAAAACGAATCCTCCTTTCGTGAACTCACGCACGAGGAGGTCAACATAACAGACGCGGTGATCGCGGCAATCGTTCGAAACGGAACTTTGGACGTATAAATCACTCCACTCATGGAAGGAGTAAACATCAACCCATGATGAAAATCGAGGGAAATCCACGGAATTTTATGGAGTTCTGAATTCGTGATATCTATGTAAAGAAGCTGTGCAAGATCATGGCGTGAAATTTAAGAAACCTGTGGGGATGGCCTCCGGTTTTCGTGCGGCCCTCCGGGACGCTTAAATTTTTCGTCCTTTTCCCGGGGTGAGCTGCGGAGGGGCGTGGAACGCCCCTGCGCAGCTTCACCCCGGGCTACGTGCGTTCGCTCCTCCGGAGCGGGAATCATCCTGAAAATGCCCCGGAGGGGCAGACGGTCGTAGCTCGGGGTGGGGGGGGGGGGGGGGGGGG
>JAFIGC010000192.1 GCA_020831635.1 Verrucomicrobiota bacterium | reverse complement strand
CAAATCATTTTCCGGTTTTTACACCCAAAACCCCGTCTAGATCAGGAAGTCTGAAGTTGGACGTTCGATGTTCGGCGTTCGCGTTCATTTCCCCCTTCGCCCCGCCAATACGGCGATTGGCGCTCCTTTCCCCTTATCCCTTATCCCCCCCTATGTACCAAATGCACGATCCATGAGCCCTGTAAAACGGTGTTTCGCACGATGCCCATCGGAAACATGCCGAGCAAAAAGAGCACCAGGAAGGAGGTCATGAGGGAGCGGACGGCGCCGGCGTAAGCGCCCCAGGACTTGGGGCGTCGGTTGCCCCATTCGGTAAAACGGTTTTTGATGCGGCTGCGGCCCTTGTGCATGAGGAGCATGACGGCCACGAAAATGAGGATAAAGCCCCAGAATCGGGCCGGACCCTGTTGGAGGCCGGGTAATTTCACCAGCATTGCGGCCATGGCCCTGTAGAGGCCGAAACCAAAAATGGCGGGAAAAAGCCGTCGCAAAATCCGCCACGCTTCGAAACCGAAACCCTTTTTGCGGCCGGTTTTGGCACCGAACACGGCGGCAAGGGCGATGATGAGGTCAATCCAAGGAAAATACATGCCGGGAAAAAGAATTGTATCAGGAAGTGAAATCCATCATGGGCGGTTGCGCGCAGGTGCTCTTTAATGCGATGCGCTTGCCGGTGGCTTCGGAGTCGTGAAAGGCGAGCATGGCCTCGAGAATGTGATGGGCGATTTCGCCGGAGGCGCGGGGGGCGCGGTTCTCTTGAATGGCTTGGATCATGTCCACCAGTCCGAGTCCGCGTCCGCCTTCGTACGAAAATGCGGGCGCCTGCGGTTTCAGTTCGCCGCGGGGATAGACCTGGTTGAGCATGGGTTCGCCCTTGAAACCATTCGGGTCGGTGCAGCGCAGGGTGCCTTCGGTTCCGTAAATTTCAGGAAGATTGGAGCCGTCGGCGCCGAATTTGAGATCGAAGCTGAAGAGCACCTGCACGATCACGCCGCAGGCCATCTGCATGGAACCCACGTAATGGGTGGGGGTTTGCACGGGAATGACGGTGCCTTTGAGGGGTTCGCTGCCAATGGTGCGGGTTTCAAATCCGCTGACCGCGCGGCCTTCCACGGATTGGATCGGCCCCAGGAGTTGCACCAGGGCGCTGAGATAGTAGGGGCCCATGTCGAGCATGGGGCCGCCGCCCTGCTGATAATAAAACGCGGGATTGGGATGCCAGTGTTCGTGTCCGGCGCCTCCCATGTGAATTTTCGCAAATAGCGGCTTGCCAATGGCGCCGTCTTCCAGGAGTTTGCGGCAGCTTTGAATGCCCACTCCCAGCACCGTGTCGGGGGCGCAGCCGACTTGCAAATTTTTTTCACGGGCCGCCGCCAGCACTTCTTCGCCTTCTTCGCGGGTGAGGGCAAAGGGTTTTTCGCAGTAGGCGTGCTTCCCGGCGCGGAGAGCCTGCAAGTTCACGGGCGCGTGCGCGGCGGGGTGGGTGAGGTTGAGCACCACTTCCACCTCGGGATCGGCGATCAGCTCCTCGATGCGCTCGTGCACTTTGGGGATGTCGAACTCGGCGGCCAAAGCCACGGCCACCTCCTGGCGCACGTCACAACAGGCGACGACTTCGAAGGTGCTTTGCTTTTCTTTTGCGAAGGGGAGATAGGCTTTGCGGGCAATGTCCCCGCATCCGACGAGTCCGACTTTCATATCCGATTACACTCCCGCCAACAGCGCTTTGGTGTATTCGCGGCGCATGCGGCTGATGTTGGACACGGAGATTTCCTTGGGACAGGCGGCCTCGCATTCGGCGTGGTTGGAGCAGTCGCCAAATCCTTCGGCATCCATTTGTTTGACCATTTTCAAGACGCGACCGTGGCGTTCGACTTTGCCTTGCGGCAGCCAAGTGTATTGGGACACCTTGGCCCCCACGAACAGACTGGCACTGGCGTTGGGACAGGCGGCGACGCAGGCGCCGCAACCGATGCAGGCGGCGGCATCCATGGCGTGTTCGGCGTCGTCCTTGTGGATGGGCTGGAGGTTGGCGTCTTGGGCACTGCCGCTGTTTACGGCCACGAAACCGCCTTTGCTCATGATGCGGTCGAAGGCGCTGCGGTTCACCACCAGATCCTTGATCATCGGAAAGGCCTTGGCGCGGAAGGGTTCGACGGTGATGGTTTGGCCGTCTTCGAACTGCCGCATGCGCACTTCGCAGGTGGTGCAGGCCGCTTTCGGACCGTGGGCCACGCCGTTGATGACCAGACCGCAGTTGCCGCAAATTCCTTCGCGGCAATCACTTTCAAAGGCCACGGGCTCTTTGCCCTCTTTGATGAGCTTTTCGTTGAGGGCGTCGAGCATTTCCAGAAAAGACTGGGAGGGATCGATACCGTCGATGCTGTAATCGACCAGACGGCCGGGGGCGTGGGGGCCGGGCTGTCTCCAAATGCGTAGATTGACTTTCATATGGGTTCCTTTTTCGATTATTTGTAGCTGCGCTCAGAGGGCTTGACGTATTCGTATTCGAGGGGCTCGACACAACGTTCCGGGACCTTGTCCTCCCCGAGGAATCGCCAGGCGGCCACGTGGGTGAAGTTTTTGTCGTCCCGTTTGGCTTCGCCATCCTTGTCTTGACTTTCGAGCCGGAAATGGCCGCCGCAGGATTCCTTGCGTTCCAAGGCGTCGCGGGCCATGAGTTCGCCGAGTTCGAGGAAATCGGCCACGCGTCCGGCCTTTTCGAGTTCCTTGTTGTAATCCTTGGCATCGCCGGGAATCCGCAGATCCTTCCAAAATTTCTCGCGGATTTTGGGGATTTCCTCCAGCGCTTTTTTCAAGCCTTTTTCGCTGCGGGCCATGCCGACTTCGTCGATCATGATGTTGCCGAGTTCGCGGTGGATTTCGTCGGCGGTGGTGTGTCCGTTGATGGACATGAGTTTTTCCACGCCGGTCTGCACGTTTTTGACCGCTTCCTCGAATTCGGCGGCGTCGGTGGTCACGGGCTTGGGCTGGGCGGAGGCCAGGTAATTGCCGAGGGTGTAGGGAATCACGAAATATCCGTCGGCGAGTCCCTGCATGAGGGCGGAGGCACCGAGGCGGTTGGCGCCGTGATCGGAGAAGTTGGCCTCGCCGAGGGCGAAGAGGCCGTCGATGGTGGTCATGAGGTTGTAATCCACCCAGAGGCCGCCCATGGTATAATGCGGGGCGGGGTAGATCATCATGGGGGTTTCGTAGGGGTCGTCCCCGCTGATTTCATGATACATGGCGAAGAGGTTGCCGTAGCGCTGGGCGATGACGTCTTTGCCCAGGCGGTTGATGGCCTCCGCGAAGTCCAAATAGACGGCAAAGCCGGTGGGGCCGACGCCGCGGCCTTCGTCGCAAACTTCCTTGGCGTTGCGGGAGGCGATGTCGCGGGGCACGAGGTTGCCGAAGGCGGGATATTTGGTTTCCAGATAATAATCGCGTTCCGATTCGGGAATTTCGCTCGGCTTGCGTTCGTCCCCTTTGCGCCGGGGTACCCAGACGCGACCGTCATTGCGAAGGGATTCGCTCATGAGGGTCAGTTTGGACTGGGTTTCGCCGAAGCGGGGAATGCAGGTGGGGTGAATTTGGGTGTAACAGGGGTTGGCAAAATACGCGCCTTTTTTGTAACAGCGCCAGGCGGCGGTGGCATTGCAGTTCACGGCGTTGGTGCTGAGGTAAAACACAGTGGAATAGCCGCCGGTGCAAAGCAGGACCGCGTCGGCGGCGTATTTTTCAAGTTCGCCGCTCACGAGATTGCGGGTGATGATGCCGCGGGCGACGCCGTCGATTTTCACGAGGTCGAGCATTTCCCGGCGGGGGAAGAGTTTGACTTTTCCTTCCTCGACCTGACGCATTAGCGAGCCGTAGGCGCCCAGCAGAAGCTGCTGTCCGGTTTGTCCGCGGGCATAGAAGGTGCGGGACACCTGGGCACCGCCAAAGGAGCGGTTGGCGAGGGTACCGCCGTATTCACGGGCGAAAGGAACGCCTTGGGCCACGCACTGGTCAATGATGTTGGTGCTGACCTCCGAAAGACGGTAGACATTGGCCTCGCGGGAGCGGAAATCCCCGCCTTTGACGGTGTCATAAAACAGGCGGTAGACGCTGTCGCCATCGTTTTGGTAATTTTTGGCGGCGTTGATGCCCCCCTGCGCGGCCACCGAGTGGGCGCGGCGGGGAGAATCCTGGATGCAGAAGCTCAGGACGTTGTAGCCCAGTTCGCCCAAGGAGGCCGCCGCCGAAGCGCCCGCCAGTCCGGTGCCCACCACGATCACGGTGTGCTTGCGTTTGTTGGCCGGGTTGACCAGCTTCATGTTGAACTTGTGGGAGGTCCATTTTTCCTGGACGGGACCGGGGGGGATGTTCGGATTGAGGGGATATTTGTCACTCATTTGCAAAAGCTCCGTGGAAATGCTTGGAAAAAGTTCAGCCTGCGAGGAGGGGGAGGAAGTGGTTGGCGGCGTGTCGAATGGTTTCCGGCCCCAGATTGGGATCGAAGGTTCCGCGCATCATAAAGATCAGCAGCGGCAACAGGAAAAAGCCCAGCGCCAGGGCGATGGCAATGGCCTTGCCGGCCAGATTCAGATAGGGCAGGGTGGAAGGGCGGGTGAAGCCAATGCTTTGGAACGCGCTCCAAATCCCGTGCATGAGGTGGGAGCAGAGTACCGCCATTGCCAGCATGTAGAACAGCACATAACCGAAATTGGCTTGGAACGAGCCCACCACCAGTTTGTACGCATTGAATGCTTCAACGCCGTTGGACAAGCGCATGGTGCCGATGGCCTCGTGGTCCGCGTATTTGAAGTGGTTGAGGTGGACCAGGACGAACAACAGGATGATGCCCCCGCTGACCAGCATGTTCAGGGAGTGAAACGTCTTTTTGCTGGCGCCCCCCGCGTCCGCTTCCACCGCGTATCGGGAGGGACGGGCCTTTTTCTTGCTCATCTGCACGCTCACCGCCGACCAGATGTGGATCAGAAACATGCCGAGCAGTCCGATTTCCGCGAAGCGAATGAACATGCCGTGCATGAAGTGGTGCAGGAATTGGGCGTAGGCGTTGAAAACCTCCGGCCCGGCGAACAGTGTCAGGTTCCCGATCAAATGCGCGATCAGAAACATCACCAAAGAAAGCCCGGTGATCCCGGTCAGGAGTTTCTTGATGACGGAAGAAATGTGAATGTCTTTGGGGTTAATCATGGTAGAGACGTTCCTATGTGAATGAAAATCCCGTGCACAATACTTGCAGGCTTCGATATTGACAAATAAATAACGAAAAAAAGAAAGCGTGACGTTTTCAGTGGGGGGGCATGGGCAAGGCAACTGCTGAGAACACTGATGGCCACTGGGCTTGGGGTGTGGGAAACCAAAATTTCCATCGTGCGCCTGCGGACACGGTTGGCGCTTCCGTCGCCCTTCGTTCAACGTTCAATTTTGGATGTTCGATGTTCGAAATTCGGCCCTGACGAAAAGGTTTTTGAAGGGGATGCAACCATCGCGGACAAGCGATTGAATCGCAAACCGTCAACGGGCAACTTAAGACCCAACCCCAACCGCTCAACCACCCAACAACCTTCAATCCCCGCTTGCCTTTCACGGAAATTTGGATACGGCGGGGGACATGCCAACAACGAACAATTTTCAGAAAATGCTTCTGAGCAAAAAAAACATCGGCTTGGTGCTGGGGTTGGGCGCCTTGGTGGTCATGCCCTTTCTTTCGCTGCCGGATCTTTCGCCCGCGGGTCACGTGGCTTTGGGGATTTTTGTCATGGCCTCGGTGTTTTGGATTCTGGAGCCCATTCCCATTTATGCCACCAGCATGGGAGTGATTTTGGCCCAAGTGCTGTTGCTGTCCGATCAAAATCTCATCAAAGGATGGTGGGACGCCCAGTACGAGGGAGGATATCAGGCCCCCGCTTACACGGATTTCTACAATACCCTCGCAAATCCGATCATTATCCTGTTTTTGGGCGGCTTTTCCCTGGCCGCCGCCGCGGAAAAATATGCCCTGGACCGCAACTTGACCCGAATCATGCTCAAACCGTTTGGTCAACGGCCCGCCAACGTGGCCCTGGGGGTGATGATGGTCACCGGAGTGCTCTCCGCGTTCATGAGCAATACCGCCACCACGGCGATGATGATGACCGTGGCCATTCCCATTGTCGCCCGGGTGCCGGTCGACGATCCGTTCCGCCGTTTGGTGGCGCTTTCAATTCCCGTGGGCGCCAACATTGGCGGCATCGCCACCCCCATCGGAACCCCGCCCAATGCCGTGGCCCTCGCGGCCCTGGCGCGTCAGGGCACCATCGTGCCCTTCAGCACTTGGATGCTGTTGGCGACCCCGCTGGTCGTGGTGACCTTGCTCCTCTCTTGGTGGGGGATGTGCCGCATGTTCCGTCCGGGGATTCAGACCTTTACGCTGACCATTGACAGCAAATTCCAACGCTCCCCCAAAGCGATTTGCTGTTATGTGATTTTCGCCCTGACCGTTGGACTGTGGGTGACCGAAAAACTGCATGGCATTCCCTCCGGCGTGGTGGCTTTCATCCCCGTGGTGTTGTTGCCCGCGCTGGGGGTATTGGACAAGAAGGAGATTCGCGGTTTTTCCTGGGAAGTGCTTTGGCTGGTGGCCGGCGGCATCTCGCTGGGACTGAGCTTACGTCAAACCGGTTTGGCGGAATGGATGATCTCGCGGGTCTCCTGGGAAAACTTCAGCACCACGGGCTTGGTGATCCTTTTTGGGTTGGTTGGATTTGCGGTGGCCAACCTGGTGTCCCACACCGTCAGCGCCACCATTCTCGTGCCCATTGCCATTGCCCTGGTGCTGCCGCAGGCGGGCGGTGATCCCGCCGCCTTGATCATCCCCATCGCGATCATTGGCATTATTGTCAGTTATTCCATGATCCTGCCCATTTCCACGCCCCCGAATGCCATCGCCCTGTCCACTGGGCTGATCGAAACCAAGGATCTGGCCAAAGCGGGCTGGCTGGTGGGGATTTTGGGGTTTGTGTTCAGCGTCCTCTTCGGATTGCTGCTGTGGCCATTGATGTTGTAACCGGAATCTTTTCACTTGAACAGGAGTCGATCATGTCGGAACAAATTCATATTCTCTGCGTAGAGGACGAACCCGATGTCCTGGATGTCGTCGTGCGCGAGCTGTCCGTACTCGAAGACGTTTTCCCCGTGGAGGCCGCCGCCTCCAGCGACGAAGCCCGGGAAGTGCTCGCGGAAATCGAAGCCAAAGGCGGAAGTGTGGGGCTGATTTTTTGCGACCATATCATGCCCGGTGAAAACGGGGTCGAATTTTTGGTGACCCTTCAGAAAAACGAAAACTATCGGGACACCCGCAAGGTTTTGCTGACCGGTCAGGCGGGACTGGATGCCACCGTGAAGGCCGTGAATGAAGCCGGCTTGGCCCATTACATCGCCAAGCCCTGGGATGCCGATGAGTTGGTGCTGGTGGCCCGCGAGCAGTTGAGCCGTTACGTGGCCGCCCGGAAATTGAACCCCCTGCCGTATCTCAAGCATCTGGTCATGGATATCGTCGGCGATACCCTGCGGGATTCCTTGAAATCGGATCGTTGACCCCGGGTTGACCTGATGGCCGAACCCTTGTCCACGCTCACCACCCACGAAGCCCTGACCCGGCTGGTGGCGCGTGCCCACGCCATGGGGCGGGAGCCGGAAGAAATCCCCGAGGGTGAAACGCTTCTGCGGGAAGGAGAGGCCAACGATGCTTTGTTTATTCTGCTGGAGGGCACCGCCCGCATGGTGAAACGGGGGGCGGACGGGGGGCTGACCCCGGTCGATCTGTTGGGACCGGGTTCGATTTTGGGCATTCTCTCGTTTTGGACGGGTCGGCCCACCTTTTCGGATTCCGTGGCCGCCACCCGTCTGCGGGTGTTGCGGCTGGATCAGCGGGATTTTGAACGCGGTGTCGCCGAAGATCCCGAGTTTGCCCGCCTGACCCAACAGTTGTTGGTTGCGAATCTGAGTGACCGGTATCGTCGGGTGGTGGGGCTGAACCTCAAGGTCGCGGGGCTGACCCGGGAGTTGGAAGCGGAACGGAACGCGCTGCGGGAAGCGGTGGCGGACCTCAAACAAACCCGCAACAAGCTGGTGCATCAGGAAAAACTGGCCACCATGGGACAGCTTCTGGCGGGCATTGCCCACGAAATCAACAACCCCTCCAGCGCATTGATGAAAAACGTGGAAATGTTGATTCAGGAAATGCCGGGCGTGTTTGAGCCCGGTTCCCGGAAGCAGTATTTGTTGGAGGAGGGCATGTCCGCGAATTACGCGACCCCTGCGGAAACCCGGGTGCGCATGGCCGAATTGCAGGAGAAATATCCGGATATTTCCCGCACCCAATGTCGACGTTTGGCTCGTTTGCCCGCACGAGCGTTGGCCTCCCTCGAGGCCGATCTCGGTGCGGCCCATTCGGAGGCGTTGGAGCCGGATTTGCGGGTCTTTGAAATTGGGTCGGCCCTGCACAGCATCCGGGTGGCCGAGGAGCGGATCACCCGCCTGGTGAAAAGTCTGAAGAGCTACAGCCGTCAGGACGACAGCGAAGTCCGCAGCGTGCACATCGAGGATTGCATTCGCGATACGCTGACGGTGTTGAACCATCGACTGAAACAGTACGACGTGGAATTGGACCTGGCCTCGAATTTGCCCGAAGTGAATTGCCGGCCCGGAGAAATCAACCAAATCCTGACCAATCTCCTGACCAACGCCTGCGAGGCGACCGCTCCCGGCAAAAAAATCTCCATTTCCGCAGGGACCCAAACGGATTCGCCGGCGGAGATGCTCTGGATTGAAGTGTCCGACGAGGGTCACGGTATTCCCGAAGCCTTGATGGACAAAATTTTCGAACCCAACATCACCACCAAGAGCGGGGGGGGGGATTACGGCCTTGGGTTGGGGCTGGCGATTTCCAGGGATATTGCCGTGAAACATCAGGGAAGCCTCACGGCTGGAAACCGATCCGCAGGCGGAGCATGGTTTCGGGTATCGTTGCCGGTGGAAGTTCGGAAGAGATAGATTCTGTTTGTAAAGCGATTATGGGGAATTCAAACACCCTCAGGGCCGGAGGCTGATCACACAGATTTTTGTTTTGAACAGGAGGGCGCAGAGAGAGCAGAGAGGAAAGGTGGTAGAGCGTTAACTCGCAATTCCTCTGGCTTCAAACCATAACCATGCCCCTATCGCCCCATTTTTCGTACGGCCCACCGGGACGCCCATGATGTTTGGGCCTGGGTCTCGGGGTGCGACCATCTGTCCCTCCGGGGCATCTTTAGGTTTATTCACGCTCCGGCCTGCTGAAGCCTGGAGTGCGCTTAGTACTCTGTAAACCATAAATCTTCGCATAGGACCGTGAGATTTCGAAAACATTGCAAAACATTGCAAGAAAGAACGGTGTTGGATAATCACGACAAATAATTGAGCGAGAGTGGCCTCAAGACCTC
>JAFIGC010000191.1 GCA_020831635.1 Verrucomicrobiota bacterium | reverse complement strand
GATGCCCAAGGCAGATCTGCACGGCAATGATCTCCGGGCCTTGGAACCCGCCAAACAATGGACGCTGGTGATCGATGAGAGTGGCACGGTATTTGATGCCGACCCCCGCGAACAGGTCAAGGCCTCGAAAGCCGGGCGGTTTGTGGGCGTGTTGGTGCCGGAGGGCGGACTCGAACCTTTGCACGGGGAGTGGCACGCGGTGAATAACACCAGTCAGCTAATCGATGAGGTGACGCAGCGAATCTTGGACGGTCGGGTGGGGGTGCTCGGGGTGGAGTCGGCCTCCGTGCCGTACAGCCAGGGGGATCGTTGGCTGGACGGCGTGGCCCTGCTTCTCGATTGGGTGCTCCGCCTGATGCCCGTGGAGGGGGCCACCTCATTGGAGGTTCTCATAGAGCAGCGGGGTGACTTTACCCACAAACAGCCTTGGGGCCTGCTACAACGGGATTGCCTCTATCGGCTGGCGTTGGCGTTCCCGGAACGGGCGGCCCGTATCCATTTGAAGATTCGTGCGATCCGAAAAAATGAATCCAGATTGAATGGCTATGCGGATGCCTTGGCTTTTACCTGGGCACGAACCACCGCAACCTCAAGAGAACGCTTGAAACGCTCGGGCCTGGCAAACACCTGTCTGCTGACCGCCAACAACTGCATCAACGCGCGTGAGATGCGGGAGGCATGGGACACGTTTGCGCAAGGGGTACAGATTGATCCGTTGCGCTGGTGGGAATGGGTTCGTCAACCCGCCGCCCGAGAACCGTCCACATTGCTGCACGGCTTTTTGGAGGCGCTGGCCCGGGAGACCCGGGAAGATGCGTTCCTGTGGCAAAGCTTTATGGCCGAGGTGAAACGACGCATGGCCCGGACACCCGTGGATTTGGCGTCCCTTGAAGCGGCGGTGGACTGGCTGCAATCCTGCAAGCCGGACAGCGAAAAACTTCCGCCTTTGGCGCGTATGGTTTGGCTGACGGTTGAGCATGCCCGGGCCAATCATGAGGGACAGATTGCCGTGGCCCATTCCCGGGAACTGACCCGGCTGGAATCCGATTTGTTCGATGAAGCCGCGCCCATGGTCTGTCATGCCCAACTGCACCGGGCCGTGCAGATGACCAACCGGTATGCATTTGAGAAAGCCGAGGCTTTGCTGCTACCTTGGCTGGATCATCCGGCGGCGGTGCCGGGATTGCGTTATTACGCGCATGTTCTTTCCAGTCTGGGTCAACATGCCGCTTTCCAAGGACGCTTTCAGGTGGCCCGGGCGCGTTTTGCAAAGGCCCTGGAGCCCATTGCCCGGCTCAGCGACCGCGCACAGGCATTGCTGGACGAGGCGCAGACCCGCGCCTACCTCTCCATCGTATTGATGGATGACCCTGAAGCCAGTGACGAAGAGGTCTGGCGGGAAGTGGTGCAGGTGATCGGTCCGCTGGAAAAAGCGGCGGCCCTTTCCCGCACGAACGATCCCGCCCGGCGGTACAGCCTGCATCTGCTGTTGCGCGGACTCTGTCTGCGAAAGAATCCCGATGTGGAGCAAGCCGTGGTCGACTGCGTGGACCGCTGGGCCACGGGAGAGGGTCATCCCTGGCCGTTGATTCAGGCGTATCGTGGTTTGCTGATGATGGAGCGGGATCAAGCGCTGGGAATTGAACTGCTCCGGGAAGGGGCTTTGCTGGCGGAGGCTCCGGGTCAAGGTCCCACCGTCGCTTTGATCGGAGCGTGCATCCGAAATTTAGCAACGGCATATGGTGAGGATTGGCCTGGACGGGACAAGCAAATCGAGACTTTGGCGGGTCAGCTTCCTGCCGCCAAAGACCGCATTGCCCTGCTTCACACACCCCCGCCCGCCGGGCGCGCGGCGGCAATGCGGTTCCTTTCGCAGGTGCTTCCTTTTAACTTCCACTGATCAGGAGAAGACCGATGTATAAAGCCATGGATGATGCGACCTTCGAGGCAAAACTGGACGAATTGCGCCAAATTAAAAATGGCATGGCTCGTTCTGAAACCCCTCTCGGCCCAATCGAGGATCCCGATTTGAATCCGCTCAATCATTTCCAGGCCAATGAACTGCTTCCGGAGGTTGCCCGTCGGGCACGGATCAATACAACCGGCGCCCTGTTGGATCATCCCTGCGAACTGCTGATCAGTTTGGTAGGGCTTTCCCCAATGACCACCCTGACCAATGTGGGCGTGATCCGACCCAAACGTCTGTTGCTGATCTACACAAAGGAAAGTGCAAATAACGTCAATTTCATTCATAAATACGCCAATCAACACAATTTTCTGGACAGTGTGTCCATCCACCAGGAACAGTGCGACCCGCGTGACACGCTGGATATTTACCGATGCATCCGCAGGTTTCTTGAGGGGAATATTGGGAAAGATATAGAACGGAAACACATCATTCTGGATATTACGGGCGGGAAAAAGTCCATGAGTGCGACCGGGTCGTTGGCGGCGTGGCAACTCGAATTGGGTTTAATTTATCTGGACGGGGATTTTGATAAAAAGCTGGGGTTTTCCGACCCCTTCACCCAAAGGCTCTTTTGTCTTGATAATCCATCCACGATTTTCATGGACCAGCAGTTGCGTGAGGCGGACGCCATGTTTGAGCAAGGCGCCTACCGCTCGGCGGCGGAGGCCTACGCAAAAATCGCGCGGTTTGTTCCGATGCCGGAGACCGCCAGACTTCGCGAAAAAATCGCGCGACTGTATGCGGCGGTCTGTGCGCTGCAAAAAGAACAGATTCTGACCGCCTGCGAGGAACTCCAGCAGGAGTTGCCCATCAATTCATCCTCTTTTTCCCGGGAAAAACGGAAGCAACTGGGTCGGCAGATCCAATTTTTCACCGAGTTTGCCAAGGCCGAAGACCCCGAGAAAACCCCGTTGCTGACCTTTCTGCTGGGGCGGCATTATCGTCAAGTCCACCAGCCGGATTTTGCAGTGTTATTCTTCTACCGGACGCTGGAGGGTTGCTTTGCACGGAGACTTCGGCGCTTGCATGATTTACCTGAAGGAAAAACGTTCAGTAGGGATCAGATTGTGCCCGAGATGACGCAAGAAGACGTAAAGCGTTTTCACGAGATCCGAAGTGAAATGGGTTTGAATCCGAATGAAGACAGTGAAGTTTATCTCATGGGCTACACCAGTGCGGCGATTCTACTGATGCTGACGAATGACGACATGATGCGGGATTGTCAATTTCTGGAAGACGCGCAATCGAGAAGATCGCTGGGAGAACTTGCCGCGATCCGGAACCGTTCCATTCTGGCTCATGGTGAAACCCCTGTCTGCGATCAGGATGCGGAAACCTTTGAGCAAACCGCAGCCTATGTGCTCAACAGTTATCTGCGACACATGCTTCCCGATGAAGGAACGGTCACCCATTTGCAGACGCTCTACAGCTTTCTGCGAAAATTTGACTGATTAATTCCCGGAAAAAGCAGTTTTTGTGATCTTCTTTAGGGTGTAGTGAGCATCCCACCCTGGAGTTGAAAATGTCTGAATCCCAAAGTCCGTTTCTGAACTGTTTGTCCAATTATCTGACCGTGGCCAGTCAGGCGCGGGTACGGCGTGCGGAAATCAGCGCCCAAACCCGGCGTCATGCGGACTACTGCAACACCTACCGCCGCATGCATGCGAAAGAACAGCGGGAGATCACCCGGCGGATGGCCATTCAGGCCGGCCTCGATCAGGTCAGGGAGGAAGAGAACACCGAACGGCTCCGTCTGCAGTGCCAGCGGGATGTTGAGCAGACAAGGGCCAAGCTACAGGCTTTTGAAGCGCTCTGCGAAGCGTTAACGCTGGAAATCCGCCAGAACCGGCTACAGATGAACAGCGTCCGGGAGGAATTTGTCGCGGCCTGCGGCTTGATTACGTCTTCATCTCTTGCTCCGGATGAACGCCGGGCGGTCATCCTCCTCCTGGGGGATCTCATCCAGATGCAGCGTCAGATGTCTCTTCATGCCCAAACCTTGTTTACGCGCATCGATCCCAAAAAATATCTCCCGGGAGGACCACGATGAATGATGATTTTATGTGCTTCCTTTTCATGCTATTTATAGCTCCGTTCGTCATCCTGATCATGTTTATCATTCAGAATGCCGTGCCTCTGCTGATTCTGGGGGGGATTTATTACTTTGGCCCGCCGGTTTTCAGGGGCATTTTGGCAATCCTTGATTATATTTCCGAAAGGCAGTCCTATCGAAGACAAAGGGAAATCCATTCCCGAAGTCAACAACACCGGCGAGCAGAACTGGCTCGACGTGAGCAGCTTCAACGTGAAAAGGCGCTACAACGGCAGGAGGCGGCGAGGATCGCCAATGAGAAGCGGCAACGTGTATTGCGGGAAGCCTCCCGAAACGGGCGTGCCGACATCAAAAACCTCAACGGCATGATGCTGAAATTGCACCAGACAATCAGTCACCTGCAGGCCTCTCGGGCCCCGATGGACGAAATCCTTCGTCTGCAAAAGCAACTTTTCGACTTGGAGGATCAGAAAACGGATCTGGTTCAACGTCTCGACCGCATGGGCGTCACGCCTCCCAAAGAGCTTGTTCGCAACCCCTGCCTCTCCCTGCTGACCCGGCAGCCCTGCCGGAATCTCCAATGAACTTCATCATGGTGCGGATCCATGCCGCAACCGCAAAAGCAAAACGGGCAGTCATTTGGTTTTTTCAAAAAAGTGGGATTTTTTTTCGGAAAATCCTCCCGGAGCAGGCTTCCAGTCAATATGCCCGCGATCTTTTCAACAAATTTTGAACTTTCACCTCATCCCCATCAGGAGAATTCCATGAAAACCAACCGCTCCTCATTCCTTCGTTTGCTCTTTCTGATGTCACTGCTGGCAGCGCAGCCCGTGGAAGCTGCAAAATCCGCGCCGTTGCGGGGGCTGTTTCGCAAGATCGCCCGACAGGGTGGCCGACAAACGGCATCGGAAGTGGCGGAACAGGCGGCCCGACAAGGTGCCGGGACTGCCGTGCGCGTGACCGCCATACAATCGGTTTCCCCGGCGATGCGGGGGACGGCGGAAGGCTTGATCCGCACGTATGGGGACGATGCGGCCAGACTCATTGGCCGGTATGGGGACGATGCCGTGGTCGTCCTCTCCCGTCAACGAGGGATTGGCGTGGAATTGTTGACCAAATTGGGGCCGGATGCCGCGACCTTGGCCCGCGCCGTGCCGGAACGGGATATGGTGCGTCTGATGCGTCACATGGATGATGTGGTCGCGCTCCCGCCCACCGCCAGACGCAGTGTACTCGACGCCATGTCCAGAATGCCGGGTCGGGTGGGCGATTTTCTGGAGACGCACCCGAACCTCCTGAAGACCGGGGGATTTGTCACGGTGGCTGGCGGCGGATTGGTGGTGGTGAATCAGCGCGTGGACCGCACCCAGCAGGATATTCGTGAAACCGTGGACCATGTGGGGAATCGTTTTTTTCCGGGTCCGCGTCTGGACCCTGAAACCGGTGAACTCATCTATAAATCCTATCTTGAGTCTTTTGGGCGGTGGTTCCTGCTGCTCGCGGTGGTTCTGGCCACAATCAAACACTTCTTCAAACATCTGAATTACCGGTGGAAATTGAAGTCGGAAAAAGTCTAAACGGAAAGCTTCCAAGAAACAACCCCGGAGAAATCTCATGCGAAAAATCCTCTTGCTTTGGTTCATGCTTATTTTGCTCGGCATTCAGTTGTTCTTTTCCGATCCGAGCGCAGATCACGCGCATCCGCCCGGCCAGATCACAATCGGTGCGGTGCAAAGATCCAAAATGAATGCCCATGATGTGGACCGTACCCCACAGCGGGAGGCGTTCATGCGTGAAATGGATCGCGAAATTCAGGCCTATCATGCCCGGAACCAACGGGCCAAATTCCAGGCCATGGGCAGGGTGAGTCAACACTTGAGTGCTTATCAGGACAACACCCCGGCCTTTGTCGAGGACATCATGGGATTCCGGAATCAAATGAGATTACTACGGCACACCCTTGCCGATGGCGCAAACAAGATACGACGCCGAGGTCACGCGGCCAACCGGGCCGACCAAATGGTGGAGGCCTTATTTGCCGAGCACTTCTTTGATGACGCCTCAATCCAAGCCGAACTGAACAAGATTTTCCACTCGTATGCAGAACAATTACAGGGCAGTCGGAACCAACTTTATGCCCGGGTGAAAGTTCATATGAAAGATTATGACATGGACGCGGACGGACTGAACAACGCGATGCTGAATGATCTGCAAAAAGAGATCACGCAGGTGAAAATCAATGAAATGATGGGCAACCACGCTCAGTTGCAAATGTTGCGGACGGCAGTGGGATTGTCGGACATCACCTGGGTTGGAGGGAAGGCCCTTGGGTTTGCAAAAGGAGCCATGGCCCTGAAAGCCGCGTCCATGGGAGGCGCAACCGTCAAAGCCGGCGCTGCGGGAGCCGCCGGGGGTTCGGCGGTTGGTCCGAAGGGGACGATTGCAGGGGTTGCGGGAGGTGTTATCGTTGGCCTAATGATCGACACTTGGGCGGGAAATAAGATCCAGGAGAAGCTGATCCAGCAAACCAATGACTTCCATGACAACTTCCGGAAGAGTCTTCTCCATGGGAACGGCGCCAAGACAACCGGCCTGTTCCACATGAGTGAAGACCTGTTGTTGAAAATGGAAAGCGTGGATCTTGCGGTACTCCAAGAGGCCCGTGGCTTTGCCGTGGCGGGGACAACCGTTCAAACCGGAAGGACGGCTAAAGTCGGGAACTAAATGGAGGGGACACGGCTTTTGCTTGTTTTTCCCAATGCGATGACTAACAAAATCCATTATGACACTTTTACTGCCCCATGAAAAAAAGATGGATCGTTGGCTGAGGCGGATTGGGCATCCCCGTGCCTACAGCACTGCCGGGCTGGAGAAACCGCACGGGACCTCTCGTGCCGTGCCCGAGCCCCTGTGGCGGAGTCTGCTCCGCAGAAAAGGGGCGGTTCCGCCCGAAGGCTGGTTTTTTCTCCCGGAGGAGCAATGCCCGGAAAATCCTCCACCCGAGCAGACGAACTGACCCATGCATATTCCCGTGGGGTGAAAATCAGGTGACGCGTGCCTGCGGAATCAGTGAGAGTGCTTCGGAAATCGGCCCTTGAAAGACTGCAAGAAATCCGCCGGGATGGGTGTAGCGGATGTCGGATCGATCTTGGAGGCGATGAAAATTGAGGTCCGGGTTCTCGCCCCAGCGGGTCAGGCTGATGCCACCGCGCCGGTTGAGGGTGATATAAAAGGCGATCTTGGGATGACGCAGGGCTATCCATTCTTTCATGAACTTGGGGAGATCGTCTTCTCCGGGCAATGGTTCAAGCAAGAGTCCGGAAAGACCGGCAGATTCCACGCACTGCACGCGGTCGTCCAAAAGGGCAAAATCGGTGCGGCGCTGATCGATGTCGTCCAGTAACCGCTGCCCCATCGCCTTCAGAATTTGGCCGAGGGGCTGGTCCGGGGCGATGTGGGTCTGTGCGGCAAAGATATCCCTGAGCAGCATCCCGGTGGGGTCGTACTGTATGGAGATGGTTTGGGCCATATCGAGGCCATGGGAACGTCCAAGGGCCCCGGGACCGCGGGCATCCCAGCATTCGAAGGCGGGCAACCACGGGACCTGCTCCGGGAGTTCCTGAGGGGAGATCCGAAGGAGGTGTTCGAGCAACAAGGAGGTGGCGCACCGTCCATAAACCGAGGGATCATCCTGATGATGGTCGAAATTCCACAGGGCGGGCTCCCAGCGCAGACCCTGGTCCAGCACTGCGGTGCCGGGATCTGCAAGATCGGCTTCGGTCGGGCTGCGCCGTTCAATCGGCAGGCCGCCATGAACGGCGCTACAAACGGTACAGGCAATGAGATCGTCCGCATGTGCGGATCCTGGATGGGTGAGGATGAGGGTGGGCATTGGGTGAATGGAATATAGAGACTTGAGGCGAAAGATCAACCCGTGTTGCGTGCTTGATCGGCAAAGGGCGATGCGCTTTCAAGCCATTTTTCCGCATCCAGGGCCTCGCGTTGATAGTTTTGGGTCATGCGGTCGGGAATCTGAGCTTGGGATCCGCACTCTCCCAGCGACAGGAGGAAACGCCGGAAGGGTTCCGGGATCGCGGACCAAGGGATAACGGTGCGTCCCGCCCGCGCGATCCGATATTCCTCCAAGGCTTTTCCGCATTCCTTTTGCTTCCAGAATTCCATGGCCAACAAGATGTGGACGCGGGTGTACAGGGAATGTCGCGGGTCGAGGAGCAACGCGGCTTTGCAGAGTCCCGAGAGGTACAGCGACAATTTATGGGGGTAGTAGAAAGAGCTGGCCAAGTGTAGCCATCCCAGCGGGCAGTCCGGTTTTGCAATCATATAAGCATAGATCCTGTCATCCGCCATGTTCTGGCATCCCCAACTCCGGTGGAAATCGGACAGGCGCAACCACGCGGGGCTTCCGTCCGGGAGATGTTGCTCAAGCTCAAGCGCGTAAGAGATTATTCCGCGTCCCTGATCCGGCAGGGCCTGTACCGGGTCCTCCAGATCCGTTTGCATCAGCCCCACCAAGATGCCAACCTCCCTGTTCATCCGATGGAGGACGTGACCGAGTAGCGACCAGGGATGCCGGACTGTGCCGACTGTGTCCCCGAGTTGCCAAAATGGAAGGGGCCAGTCGAACAGAACATCATTGAGCATGAAGCCGGATTCATGGCGGGGAGAAATTTTGGTCAGCGTTTCCAGAACTTCGGAATGGGCGACGGAGGGCTTTGGGATTCTGGGGAGGAGATCCTTTGTGAGCGTTTCGAGCAACCCCGCATGTTCCGAGTATGCCCCAATGTGAAGTGCGCCTTGTTGAAGGTGCTTTCCGATGGCCCGGGTCAAGGCTTGGTTGGCATTGGGACAAAAGGGGGCCAGGCGAAGGGCTTTTTGAAATGCCAACATGGCCAGAGCGGTTTGACCGGTTTCCAGGGCTTTCCATCCTTGATGGATGTTTTCGGCGTAGTCCGTTCGACCGAGCGCTTTATTCCGGCAACCTTGCCAACGATGACTCAAGGGGGCATCCGGAGGAAAGCGCAGGCTTCGGAACTGCTCATCAAGCTGAACGGCCCTTTTGGGGGCGACGCGGAGGATTTCTTTGCAGAAGGCCTCTCCGAGAAGCTCCTTGAAACGGCGGTCATGTCTATATGGCTCCAAATGGGACATGCCAATCTGGATGGCCTCTTCCCAAAGTCCGACTTTGTAGAGTCCTTCCAGTGTCACGATCAGTTTTTCAAGGGTCTCCATAGCTTTTAGAAGTCAATGTTGTGCAAGTATTCCGATACAATGCAAGTGATTCTTGGAATATCATGCTCCTCACGGGCATCGACTGGCTGATTGTCGGGGGCGAGAGCGGGAACAAGGATGCCCGGCCCTTCGACTTGGCGTGGGCACGGGAGTTGCGGGACCTGTGCCGGGAACAGGGCGTGGCCTTCTTCTGTAAACAGCTGGGCAGCCATCCGGTGG
>JAFIGC010000190.1 GCA_020831635.1 Verrucomicrobiota bacterium | reverse complement strand
GCAGCATCCAACCTTCAAAAAATCCGTCGTGTCTGTTGATGTTTGTGATGCGATATTGCTTGAAACTGGCCTTGGATTATGATCGGGTAGTTCGCATGAAAAGAAACGAAATGATCGTTCTCTGCAAGGCGTATGCGGAGGACTTGCCGAATATTTCGGGTGGTCTTCGTTCAAAGTCAGGCTCGTTTTCGCAGTATTGACGATCATTTCGGGCTTCATCCCTGGGATCATTGTATATGCCATACTGAGCTTCCTGATGCCGATGCCCCGAGAAGGGGACGGATTTGACTTGAACCAATTTCGAGAACAATAGAAGAACCGAACAATAAAACCATAAGGCGTCTGCGAACCTTCGTTCCTCGGCTTCGCAGCGCCTAAACGACGAGGTCATAACATGATGAAAGGAATGAAATCTATGGAAGTTCGAGTTCAAGTAAATCTTACAGTTATGCCTGCGGAGAAGCATCTTGCGGAGATGTGGTCGGCTGCAAATCTTCTCACGGATGATCGGAAATCCGTGCGAGTGTCGATTCCATCAGACGAACCCATGAGCATGGTGGCCGCATTCACAATTCCAAAGGCAAGGCAGATGGACGTTGTTGACAAAATCATGCGGACATTTTCACTGTTCATGGATGACTACGGAGACCAAACGGTTTGGTTTCCGAAGGAACCAAGAAAGGGAAGTCCGTAATATCCATAAGCATACAAAGTGCTCAGGGAGTGGAAGAAGGCGGATTTCGGAGGTACTGTTGATCCGCATCGCTCAGGGATTCCAGGGGCGCGGTGAAGGTCCTGCCATCGGCTCGAAGCAGTTCGACCGAAGTTCGGTCCGCGCGCAACATGCGGGCCTGGATTTGCCGCCCGTCCCGGCTGGTCCAGGTCCGAAAAGCGGGGTCGGCTCCCGGGGATTCGGGGGGAGCGGTTTGCGCCCCGGCGGCGATCCCGGCGGCCTCATAGAGCGCAAACAGCGCCGGACGCCATTCGGCTTCTGCCATTTTGAGGAACGCCTGACGGAGCGGATCGTTCCCTCCTTCCCGCGCCTCGAGAAAATAATAGGACTGTATCCAATCGAAAGCCTGCGTCGCCGCCTCTTCCAGCGTCTTTCGCTGCCCCGTCGGCGGGCTTGGGTCCTCGCCGTGCAGTCGATTCATCACGACTGCCAGTGCCTCCGCGGAGAGGACGCCTTCCCGGAAATGTTCGAACATGGGCGTGGCCACCGCGCCCTCCAGACCCGGGCGCACCACGAAGCGCGGATTGCCCCGGTAGAGGTTGTGGTTGCGGAAAAATTGACCGATCAGCGGGCGGCCGTCCACGTCCCAGAAGTCAAAGCCGATGCGGCCGAAGCCGGTGTAGTGGTGGGCGCCCCGGCTGTTCAGGGCGCTGGCCATGGGCATGAGCCGCCAATAGGCGGGGAGGCTATCGGAGCCCATCAGGGAACTGTCCCGCATGGAGGTGATGAAGGGAAAGGCGCGGGTCCAGTGGCCGTTTTGACTGCTCGGATCGATGAGGGACCGCGTGGCGTAGGGATATTCGATGTAGCCGAAGGAAAGGGGCCCGATGCGGTAGTCGCCCTCCGACGGCACCGGCGGATCGCCGCGGCCGTGGGTGAAGGCGGCCCAGCGAAGACCGGGGCCTACGGCTTCAAAGAACTCCAGTTTTTCCGGAGGCCAGTTGCGGTTGTCGTGAATGACCCCGAAGAGCACCTCGGTTTCGGTCCAGCCGATTTGCCGCACGCGCTCGCGAATGCCATCGATGGCCCGCCGCCAGGCCTCCGTGTCGCCGCGCCAATAGAAGGGAATCTCGCGGGTCTGCGTGGCGCCGCGCGGAGAGGGCACATAGGAGACCTGCATGGTTTGCGGGGGACGGGTGGCCCACGCGTCCTCCATCATGTAGAGAATGATCTGACGTGGCGGGCCCAGATGGCGGTTCCACAGCACGAAATACTGTTCCAGGGCGGTGAATTCCGGTTCGGGGGCTCGTTCCGCTCCGCTCCAGCGCAGGTGGGTGTGCTCGTTGCCGAAGTGGGTGTGGCCGGCGAGGTTGAGGTACATCACCTGACTGCCGATTTGCCCCATGAGCCGCAGGGTGGAATCGAGATGACGGAAATGGTCCTCCGACCAGACGGGGACATCATAGTGACGCGCCACGGTCTCGGCGGACTGGAGGAGGCTGGCGCGGATCTGAAAAGCGTTCGGGTTCGGCGCGATCCAGTCGGCCACCTGCACGCGGACGGGAATGTCGGGCGCACCTGGAATGCGGAGCGCGCCCCGGTAGTCGCCCGCCGGCGTCTGCGCGGGGATGTCCGCCGTGAGCCAGACCGCCAGAAAGGCCCCGTCGGCTTCCGGTCTGTCCAGCAGACCTTGGGTGCCGAAACGGATGCGCAGGGCGTCGGCGGGCAAGGTTTGGCCCGATGCCGTGCGCAGGGGACTGAGCTGCGGACGAATTCGGTCCAGACCCCGCGCGGCCCGCAGAACCACCGGGGCGGTGGCCGACCCGTTGCGCGGGGCCACCAGCCAGAGCGCCGGTTCAGCGGCGGGTGTGAACGGCATCTCCGCGGAAATTTCCGCGGCCGGATTGGGGGTGAACACCTCGACCGGCTGCGCGCACAGCGGAGCAAGCATGAGGTTCAGGAGAACGAATGAAAGAAAAAGACGGTACATGGCAAATCCAGTGAAAAACAACCCGTCTTCGGGGAACGAAGACGGGTTGCCCCACAAAAAAGAGGTTAGAGGTCAGAGGGTAGAGGTCAGAGTCGTCCGATTTGTCCGGACTTGTCCGATCTCCCCCCTCACTTCCGCCGACGGAAGAGCAGCAGCGATCCCAGGGCGATCCCCAGCAGCACGAGCGTGCCGGGTTCGGGGATGACGGCATATTGGAGGGTTTGAAAGGTGGCCTCGTTTATTTCAGTGGTCCCGAAAGAAAAGTTTCCTCCCATGGTGTTCACCGCTGTAAAATCACTGAGTGCAAAATCAGTGCTGGCAAAGGTCATCAGGGTATAGGTTTCGTTGATCAGACCGGAGTTGCCAAAGTCGAACGCGAATGTTTCGCCGGAACCTTTGGTAAATGCGTTATTGATGTTGATGGTGTTCGATGAGTTGTCAATTGTGCTTAAATCAAAAATCAGCAGACCTTCATTCCATACCAAGTCATTACTTACAGTCGATGAACCGGAGGATGCATAAAATTCACCGGCATTTAAGGTTATGTTTCCGGTCTCATTACTCAAAACGGTCCCGGTAAAGGTAAGGCGTCCGGTGCCATTCATTGTGAAACCCATATTTCCATCACCTACATTATCGAATTGATTGGCGGTGATGTTTCCAGAACCTGCGAATGTCACACTGGGACTACCAAAAATGCGACGTAAGTTACCAACGGAAAGAAGACCTGATGAGTTATTTGTGATGATGTTTCCGCCACCTATCGCAATACCAGAGTTAAAGCTGACGTTATGGGTTCCCCCGGAGGCATCCACGGTCAAATGTCTGTTTGCATTAAAGCGCACACGGTTCGAAAAAGTATAATCTCCCGTTAAATTTTGAAAAGTTGTGGGTCCTGGTAGTATATCTTGTGTGTTGGTCACGGCCCCGGCTCCTTCAAACACAGCGCCAGCATCATTAGAGAAAACAACATTTCCCTCAGTAGTTGCATCCCACCAAACTGTATTTTCTGCGGTCGTGTTCCATGCGCCGTCTCCGCCGGTCCCGCTGTAGGTTGTAGAGCTATCGGGCGGATTCCAAAAAAGCTGTGCACTCGCCATGGAGCCCCGCAGGGCTGCGGCCAATATCAGGGTTGTTTTTTTTGCATTCATCATACTACCTTCGTTTGTGGGTTTGGACTTAAGTTGGTTTATTCGTAATAAGGCAAAGACCTGCCTTTCATCTTGGTCTATACTACCGGAAACAAGGCGTTCTGGAAATGCATGTGTCCACAAAAGAAGTTCATATTTGCGCAAAGAGAGAGGAGAAAAGGGCAACAGGATAACGCCGCCGCCGATGGGAATTGGAATTTGGAGAGATGAGACCCGGCTCCGGGGGAGGACGGGGTGTTGGGTTGATGCGTTCTTGGGATTTCCATCAGAACACCAAACCAATACCCCATCATGCCGGCTCTCACACAAGCTTTGTTCTCTCCCGGTATTCGCTGGGAGTTTCGTGGGTTTCCCGTTTGAAAATCAGGCTGAGCATCCGGGGCTCGGAGAGGCCGACGAGATAGGCAATTTCCTTGATGCTCAGGTCGGTTTGCGCGAGAAGGTTGGAGGCTTTCCGGATGCGGGCTTGTGTCAACAGGGTGCCCAGACTGTTGCCGGTGACCTTGTTGAAGCGGTATTCGAGGGTGCGGCGGGGAATTCCGAGCACGCGGACCACGTCGCCGACATCCCGGAATTGTTCGGTTTTCTCGGAGATCAGGGTGAGGGCCTTTTTCACAATCGGATCCGTGTAGGCCAGCATGTCGGTGGAATGGCGGGTGATGATGCCGCGGGGACGAATGCGGACGGGTTCGTCGGGCGGCCGTGAACCGCGGGCCCACTGTGTGGCGGTTTCGGCGGCGGCATATCCGATTTGTCGGCCCGCGAGAGCGATGCTTGAGAGAGGCACAGGACAAAGGGCCTGCTCCAGGGTATCATTGTCCACGCCCAAAATGGCGAACCGTGAAGGGATGTCTTTGGTGGGATCCTCCAGGCTTTCAATGAGCCAGCGGGCATGGAGGTCGGAACAGCCGAGGATCCCGACCGGAGAGGGGAGCGTTTCCAGAATTTTCAATGCGTCCGGAACCTTGGTCAGGTTGTTCAGATCCAAAACGCGGGTTTCGATGTCGCTTTTTTCGGTGATTTCCAGGAATCCCTGCCGGCGTTCCTTTGAAAAAAGACAACCTTCGGCATGCAGAAAGGCCAGGGACGGATAGCCTTTGGACAGGAGATAACGGGCCCCCATGCGGCCGATTTCGAAATCATCGTTGATGACCTTGGGAGCCTCCATGGCGAATCGGTTGGAAGTGAGGACCACATTCGGGGTGAGCTTGTGAAGCACCTCAATGCTTTCCGGCAGGGATTCAAACGCGATCAGCGCGTCCAGGGATACTTCCAGGGAAGCGAGTTTCGGGACAAAGCCGGATGCCGAGAGAAGTTCCAAATGAACATTCCGGTTGGCATTGCAGTAACTTCGAATACCGAGGAGAATATCCCGGGCCAGATCAAGATTTCCCTGCACTACCACGCCGAGGGTTAGTTTAGACTTCATTCTGGCTGTATAGTTTGACTGCGGGGAAAGAGAAGCGCCGAATGCAGAAAAGGAAACCAACAGGGTAACAGGCATTTTTTCTCAATCCAGCCAGCCGCCGGAAAATTCCGCCCGGCGCAAGCCCGTGACGAGATACGGGCATTGCCGCATGAGCGCCCAAAGCATTCCGGAGCGATGGTTTTCGATCATCAGCACGATCGGCCCTTGGTTGAGACCGTAGTTGTAGGATGATACCCAGCCGTGTTCGTGTTTCGGCTGCGCCGGAAAGGTCGGATTGAAGCTCGATTTGTATCCATAAGCCCAGGTGGCCTCCAAGTCCATGCGCTCATAGTTTTGGATCGTGGGCAAGACGATCTCCGGCGCGAAGGGCAGGGACGCGACCACCGCCCAAGGAGCGAGGGTGCCGTCGTCGGGACCGAAGGGCACGCCGCGGGCAATGTAGTCGTGGAACACGCGTTTGATGCCATCGATTTTCAGTTTTTTCGGCCCCGGTCCGTCGCTGGCGGTGATTCCCCAGCAGTATTCGTCGTAGTGCGCGAAACCGCGTGGATTGCGAATCGCGTATTGTTGTTGTACCAAGGTGGCGCGTCGGCTGTTCTCGAAATAGTCCAGATCATGTTGTCGCATGAAATTGTCACGTATGCCGCGGAAATCGATCCACACATGGGACAATTGATGGATGAACAGGGGTCCCGCGTAGAGGAATTCGATCCCATATAATTTTTTCCACTTGTACGTCGAAGCCCAGGCGCGATAGCTCGCGGCCGGAAGGGGATGCGACGGCGAGCCCAGCCCGAGCAGATAGAGGAGCAGCGCTTCGTCGTATCCGTGCCAGCGGTAACGCAGAAAGCCCTTTTCGGGTGTCCATCCGTGACTCACCGCGGCGGCGCCGTTCTGCATCCACTGCCAATCGGCATTGCGATACAGGGCGTCCGCCAGACTGCGGATTTCCTCTTCCTCCGCCGTTTCCCACTGAAAATACATTGCGGCGGTCAACATGCCCGCAAGGAGGAAAGCGCTGTCCACGCTGGACAGTTCGGATTCCAGGGCGCGCCGCCCGCTTTTCATGTCGAGAAAATGATAGTAGAAGCCTTTGTGTCCGGTGGCGTCGGGTTCGGGACCGTGCGGCGCGGTGGCAAAGAAACGCAGCGTCGCCAAGGTCAGTTGCGCCGCGGCTTCGCGCGTCATGTAGCCGCGTTCGACGCCGACCGGATAAGATGCGAGCGCCAGCCCGACGGCGGCAATGCTCGCCGGCCATTCATCCTGCGATTTATCCCGCACCAGCCCGTTGGCGGGATTGGTCTGATAGGTATAATAGCTGAAGGCGTCTTTTTGCAGCGTGCCCAACAGTTCGCATTGTTCAGGTGTCATCACGCGGGATTCCTTATGGGCAGGCTGTTGGTGTGTTGGTTATCCAACGGAGGTCGTGTGAATGCTTGGGAATGCATAGTGATATATGGTCATACTTGGTGATGCATGGTTATACATGGTGATGCATGGTGATGCATTGTTATACTTGGTGATGCTTGGTAATACCTGAATCCGTGAGATCTTTGCAAAGAAGGCGTGCAAGATCATGGAGCGAAAGGGATTGTCGGGAATCGAGGCATACCCATGCGGTATGACGAGCATTCCCGACAATTCCTTGCAGCCCATATGATTGTGCGGATTCACAACAAAGATCTCACGGATTCAGATAATACATAGGAGTGACAGTACCATACATGCATTTCATGCCAAATGGGGTATAACCCGAATGACGCTGCAAGACATGGCAACAACACTTGGCAACCAAAATATGCTGGAAAGGACTTGGTCTGAGTGGTACGTGCAAATTGTGCGACGATCAGTGACTGCGCCCCCTCACGCCTCGGGTCAGCGGTTTTTAAGAAGTGTGCAAATCATGAAAAACCGAATCAAACAATACATTCAGATAGCCTATGTTTTGGTTTTTTCCCTTTTCCTTTTTTACAAAGGGAGGCTGTCGCTACAACTTGAAGAATCTTTTGCAGGCTTTGAGTATGAGATTCGTCTGGGGGGAAGCCGTTCTTATGTGGGCACCGTTGCATCGGATGGGCTCATAAAATTCCCTTGGAACCCTGCCCGCCGAAACGGTGTGTTTATTCTTGAGCTGACGAAGGAAGAGCAAATTCATCGTGAATTAATCGGCCTCTATCCTGCACACGGAAGATATTTTCTGTATTCTGACGCATCGGAATGGAAATCGGCTCATGTTTTGTACATATTTGGGTTCCCGTTTCGGGAAACCAAAATTGGACAAGTGATCACGATTGATTCTTTTACCGATACCGAAACATTGAAAAAATGATAGACCAGCTCTATGAACTGTAAACGTGATCAATCCCAAAACTGAATCGCCGTGGGCTTGGGATTAGGAAGAATGACTCAGGAAGGGTTGACCCGGAAGGTTTCTCGTGATACATTATCTATCACTATGAAAACCGCAACCGTTGCTGATTTAAGAAATAAATTTTCCACCGTCTCGAAATGGATACATGATGGCGAGGCGGTGGTAATCACCAAGCGGGGCATTCCGTTTGCGACCCTGGAACCTACACAAAGGCACGAACCTCCCAGACCCGTGGATCGGCTGGCAAGGCTGGAAAAGATTTTTCCCGATGGTCCGGTGGCGGGGGATTCCTCATCCATCATTGACTACGACCGGGGGGACCGGTGAACACCTGTATTGATACAACTCAACATCCTGCCGGACTGAGAGGCTGAATATGAACTCCGAAACAATGGTGCCAAACTGGCAATCCAAAATCCTGGCAACCTGCCGAACGAAGCTGGGGCGGGAACTCATGGATTTTGAACGTGAGTTTGTGACGAGCCGATGTGGCTTATTGGCCTTGGAAGCGATAGAAGAGAATGTTTGTCATTTATCCGAATCCGATCTTGAAAAGTATCTACAATCAGAGAGACTTATTCAACAAAAACCTTAAACGTGCCTCAATAACCTCGGTCCGGTTTGATTAAATTTCCCCCAAAAAATGCGCTACCTCACTTTCGAGACCGACCTGTTCTTTTCCGACATTCCGGACGATCAACTCGACCAATGGTTTGTTGGCGCGGATTGTGCAGGCTGGTTTTACGCCAGGTTGCTTCCTTTCCCGGGTATCAGGCCGCGCCTCGATCCAACGATGGAGGATTGGGGATGGATCATGGCTGTCGAAACCCATGGAATTGTCGTCGAAATTTGCGTATGGGAATATCTGGACCAGAGAATGCACTGGCTTCTCGGGGTTGCTGGAAAAAAGAAATTCCTGAAGAAGACTGATCCCGATCTCATTCGCGCCGCAGAGCAATCCGTTGAGGTAAGCCTGAATACGGTGATTGAGGCAGACAGCAGATTTTCAAAGGTGAAGTGGCATGACGACAATCCAATGGATCACCAACCCAGTCAACCAAAATCAGAATGAGAAAGCCTCACACGCGGTACATCTTGGCATTTACAGCAATGTTGCTGTTACTTTCCGTGGTCGGGAATATCGTTCTATTGAAGGAGACTAAGTCTTTTTATACGCGGATCCAGGCTGTACGCCTCGACCCTTTGGGAAAATCGGCGCGTAACATATACAGATTTGACGAAGACAACACGCAACGTAGGTTACTCATTGTTGGAGACTCGCGTGCCGCGGAATGGCAGATCCCCAATGAATTTCTAAACTACGAAATTGTAAATGGAGGAATTGGAAGTCAGACAACCGCCCAAGTTTTTGGTAGAATTCATGAGGATCTAGATCACACGCAGCCAGATATAGTGCTGATTCAAGCTGGTATCAACGACCTAAAAACGCTTGCCCTATTTCCTGAAAGGCGAGAGGAGATCATAACCAACTGCAAGTCGAATCTTGAAAATATCGTCGCACATTCCGCCGAGGGGGATAGAACGGTCATTCTCTCAACGATATTCCCTGTAGGAAGGCCATCCATGGCGCGCAGAATTGTTTGGTCATCGGATGTCGCAACAGGTGTTGACGAGGTAAATAAACACCTGAATTCGCTATCTGCAAAGAACGTCATCATACTTGATTCTTTTTCGATTCTGTATGGAGTTGATGGTCTAATCATGCGAGAGTACAGCAAAGATACACTTCACCTGAATGACGCGGGGTATACGATCCTAAACAAAGAACTGATGAATATTCTTGAAGAAATTGATGGAAGGCGGGGGACTCCTCAACCATCATTGACTACGACCGGGGGGGGCGGTGACCAGCTACAT
>JAFIGC010000018.1 GCA_020831635.1 Verrucomicrobiota bacterium | reverse complement strand
CCGGCCCAAGGCACACAAAAATCTGTTTTAAAAGACCCTTAAGTTAGTGCCATTCTGGACTGGACCAATCATCCTGAATATTGGAGACCCGGAAATGTCCCTCTACCTCTTGAGTCTCTTCCTGATTTCCTCCGGAATGGAGTGTTCTCCGCAACAGTTCGTCAGGGCAAAGGGCCGGAGGTCTCGGTGCAAGCTAATGCAAACGGGGCGACGTGTGTCGTCATATCATGGTATTTGCATGGCCTTCTTGTTGGGCCATCCGATTTTCAGACAAGCTGGAGCCCTTTTTACTTAAAAGAACTAGCACCGGGAGTGTACTCATACCATATTGAAAAATAGAATAACGAACCAACTCCGCCACCGAACAAATCAGTGCGGGTAGACGTTGATTTCCTCGCTGGGGTAGATGAATGCATTGATTTTGAATCGGGAGTCGTTTCGTTGCCGGAGGACGGGTGGTATCATGTGGCGCCGCTGGGGATGTTCCCCCATGCGGCTGCCGGTGTGGTGCAAGTGGTGGATGCGGAGGCCTGCGGGGCGATTGCGGCGTTGGGTAGAAGGATCTAAAACCGCCCATAACCAACGAAGACGTCCGATATCTCCAGCGAAGGGATGATCCTACGCTGTCTTCCGTTCGCATGTCTGAATACGACGTTTTTCAGTTCGGCACTGGCACGGGGATATCTGTCGCCCTCTGCCACGGGAAACAAAGTAACGGCAATCTCACCAGACAGGGCCGACCATGTGGGAGAATGATGATCAAAGTAGTTGCCATGATACCATCCAAATTGATCAATGGGGCCTTCCGACTCGTAAACCTCAACCGTGATGGGAGGGTCTTCCTCTTCAATTCGAAACGTTTGGGTGGGGTTTTCCGCAAATTTACTCATGATGTCATCCGGGGGGGCAGGTTCGTAACCCATAAGGTCGATAAAAACAACGATCCCTGCTTTTCGGTCAGCGGTAACACGTTCAAACACAAAATAGGTTGTACCACCGGCCTCGCCATCGAAAGAGTATGGTAATTCCGGTGGGGAACGCCCACAGGCAAGGAGAAGCAGTATTGGAACCATGAGTATCGGTTTTGTAAAGCGTGGCCATGGACGTGAATGCATAGAATGAGTAGACACGTAAACCTTCTTCATGTCAACTCATAGAAGCTGACATATCTCGTGGAGGGTGAATTTGTTTGGTGAATGGTCGTCCGAGAACAGCCTTTAGTCTGTGCTGTCGAATTGAATCAAGAGAATTGCCGGTGATTTCGGTTCCATTTTCGGGCCGAAGGTCCGAGCCAATACCAGCCCAGTCCGAACCGCGAAGCGTGCTCGGGCTGGGTTGAGGATTTTGGGAAATTCAATGCGGGCTGAAAGTCCGCACAGATCACCGGATGCGAATAATATCCTTTATTTCAAGGCTAGAATGATGCTCCCCCCATCGGATAGAGCCCCATGACCTTGCGTCGTGGGTGAACGGCACCCCCGGCTTCTACCCTGAACCCGCTACGGCACTTCATGCAGAATCTTTCCCGATGACGCATTTGAAATTGCGATGAAACTACGTTAAAATGTCCAATACTTTGAGGTCTGAAGTTAGTGCCATTCGAGTGAGCGGGTGGTCCCAAGGGACGGTACGGACCGCGCGAACGGACGGGAAACGAGGAAATTTCGAACGAAAGTAGTGGACAGAGACCGGGAGTCATGCAAAGGATTGATGCTAAGAGAAGGCGCCTCTGCCAGGGACAATCCCAACAGGCTGACCGATAGGTGATGTGTCGACTCGGTGAGTCGTTGTTTAAGATCCACTTGCATCCAAGCACATTAAACAACACCAAAATGTGCAGAGGGCAGGGTTTTGCACGGCCATCTGTGACAATCCACCCCGAAACCGACAGAGAGTCAAAAACAACATGTTGCTTAATATGATGCCCGGAAATAATATGAAAACGAAAACGCTACTTATTGTCGGAGCCCTGTTCGGAGCACTGTGGTCAATAGTTCCAATCATATACAGCGGACTAATCCGCAGTGCGGAAGATACTGTGACTGCAGTCGTCGCTGGATGCATGACAGGTGCAATCCTGTCATGGGTGATTGTGAAAGCTCTCTCGCCAAGAGTCAGAATCATATGGATAATCGTGACTGGTGCCTTATCTCTCCCAGTCGGGGCGTTTCTATTCGGATTAACTATTTCGTATATTCAACTCGGATATCAGAAAACGACAGGGACATCACTCCGATTGGTTGAACACCAATTTGCTCCAATTGATTTGGGGCTGGCATACGCAATATTTGGCTCGTTGGCGTTTGGGTTCGTTCTCATTCCGCTCGCAATAGTGACGACCTTTTTGCTGATGTGGATAATCAAGAAAATCGGCCAACAAAGTGGTTCACCGTATTCCTCGCCCGCGGCGGGTTCGGTATATAGTGACCTCTGACGTTAGGAAAAAAAATGAGATTTCCGAATCCATGCTTTTTAATTCTCCTCAGCCTCGCCCTTGTAGGCTGCGTGAGTGTGGACTATGACAGCCGTGCTACAGAATACCAGCAACGCTTGCCGAAAACAGAGGCTGAAACCGATTACAAAAACGGTGACTATCGGATCTACGCTGCGATGGGTGTTGGGAAATATTATCCCGGCCTGGATGCCGATGTCGGTACGGAGATCAGCGCAGAACACGGCGAACGAATGATTCCGGGCACCACTGACGCAATCCAAAACAGCGCGCACGGTCGATTCATTGCTGCTGCAACAGAATTCGCTGCGACCTACAACAAGCGAAAGTTTGATTTGATAAATCCCTAATCATCTGGTGATTGGCGTTTCTGTTGGATGAGCGGGCAGGATGCCCGCGTTCCCGGGGGTTGATTTCCTGGCTTGGGTATGGTTTCGATTTATCAGAGCAAGGATCATCTGCGGAGGGATGGGTACAATCCGCTTCGGGGACTGGGGCTGCCGAGGCTGGTTTCGTTGCTGGAGGCGGGGGAACGTGGTGAGTATACGGATTTGCAGTGGTTTTATCACTACATGGAGCGGTCGGACCCGATGATTTATGCGGTGCTGCAGCGGCGTCGGGCGGCGCTGTTGGCGGTGGACTGGGATATCCGGGAGGTGATTGGGGGGATCCGGTGCTGGCGGGGGAACAGGCGGCGGTGCTGCGAGATGCGTATGACCGGATTGATAATTTCCGGGACGCGGTGTCGTTCTTGTTCACTCTGGAGTATGTGGACCGTCAGATCACGCTGACAGCGACGGGGGGTCTGCTGACGATCCTGTCGCAGGCGGGTAGGATGGATAGCGCAGTGATCGGGCGGAGCGGAATTTTCGGACGAATGGGAATGGAGATGATAGAGGCCAGATTTGAAAGAAAGAAGAAATTTTCTCAGATTGTTGCGGACATGGGTATAGTGATATGATAAAATAATGTCATGAAGACGAAACTCACCCTTCGTCCCGGAGTCTGGAAAACGGCCTTAGCATGCGGGTGGCCGTGGAGAGCTTTATGAAAAACAACAAAGACGCCCCATTCACGACAACCCTGCTGCACCAGGCCGCCGACCCGTTCCGCCTCCTGGTCGAGAGCGTCAAGGATTACGCAATCTATCTGCTTGATCCGGAGGGGACGGTTGTTAGTTGGAACAGCGGAGCTGAGCGGTGCAATGGCTATACCGCTGTTGAGATGCTGGGCCAACCGTTCGGCCAGCTTTTCACAGCCGAGGACGTGGCGAGCGGCAAGCCGCGAGATGTCATGGACGCAGCCCTTGCGGACGGGAGGTGCGAAGTGGAGTCAATGCGGACCCGTAAGGACGGTTCCCATTTTTTAGCCATTTTAACCGTGACCGCTTTGCGGGAGTACGACCGCGACGTCGGGTTCGCCGTGATCACCCGGGACATCACGGAGCGGAGGCGGGTCGAGGAGGCGTTGGGGGCCAGCGAGGCGCGGTTTCGGCTTCTTGTCGATAGCATCGATGACTATGCCATCTTCATGCTCGACATCAACGGCACCGTTCAAACCTAGAACGGAGGGGCGGTCCACATCTTTGGCTACACCGCCGACGAAATTATTGGGCAGAACCGCATGCTGTTATACAGGCCCGAGGACGTGGCGAGCGGAGTTCCGCAAAACGAGATCGAGGAGGCTGCCGCCAAAGGTCACGCTTACGGGGATCGCTGGCGAATACGCAAGGACGGCACCCTGTTCTGGGCCAACGGGACGATGAGCGTCATCCGCGACGCCGCCGGTGGGGTGCGGGGGTTCGTCAAAGTGCTCCGCGACTTGACGGAGCGGAAATCGGCTGAAAACGAGCTGCGACTGAGCGAGACCCGCTTCCGGTCGCTCATCACGGCCACCGCCCAAGTCGTCTGGACAGCCGACGCGATGGGGGAAAACTTCATCGCCACCCCGACCTGGGGCGAGTACACGGGATTTCCGGACGAGGAGGTTGAGGGATGGGGCTGGATGAATGCCCTCCACCCCGCCGACCGGGGACGGACTGCCCGGCGGTGGCGGCACTCGCTGGAGACAAAAGAGCGGTTTGAGGTGGATTATCGAGTCCGTCGGGCGGACGGGGAATATCGGCAAATCACTGCCCGGGCGGTGCCGATTCTTGATAAGGAAGGGTCCGTGCTGGAATGGGTTGGTGTCTGCGAGGACAGAACCGAACAACGACAGATCGAGGAGGGGCTGCGCTTTCGAGACTGGGCCATTCAGGCTCTGTCGCAGGGCATCATCATCACGGATCCAAATCAGGCCGACAATCCGATCATCTACGCCAGCCGGGGGTTCGAGGGCATCACGGGGTACGCGACCGACGAAGTGCTGGGGAGGAACTGCCGATTCCTGCAAGGCCCGGACACCGACCCGGCGACCGTTCGGGTGATGCACGAAGCGATCCTCGCCGGGAGGGAGTGTTCGGTCGAAATCCTTAACTACAAGCGGGACGGGACGCCATTTTGGAATGCCCTGTTCTTAACCCCGGTGCATGACGAGAGTGGAAAAATCTGCAACTATGTCGGGGTGCTCGCCGATGTGACTGAGCGGCGGACGCTGGAACGGGCTTTCCAGCAGTCTCAGAAAATGGATGCCATCGGACGGTTGGCGGGCGGTGTGGCCCACGACTTTAACAACCTCCTGACGATCATCTTTGGCCTGAGCGACATGCTGCTGCTGGATATGCCCGAAACCAACCCGCAACGATGGCATGTGGCTGAGATCCGGAAGGCGGGGGATCGAGCGGCAGCCCTGACTCAGCAGCTCCTCGCCTTCAGCCGTAAACAGGTAATCGAGCCCGTCGTCCACGATCTGAACAACCGGGTGGCTCTGACGCAGCGGATGTTGGAACGTCTGCTCGGGGAAGATATCGCCATCGTCACGATCCTAGACCCGAATCTGCCGCGGATAATGGCTGACCCTGGACAGGTGGACCAGGTTGTCATGAACCTGTGCGTGAACGCCCGTGACGCCATGCCTACGGGTGGGCGGCTGACGATCGAGACGCACGAGTTCATGCTGGGTCAGAAGCTGTTGGACTACCCCGACTTGAGACCTGGCCGCTTTGCCCAACTGTGCGTGACCGACACCGGCCACGGGATGTCTGACGCGGTGAAGTCCCAGATCTTCGAGCCGTTCTATACGACGAAGGAGCCGGGAAAGGGGACGGGACTCGGGCTGGCGACCGTGTTCGGGATCGTCAAGCAGAGTAACGCCCACATCAGCGTGGACAGTGAGGTCGGGATCGGCACCACGTTTAGAATCCTCTTCCCCGCCGTGGACGACCGACTTCCCGGACCAGACGGCGAGGGCCATCACATCGGTCCGCTCCATGGGACCGAGACGATCTTGATGGTCGAAGACGAAGAGGGGGTCCGAAAAATTGCACGTATCGCCCTCGAAACTCAAGGCTACACGGTTCTGGTGGCAGCCGGCGGGACCGATGCCATCCACATCGCGGAGCGACATTCCGGCCCGATCCATCTGGTGCTGACGGACGTTGTGATGCCCGACATGGGTGGAGTGAAATTGGCTGAAGCCCTGCGGTCCCGACATCCGGATATAAAAATTTTGTTCATGAGCGGATATACGGACGATGCTTTGATCCGCCACGGAGTCACAGGCGGGACAGATACCTTCCTTCAGAAGCCGTTCACCTTTATTGAGATTTCCAAGAAGGTGCGGGCGGTGCTGGACGAAACGAAGTGATTGGCACCGAGTGACCGCAAGAGCTACCGAGCCACCGACACCACCATACGGCTTACCTGCGGTGGATCCGACATCCGATGAGGGGAAACGTTGATCTCCTCGCCGGGGTAGACGAATGTTTTGATTTTGAATCGGGAGTCGTTTTCGTTGCCGGAGGACGGGTGGTATCATGTGGCGCCGCTGGGGGTTTTCCCCCATGCGGCTTCGGGTGTTGTCCAGGTGGTGGATGCGGAGGCGTGCGGGGCGATGGCGGCGGCGTTTGGGGTGGAGGCGGCTGCAAGGAATTTTGCCGGCCTGCTGATCGACTTTGACCATTTTTCGCTGGATGCGGGGAACAAGTCGGAGGCGGCGGGCTGGATTACCGCGCTGGAAGCGCGTGTTGAAGGTTACGGGTTGAAGGTTGCGGGTTCGGGGGGAGAAGAGGTTGCTGGTTCCCGGTTGCGGGGTAATGGTTCTCAAGATTTGGGGCTTTGGGCGGAAATTCGTTGGTCGGACACGGGAGAGGCGGCGGTTCGTGGCGGGCGGTATCGGTTTCTGTCGCCGGTTTGGTCTCGGTCAGATTGCGTGGATCTCGGAGATGGACGGGTGCGTCCGGTGCGTTTGTTGAATGCTGCAGTGACGAATGATCCGAATTTGAAGGGGCTGGTTCCGTTGAGTAATCGAGGTCAGAGGGCCGAGGGTAGAGGTCAGGGGGAAATGCGAACTTCGAACATTGAACATCGAACGTCGAACGTCGTGGAGGAAGTTTTCGCGAATGCCGAGGAGGAGAAGCGGTTGAAGTGGGCGCTGGGGAATAGTCCAGAGGATCGGCATTGTCCGAGTTGCACGGCGTTGGCGGGGATGGTGCAGACGGAAGCGGCCTGGGAGGCGGCGGAGCTGCGTCCGAAGTCGGGGCGGCTGTTTTGCGGGGAACATTGCCATTGTCGGCTGGTGGAGACGGATGATCCGGTTCAGGGTGATTTGGAGGCTGTTCAGGCTTTGTATGAAGGGAACGCCTTGGGGAATGCCGCGCGGCTGGCCGCAGTCCGGGCGATGGCTTCCTTGCATGTCCAAGAAGCGAAGTGGGCGTTGCGGAACAACTGGACGGAGGAGGCCCGGGAAGCGTCGCTGGCGGTGCGTCGGGCAAAGGCGAAGAAGCGGGATGGGGACGAGGATGGGGACGAGGACAAGGCGAAGAAACGGTCCAAGGAACTGAAACGCATTCGGGAGAAGTTGCGGCGGGGGGAGAAGTTGACGGATGAGGAGAGGGAGCGCCTTCAGCGGGGATACGGGATACGGGATACTCGCCGCTCCGCGGCTGGATAAGGGAGGGGGATGGGATATGCGGCGCTTCGCGCCTGGATATGGGATATGCGCTCGCGGGCTCGCTGGATATGGGCATAGCAGGGATAGCAGGGTTGCGGCTTCGCCTCGCAGGGATTGCAGGGGGACCACGGGAAAGCGAACTTTGAACCCTCCTACGCTTTGCCGAGCTTCGGCGGGCAGGCGAACTTCGAACGTCGATGCCCCCCCTACCCCGGCTTATGAAGTGCTCTTGTGGAGTTGTGTCAGGCCCAGGGGCCGGGCGGGGCCCAGGTCCTTGGGGAGCTGTTGGGGTCCATGGCGGGCTGGAGGAAGGTGACGAGATCGGCTGTGAGGGTCTGGAAGGTTTCGGGACTTTGGGTCAGTCGGCTCTTGCGGCGGAAGGACAGCCATTGTTTTTGTTTGTCGGCAAGGTCCGCAGGGGCTGCGGTGAGGATGCTTGGGAGTTGGGGGAATTCGGTCTGGCGTTGCCGGAAGGTTGCGGCGAGGGCCTGATGCAGCCCGCGGCTGGTGAAGGGGAAGGAGCGCGAGAGGGTCCAGATGTCGTGGAAGTCTTTCATTCGGCTATTGAGGAGACCGAGTTTGACCATGGCTTCGACTTTTTCGGCGATGAGGGTTTCGCGGTTGTAGGCGCGGAGGGTCGGGGCGGGAAAGTCGAGGAGGCCGGGATATTGGACAAGTTCCGGGCCGGGGGTGATGATGTCGTTGAAGCCGATGTCGATTTGGAGGCGGAGCTTGACGGTGTCGAGGCTGGCTTGGAAGGTGGCGCGGACGCCTTCGTAGTCGGCATCCTCTTTGATGGTGAGGGTCGTGACGGTTTGGGGGTGGAATTGGATTCCGTCGGGGATGGGCGGTTGGAGGGCGCAAATCTCCTGAAAGAGGGTGCGGATGTGGTCTGGGGTGTTTGTGGTGCGTCCAAGGAAATCGATGTCCATGGTGGGGCGGGAGCTTTGGCTGTCCCAGACCAGCAACATCTGGGCTCCTTTGAGGATGAAACGATCGGCGTGGGGGGATTGGGCGAGGCGTGAGAGGAAGCGTTCGATGGCGTAGCGCTGGGCGAGTTCCTGAAAGGGCAGGTTGTTTTCGCGGGCGCGGTTGAGGAGTCGCTGGCGAACGGAGGCGGGGAGATTGGCTTTGGGTGAGGTCACAGGGTGCTCTGGAGGTAGGGAGTGAGGATGGATTCGACCCGGCAGACCCGGGCAAGACGAAGAAGGGTGTCTGTTTGGAGCGGAAGGCGTTCGCGGTAGAGGCGGAGGGCTTCGAGGGCGGTGTCGAGTCCGAGTTTGTTCCGGTGGCGGAAGACGTCGACAATGCAGCGTTCTGGGCTGTAGATGCGAAGGGAATGGCCGTCGATGGGGGCTTCTTGGATGCCTTGGGTGAAGATGTGGGGGACGGTCCAGTAGATGTTGACGGGGGGATACTGTATGCGAGGGGGCTCGCTTCCGCGCGGCAGGGCGATATCCACGGCATGGGGGATTTGCGTCGTGATGCCGTGGTACGCGAGGGCGGAAATCATGCAAATGACGGCGGCGGGACTGCGTTTGCAGACGGTGAGGAGATCGGGCTGGCCGGGCTCGGGTTGGTCGGCAAGGCGATAGAGTCCACGACTGAGGGCTTGGATGTGGCCCAGATCGCGCATGCGGTAGAGGATCTCGGGGTGGATACCCTCCTGGAGCGCGTCGCGGGTGCGGAGGATTCCGCCGTGACGCAGAAAGATGGCACGGGCGTTTTGGAGTCGGTCGGTGGGTTCGGAGGTCATTGACGACAGTTATACCAGCATTTTTATTTTATTGCAGGTGTATTTATCGCTATCGGTTGATTATTTTTGCTGGGGTAGAGTGCCCGATTTGGGCGCAACCCGTTTGGAGACGCTGATGAGTGATTCGGTTGGATAACAAAACCTACTAAAATATCACATATTAGTAGATTTTACGCTTTCAATATCTACTAAGTTGGTGCATATTAGTAGATAACGTTATGAAAATACCCGAAAAACCAACAGAATACTCAGCTTTGATGGAAAGCGTCGAAATGGATCGGTGGTTTTATGTGCTCGATCAGGAGTCAAAGTTGGAGGACGGGCTCTATTTGCATTGGGATGAATTGCGCAGACGGCCGGCACCCGAAGGTCTGACACACCAGGAATGGTGGTATGTTCTGAAGCGCAGACGGGTCATGAACACCATCGATTCGCCTCTTGTCGATGTGCAAGGCCGGCCTTTTGGCTTCACCGTGCCGGAATCCCTGCAAAGGTCCCTTCACAAAATTGATCTGGGTGGCGGCGGGCGCATTGAGTTTCCGGAACCGATTACCAACGCCGAAACCCGGGACCGCTATGTGGTCAATTCCCTGATTGAGGAGGCGATCACCTCCAGTCAGTTGGAGGGAGCGGCGACGACCCGCGAGGTGGCCAAGGAGATGTTGCGGCAGGGTCGAAAACCCCGCGACAAAAGCGAGCGGATGATCCTCAACAACTACATCACCATGCGGGAGATCCGGGAATTGCGCGATCAGCCCCTGACCCCGGAACGGGTGTTTGCCTTGCATCGTTTGGTCACTGAAAAAACGATGGACAATCCGGATGCGGCGGGGCGGTTTCGAAAGGCGGAGGAAGCCGTGCACATTGTCGGTGGAGAGGGGGAGATTTATCATGTGCCGCCTCCGCCCGATTCGCTGCCGGGGCGTTTGCAGGCCATGTGCGATTTTGCGAACGGCAAAACCCCGGATCACTTCGTCCACCCCGCGATTCGGGCCATCATCCTGCACTTCTGGCTGGCCTATGACCATCCCTTTGTGGATGGGAACGGGCGGACGGCGCGGGCTTTGTTTTATTGGAGTATGTTGCGGAGCGGATATTGGCTTTTTGAATTTGTCTCGATTTCCAGCGTGTTGAAAGAATCACCGGTGAAATACGAACGGTCTTTCCTGTACACGGAGACGGACGGGAATGACCTGACCTATTTCATTCTCGACGAAATTCGGGTGATTGAAAAAGCGATGGAACGTCTGTTCGCGTACATCAAACGCAAGGCGGAGGATACCCGGCGGGTGGAATCCCATTTGAAAGCGGTGCGGCTGATGAACCATCGACAGGCAGCCCTGATCGAACATGCGCTCAAGCATCCGGGGCAGCGCTACAGCATTGCCAGTCATCGGCGTAGCCACAATGTGGCCTATCAAACCGCACGAACAGATTTGCTGGATTTGGCGGGCTTGAACCTGCTGCAACAGACCAAGGCGGGAAAGACGCTGTACTTTTACCCGGAAAAGGATTTGGAAAGCCGCTTATTGAAGCTCGAAAAATCTTCGGAAATCGACATGGATATTTGAAATGATGATGGAGGTGTTTGTGAACGGGTTGCAACTGGCTGTGTTCGAATTGAAGCATCCGGGGACATCTTATAGTGGTGTGTGTGTTTGTGGGTGTTTTTGCCCCCCATAATCCGCTTGGTTTTCCCCTGATTCACGCCTATTCCGACAAAAGAAAAACCCTTGTAAACGTTTAGTCTACAAGGGTTTAAAATGGTAGCGGGGGCAGGATTTGAACCTGCGGCCTTCAGGTTATGAGCCTGACGAGCTACCTGGCTGCTCCACCCCGCAATGTGATGGCGAGTGTATACACCTCTTCGGCTTTTGTTGCAAGTGAAAGATGTGATTATTTTTCGAATTCGGTGTGTATGGGGTTCCAGATGGATGCTTGCGGGGTGCCATAGGGCTGGAAATCCCCTTTTTGAATGCCTTTTCCGGCGTAGATGCAGAGGAGGGCGTCGATTTGGTCTTCGAGGGTTTTCAGTGCGGAAAGCGGTCCATTGGGGTTGGGTGCCGGAAAGGTTGGCAAATCGATGTGCTCTCCGAGGTGTTGCCAGTGTTCTTGGTAAATGGCGCAAAGCTTTTCTTTTCGTTCGGTCAGGCTGAGTTCGGGCCAATACTTTGCGGCCCGTCCGACCTTGTAAGGAATCCGATACCGACTTCGATGTAGGTGTATGTTGGCCGTGTGGGGATAGACCTCCACCAAGGCTTTTGTCCCCAGTGATCGTTCTCCTTTGACTTGATACCCATGATTCTTCAGCAACGCGACAATTTGATCCCCCCATTTCCCGGGCCTCTCGGGATTGGGACTGTGTACAGGACAGCCATAGCGGCTGAAGGCGCGGGTGGTTTCCAAGTCAGCCTGTCGCCAACCTCGGACCCCGTCCACGGCAATGGGGAAATCCATGGCGATCAGGACGGGCTGAAATTTGTGGACGTGCCGCGCAAGGTCCTGCAAAAGTCGGTTTCCCGTGGCACAGGTTTCGAGCAAAAGCAGTTCCCTGCCCCGGCAAATCGCCCAGGCGCCACTGCCGTTCGGGGTCCAAGCCGCGTCCCATCCCATGATGATGTCTTGATGCATGCCGAGAATCTATGGCCAATCCGGACAAGCTCAAGGAAGCGGGCAAGGGTATGATCCGGAATCTTTACATTATTTTGGGTGATCAGTTGGATAGGGATTCCTCGATTTTTGACGACTTTGATCGCTCGGAGGATGCGTTGTGGATGGCGGAAATTCGGGAGGAAAGCACCAAGGTGTGGAGTCACAAGATCCGCAGCGCCTATTTCCTGAGCGCCATGCGGCATTTTGGCGATGAACTTCGGACGCGCGAGTATCCTTTGCACTACCGCTCCCTGGAGGATACGGCGGATCTCGAAGGGTTTGGCGGGGCCTTGTTAAAAGACCTGCGTGAATTGTCCCCTCGGAAATTGCGCATGGTTCATCCGGGGGAATACGGGGTTTTGCAGGAAATCCAGACTGCGGCCGCTGAGGCGGATCTTGCGTTGGAAATTCTGGACGATCGGCATTTTCTTTGCTCGGCGGAGGATTTTGCGCGTCATGCGGAGGGTCGCAAGCAATTGCGCATGGAGTTTTTCTATCGGGAAGTTCGCAAAAAAACAGGTTTGCTGATGGAGGAAGATGGGAAACCGACGGGCGGGGAATGGAATTACGACGCGGCGAACCGCAAGGCGTTTCCGTCCTCGGGTCCACCGGAGATTCCACCGGGCAAACGCTTTCCGCCCGATAAAATCACCTGGGAAGTCATGCAGACCGTAGCGCGCGAATTCACGGATCATCCGGGGGATTTGCAGACCTTTGATTGGCCGGTGACTCCGGCGCAGGCGGAGGAGGCTTTGCAGGATTTTATCGCCCATCGTCTGCCGAAATTCGGGGACTATCAGGATGCAATGTGGACGGAGGAACCGTTTTTGTTTCATGCGCGGCTTTCCTGTGCGCTGAATGTGAAGCTCATCCATCCCCTCACGGTTTGCCGGGAAGTCGAGGCCGCCTGGCGAAAAGACCCCGACCGCATTCCGTTGGAGGCGGTGGAGGGCTTTATTCGTCAGATCATCGGCTGGCGGGAATATGTGCGGGGGATCTATTGGCATTTCATGCCGGAATATCTGGGGCGCAATACGCTGGGGGCGAATTTGAACCTGCCGGACTTTTACTGGACGGGCAACACGGAGATGGCCTGTTTGAGAGATGCGCTGGGTCAAACCCTCAAATACGGCTACGCGCACCATATCCAGCGTCTGATGCTCACCGGCCTGTTCTCGCTGCTTTTGGGCGTGGATCCCCGGCAAACGCACGAATGGTATCTGGCGGTGTATTTGGATGCGGTGGAATGGGTGGAATTGCCCAATACCCTGGGGATGTCCCAGTACGCGGATGACGGGGTGATGGCCAGCAAACCCTACATCGCCAGCGGACAGTACATCAACCGCATGAGCAATTATTGCAAACACTGCAAATTCCGTCCCGACCAAAAAATCGGGGAGGACGCCTGTCCCTTTACCACCCTGTACTGGGATTTTCTCATTCGTCATCGGGACCGTTTTGCGGCCCATCCGCGCATGAAGCTGCAAGTCAGGAATCTGGATCGGCTTTCAGAAGAAGAGATGGGCCGCATTCAGGAACAGGCCCATGACCTCAAACAACCATACACAGGAAAATCATCATGAAACAACACGCCATCATTTTCGGGGCCACGGGCGGAATTGGCCGGGCTCTCACGGATTTGCTTCTCGAAAAAGGGTGGGCCGTGACCGCCGTGGGACGCGACGCGGAAAAACTGGACGGGTTGCCGAATGAGGTCACGAAAATCGTCGCGGACGCCACCCTGGTCGATGGTGCCGCCAAAGCTTTTGAGGCGACAAAATCCAGCGGCATTCCCGTGACCGCGTGCGTGAATTGCATCGGCAATCTCTTCTTGAAACCCCTGCACCGCACCACAGCCAAAGAATTTACCGACGTGATGCGGATTCATGTGTTCAGCAGCTTTTCCATCTTGCAGGCGGCGGTGAAACGGATGGAGGCAGGCGGCAGCGTGGCTCTAATGTCTTCTGCCGCGGCTCGAACCGGCATGGTGAACCACGAGTCCATCGCGGCCGCCAAAGGCGCGGTGGAAGGACTCACCCGCGCGGCGGCGGCCACTTATGCGCCCAAAGGCATTCGCATCAATGCAGTGGCGCCCGGGCTCACGGAAACGCCGATGACCCGACACTTGACTTCAGGACCCGCCCGAGCGGTCTCGGAAAAGATGCACGTGCTCGGACGCCTCGGAAAACCGGAGGATATTGCCTCCGCCCTCGCATGGCTGATCGACCCGGCCCAAAGTTGGGTCACCGGAGAAATCATCCATGTCGACGGCGGCTTGGCGCACCTCCGCGGGATGGGGAAATAAACCGATTATTTATCTTTGCCGGGACGTTTGATTTTCACGGCTTCTCCGCCGTCCGTTTTTTCATTGAAGTCGGCGGCGTTGTCGAGTGCCGTCACCCGGTCGTCGTCCCAAGACCAAGTGCGGTTGTAGACATAGGCGTTGATTTTGCCGGCGGGGGCATCCACGTGTACGGTGTCGGACACTTCGGAGATGACCATGGCATACATCATGTCAGGATCCGGGGCAATCACCTTGGCGAGGACATGCAATTCACCGTCCTTTTGCACCACCCGTTCGATTTCCAGCCCGAAGCCGGGATGCGGGGTTTGCAGGGAAACGGTCACTGCGGTGGGTTCATCGGCCATCAGCATCCCCGAGAAAAGCAGGGTGACGAGAGAGAGAATAAATTTCATTGTTTGACTCCATGGGGTTGTCCATTTGTTTTTTGCGAAGGCTCAGAGTAGCCTTCATCAAGCATTGGACGTTGCCAAACGCGCGAATATTAGATTTATTTTTTATTTTTTTCGTTTTAGGGCTCCGTGAAGCGTCAGACGGGCAAAAATAACGACGGGCTTGACTTTTGAGTTTTGAGAAAGAATGGTTGAATAGCCCGAAAATGGGGAAAAGCCTTCGGGGGAGACCGGACTCTTGATCTCACGCCGCCTTTCGCGCTTTCGGGGGGACGTCACCATCAAGAGATGCGTTAGCCCCCCGAAATCGCAAAATCCGACGCAAGCTGAAGAGCCCGGTCTCCCAAAAGCCTGAGTGGTTGAATAGAAAGAGACCGAAGGCTTTCCCAGTCAAACCCGCCCCCCCGGGCGGGATACCCAGTTGAAGTTAGTTTGAAGTCTTGGCTTTTTCGGGGTTCCGGGGGTATGCGGCTTCGCCGCGGATAAGGGACAATGGATAAGGGATAAGGGGATGGGAAACTCGTCACTCCGCACTCGTCATTCTACACTCGCCATAACACCGCCATTCCCCTCTGCGCTCTCTGCGCTCTCCTGTTCACAATAACGACGGGCTTGACTTTCCCTGAAAAAAATCGCTTTTTATGGGCATGACTTTCTCACAATGGATTTCCTCGCCTTCTCTGAGTGCGCTTCTGATTTTCGGCTTTTTGTTTCCGTCCCCTTCGGGTGCGGAGAATCCGCCTGAATTTCCGGAAGGCTGGCACGCAAGCGCCCGCGACACCACGGTTTGGTTGCAGAACCCCCAAGTCCCATGGACGACCCGGATTCAATCGGAAGCCGATGCCGATGTTCTGGAGGTTCACCAAAACGAAAGTCTTTGGTTTCGTCTGGAGGGTTTGGTCATTCACCCCGGCGTGCCCGGGCGTGAACCCGCGGTCTTGTCCCCCCATCCGGCCCGCCGGGTCAATCTCCGCACCGCGCCGACGGGCAGCGGCTCCGTCTCTTTGCATCGAAACAGCTATCAACGCGTCGACAACCTGGAGCCACTTGAAGGGGCGCGCACTTGGTGGACGGTGGGGGCGGACACCTCGGACGCTTCCGGCACCCAAGGACTGTGGGTGGCCGTTTGGGGTCACGACGGTTTTGGATTGCGGGCCGTGGAAGCTCCCCTATTCCTCCCCGGCGTGGAGCCGGCGGACATTCAACTCGACGGCCATCAATTCAGCGTGGCGTTGCCGAACGACAACCTGATCCTGCGGGGCACCCTGCTCTTTCCGGCCGCGCCCCACATCGAGTTGACCGCTGAAAACGGCGGTACCCGGGTCCGATTTTGGCTGCGTTCTCCGGACGACAAGCAGGAGCCAGTCTGGGAAGAAGCCGTATTGCATGACGACCTCACTTTGGAGGATCCCGACGACCTTGCGGCGGAAATCGAAGTGGAGATGCCCGAACATGCCCGGCGTGTCCTCGGTGCCGTGGCCACCTCCACGGCCATGGGCGCGCCCGGACTGCAACGCCGGGTCAACCAGCAAATGGCGCTCGTCCTCACGGTATCCAATGCCCCACCCCCGGAACCGGAAAAGGGAAAAGCCGCAGACCAGGTTCTCTTCAAACTTGGCAGGCAAACCGTCCGCTACTGGGAACATTTGATTGAATTCGAGACCGGCATGCGGGACGTGCTCTCGACCCTGAAAGGAAGGAAATCCCCATGAAATTCGCCTGCTTTTCCCTGACATTTTGCCTGTTATCCTGCCTGGGCCTTCCCGGACGGACCGCCGAGCATCCTCATCTGTTGTTTTCCGCCGACGATTTGCCGGCCCTGCGTGAAACGGCGGAATCTCCGGCGGGACAACGCTGGATGACACCCCTCCGCGATCTTCTGCGTCTGGGACGGGAAGCGGGATTCGCCTTTCACGGCGAAACCGCCGAAGCCATGATGACCCCCACCTGGGCGGCGGGTGAAGGGTTTCTGTATCTGCTCACCGGCGATGAAAAACACGCCGAACAGGCCATGATCTGGGTTTGGGAGGGCATGTATGGCTCCTTGGCGGACAAAAACCAATGGCGGCAGGCCTATCGGGTGGCCCACATCGCCCTGGCCTACGACTTTTGCGCCCCCGCCTGGCCTGAAGATTTCCGAAGAAACGTCCATCATTTTCTTTTCCGACAAGTGGAATATTACGCGAGCGGCACCGGCGAGGAACCGCCCGACCGCTTCAACACCGGCGGACGCTATCAATATGCCGGTGAAACCGCTTCCCGAAACCGAGGCCCCGGACACGCCGAACACCGTCGCTACCTTGCAGCGGCGGGACTCGCGGCCATGGCCATTCGCCACGATCCGCTGGAGCCCTTTTCGCCTCCCGAACCCGACAGTCTCCGCTCCATCCCCCCCGCAACCGATCTGATTTTACCCCCGGGCATGCCCGTGGTCCGGCTTCGGGACGGGCAAATGTTCTCCGAATGGATCGCAAACGGTCCTTTTCCCGCTTCGGACGCCGATCCCCTGCAGGCTGTGGGCGGATTCGCGGAAGCCAGACCCGTCCCCGGCACCCGGGTGACCGCGGGCGACACCTCCCTCGACTTCCGCCCCTATCATCCCGCCTCCGCAACTGAAAACCCCGTCTTTTATCCCCGCGACTGCATGAGGTTCTTCACCCGCAGCACCGGACGCGGGTTTCCGCCCGGACGCCGGGTGCGCGAGTGGATTCTGGAAACCGAAGGACCCACGGCGGGAACGGCCATTGTCCTCTATACCCTCTGGGAAGTGGAGAGCGCAAAAACCGTGCGCGCCTTTCCCAATCTGAAATGGTCCTCCCGAAACGTCCGCATGTGGCTGAACGGCATCGAAGTTCAAGACGACGAAGTGGTGCGGGTCGAACCCGGTCTGTACCCCGTCATGGTCCATATGCCCGTCACCGGCGGATACGCCCGGCAGGCGCCCCATTTCGACATTCTGACCCCCGAGCGTTTGGCCGAGGAACAAAAAGGCGCCGAAGAGGCCCGGGCCTGGTTCGCCGAAAACCCGAACGTGCTCGACAACCACATCCGGGAGATTTTCGAGGAAATCAACCGCTTCGCGGCCGTGGAACTGGCCTTTGACGGAACGGAAACCAAAGGCCTGACCGATCATTTTCCGCTTTTCGCCCTCGCCCACAGGCGGGCCTTCCGCGACGATCCCCTGCACGGAACCGGGCTGGACCAAACTCCGGTGGTGGCCGGCTTGTGGCGGGACCTGCACAGTGGCGAGGAACGCCTGCGCATGGCCCTCAACATGTTGCCGCTCATTTCCGAATGGGAAGCCCGCATTGCCGCCTGGTTGTTGGAAAACACGGAGCCTCCGGTCAGACGCCCCACCGACGCCTTTCTGCCCCTGTTGGCCATGGCCGCGGACCGCGTCGCTGAACCCGAACAACCGCCCGGCTTTCTCTTCATCCAGGACGGATCGGGGGCCCGACTGGTCCGACATCCCGAAGGTCGCCTGCTGGGACTCATGGGCGGCACCGCCTCCGAACGTCCGCTTTCCCTGGTGTTTGCCGAAGGCCAACCCGGCGGCCAAGCCATTGCCTGGCTGAATGCCCCCGGACACGAACGCGCCGGCGAAGACTGGGCCTCCATCCCCCGCATTGCCGGAAGAGAATCCCCCGGTCCGGCCCAAACCCTCCACGCCGATCCCGGAGGCAGCCAACGCCCCACCCTCGCCCTCCGCACCCCCGACATCGACCGCTCCGTATGGGCCGATCTTTCCGGACCAACCCCCATCCTCCTGATCGCCGACACCTTTCGAGACGTGGGCCTGGACGAGGAAAAACACCTGCAATATTATCTCAACGGCGGACTGCCCCACGCCGAGTGGCTGCCCAAAGAAGGCAAGTTGACCCATTCCCGACACGACCACGCCCTCACCTTTCATCTGTTCTCCCCCCGCCCATTGACCCTAAACCGACGCGCCAGCAATCGCGAAGGCACCCGGGGCCGGATTTTGTTTGTTTTGGATCCCCAAACGGCCCCCGACAAACGCTTTCGCGACGATGATCGCCGCATGTTGCTCGAGGGTCAGGTGCCCGACCTGTTGCTCGATTTTGGCGATGAACTGGCCCATGCCGATTTAAAAGCCCAACGCGAAACCCTGACCCTGGTGACCGTGATCCAATTGACCCCGGACGGCGAAACCGTCCATACCCCCGTTTGGGAAGCCCCGCAACTCACCCTGGGCGCAAGAAAATTCCGCTTTGACGGAACGATTTGGCATGAAGAAGGCGATGCCGCGGACTGATCTGGAATGGCGCCCTGTCAACCAGTCCTCTCGTCATTACCGTAGTAGCCCCAGCAGATACTCCCCGGCGGCATTTCCGGCGAGAAAGCCGCCCGTCCACGCGGCTTGGAAGTTGAAGCCGCCGGTGACCCCGTCGATGTCCAACACCTCTCCCGCGAAAAAGAGACCGGGCTGGATGCGGCTCTCGAAAGTCTTCATGTTGATTTCTTTCAGGCAAACGCCGCCACAGGTCACGAATTCTTCTTTGTTCATGGTTTTGCCGCGCATGGGCATGCGGCTGCAAACGAGAAACGCGGCCAGAGCGTCGCGTTGACTCCCCGGCAGTCTCGCCCAAGTGGTGGCTTCCGATATGTCGGCAAGTTGCACCAACCGTTCCCACAACCGCCGGGGCAGACCGCCGATGGGCGTGCGGGAGACGAAGCGTCCGCCCTGATCGCGGCGCAAACGATCCATTTCGTCGCGGACCTCCTGCTCTTTGAGGGTGCCCAGCCAATTGATATCCAACTCCACCTGGTCGGATCGCTCCGCAAGCGCGCGGGCCTGCCAGGCCGAGAGTTTGAGAATGGCGGGGCCGCTGAGGCCCTTGTGGGTGATGAGCATGGAACCGGATTCGTGGGCGGCCAAGGCGGGAATGCGCACCTCCACGGGATCGACGGTGATGCCCGCGAGACCTTCGAGGATGGGCGAACGCACGTGAAAACTGAACAGGGAGGGGACGGGATCCAAAATGGTGTGGCCCATGCTTTTGGCCACCTCCAGGCCCCCGCTTCCCCGGTTGCCACCCGTGGCCAGCACCAGGGCCCGGCAATGCAGGGCGCTGTCGTCCGTCAAGGTCAGCAGAAATCCATCGTCCAAGGGACGTGCCGACTGAATGCCCTGCAAAGGATTGCGCTTTACGCCCAGTTGATCCGCCTCGGAAAGCAGGGCGTTGATGATGTCCGCAGAGTTGTCGCTGACGGGAAAGACCCGTCCGTCCGCCTCCACCTTCAAGGCCACGCCGCGGGAAGAAAACCACTCCATGGTGTCCGAGGGTTGAAACCGGTGAAAGGCTCCGCGCAATTCCTTTCCGCCCCGGGGATAAAAGCGGATCAACTTGGCGGGATCGAAGCAGTGGTGGGTGACATTGCAGCGTCCGCCCCCGGAAATGGCCACCTTGGCGAGAAACTCCCGGGATTTTTCGAGGATGACCACCCGCGATTCCGGAGAAGCGCTTTTGGCGTGCAGAGCCGCAAAAAAACCGGCGGCGCCGCCGCCGGCCACGGCAAGGTCAACGGAAGGCGGCTTTGGAGAAGAATGCATGTCGGGAGGCGGGTGCCGCGCTTACTTTTTGGCGCTCGCGGCCCGTTTCTCTTCGATTTTCGCGAGAATTTTATCGATGAGTTCCTGTTGCATCTCTTCGTTGCCGCGCATGAGATCGCGGGCGGCGTCCCGGCCCTGACCGAGTTGCTTGCCGTCCATGGAGAGCCAGGAACCGCGTTTTTCAACCAGCCCGTGATCAATGGCCGCGTCCAGGATCGAGCCTTCCCAACTGATGCCTTCCGCGTACAGAATATCGAATTCCGCTTCCGTGAAGGGCGGGGCCACCTTGTTTTTCACCACTTTCACCCGGGCGCGGCTGCCGACCGCGGTTCCCGCGGAATCCTTGATGGTGGAAATCCGCCGGATGTCCATGCGGACCGAGGCGTAAAATTTCAAGGCGCGTCCGCCGGGCGTGGTTTCGGGGCTACCGAACATGACCCCGACTTTTTCGCGGATTTGATTGGTGAAAATCACCGAAGTTTTGGATTTGCTGATATGCGCGGTGAGTTTGCGGAGCGCTTGGGACATCAGACGGGCCTGCAGGCCCACGTGGCTTTGTCCCATTTCCCCTTCCAATTCCGCCTTGGGCGCCAACGCCGCCACCGAATCGAGCACCACCACGTCCAGTTCCCCGGACCTGACCAGCGCCTCGCAAATGTTCAAGGCCTCCTCGCCCGAATCCGGTTGGGAGACGAGCAAACTTTCCAAATCGACGCCGATGCGGTTCGCGTACGAGGGGTCCAGCGCATGTTCCGTATCGATAAAGGCGCAGGTGCCGCCCGCCTTTTGGGCGTTGGCCACGATGTGCAACATCAGCGTGGTTTTGCCAGAAGATTCGGGACCGTAAATTTCCACGACCCGTCCGCGGGGCACGCCGCCCACGCCCAGGGCGAGGTTCAAGGTGAAGGCCCCCGTGGAGATGCTGGGGATTTTCCGATTGCGCTGCTCTTCCTCGCCGAGCTTCATGATGGAGCCCTCTCCGAACTGCTTGGTGATCTGCGCGATCACGCTGTCGAGGTTGCTGCTGCTTTTTCCGTCTTCTTTTTTCGTTTTGGCCGCCATGGGAAATTCCTTGGGTTGTTGTGGTTTGTGTCCTTGTGTATAGCCCTGATCGAAGCGAATTCAAGGACGAAATGGAGAGAAGGAAAATATTCAGACGCTTGCACGAATGGCGCAGCCCCCCGTGGCTTTCTGAAACCGGCAAAATGAAACCGGGGAAGCGTGGCATCCCGTTGGGATGCGTGTGGGTGTGGGGAAAAAATCCCGGGGTTTCACCCCGGTCTGACGAGTGGCATCCCGTTGGGATGCAAATTCCGGAATAAGACCCCATGCCTGATGGATCCCAACGGGCTCTCACCCGTCAGCACGGCGGCAACGCCCCGGGGAACATATCCACCCCCATTTGGCAGCTTCGCGAGCGGCGGCTTTAGCCGCTGATCGCAATCATCTTGAAGACGGAGCTGTACTAACATATAGCAACAGGTAATGTATTTCGGTTTATTTCCCGCAGGGAATGATGTCAAAGTGAATCCATCCTTCGTTGGGGATCCATTGCAAATGTATTTCGGGTTTGTCGGTTGCCGCGAAGCGCAAAGGGATCTCAAGAAATTTTGTGATTTGGCGGCAAATTTCCTGAAACGACTTCGGGATGTCTGTAAGCCGTTTTTCCCGAAGGTACGCATTCCATTGCTTTTGGTGTGCCGACTCAGATTGTGTGGTCGGAACCAGTATGCTTGGCAATGCATTCGGAAAGGGCGTTTCGCGTTGGTGAAAGGTGTTGCGTATGGCATCCACGAGAAGTGGCAGCTCGAAGTTTTGATGCTCCTGAAACCAGTAAAGGTCGTGAAAGTCTTTCATGCGGCTGTTGAATTCCGCCAGTTCCACCATGGCGTGGGTTTTCTCTACTCATGAACCATCGCCTCCACATAGGGCCGGAGAATCGCCTCCACCCGGCAGGTTTTTGCATAGGCAAACAGGCGGTTGAGACGCTGAGGGAGGCGTTCACGGTAAAGCCGCAGGGCTTCCAACAGAATTTCTTTGCCTAGATCGTTCCGGTGTTTCACACAATCGACCAGGGTTTTTTCGGGATCGGTGACGGTGACGTTCACGCCGTCGATGTGATGGACTTCCTGTCCAAGCTCGTACGCGGATGGCACGGCGCTGTGTACACGGATGGGGGGATAATCAAGCACGGGCGGGTGACTGCCCCGGGGCAGGAGAATATCCACTTCGCCCCGGCTGTGGGTGGTGATATGATGAAAATTGAGGGCAGACACGAGGCAAATCACGGCTTTGGGGATTTTGGCGGCCACGATGACCAAATCGGGATCGCTCAGTTCCGGCGTCGATTTGAGCTTGTAGAGTCCCCGCGCCAGTTGGTCGAGCTGATCCGCTTCCACCATTTCCCGCAGGGTACCGGGGCGAACCCCGAGACGCACGGCCTCCGAAAACCGCAGCACCCCGCCGTGGTTTTCAAACACGCGCATCACCTTTTCGTTTGTTTTGCTCTCGATTGGATAACGAAGACTCATCATAAAACCTCTACACTTATTCGAATGTGTAAAGGTTTTGTAACACATCTGGATGAATCGTCAAGGTTTGTTGACGATTTACCCCCTTCAATCCTCCCGGCAATTCCATAATCTCGGCGCTGACCATTTCCAGGCCTGCGTCGATTTCGTCCAGCGGTCTGGGGGGAGCGTATTCGCAAAAGTGTCGGTTGAAGGGGATTTCGTACCCGACGAGACCGGGTTTGCCGTCTTTTTCGTCGCATTTTCCGGATTGAGACCCCATGCCTGATGGACCCCAACGGGGTCTCACCCGTCAGCCCGGCGGCAACGCCCCGGGAAACGGATCCACCCCCGATTGACGACCCCAACGGGGTCGAACTCCTCTTTGTCGCGAGCTTTGTCGCAAACATTGCCAGGGTATCTTTCTTGGAAACGCATTTGGTCTTTCGATCAAATCATGCTAATATGTCCAATAATTTGAGGTCTGTTGTTGAAAAGAAGGCCACGCGTGTCGTTGCTCCAATGAACCCATGAAACGAAAACGAAAAAACATCCCCATCATAATGGCCGCCATGCTGGCGGGGTGTCTGATTCTCTCTCTGTTCGCATGGCATCATCGTGTGGAGGTGGATGACGCAAAAGTGCATCCGGCGATTTTGGCGCGTCAGTCTCCTTTCCGAACGGTACGCACAGCGATATATGACGATGGTGGCAGCATGTCCGTTGCTTTGGAAGACGCTTTGGGGGAATCCTTGTTTGTCATGTTGCCACATCCTCTATTTCAACATTCAGTGCACGGGAAGCTTTTTCTGGGACACTATCTGGATGGCATTGAAGTGGATGAAGAGAAATATCCCGACACTCGCTCTGCCTTGTTGATCATTATCGAAGACCATTCAACCCGCCAACCCGCTGATTTAGGTGTTTGTTGGAGATTGTCGACGCACCCACTTGACAGAATCCGCTTTATGATGAAACGAATTTTGGGCCACTACAACATGTGAAAAAATGAGAAAGCTAAACCCATCTGATTTGATTGTGACGCGCAAGCAACTCAACAACGGCAACCAGAAATGACTGTCAAGAAAAGAAATCAAAGATGAACCCAACACAATGGATCGGAATTTTCATGGCGCTGTTTGGCGTGGTGATGTTTTTCGGGGGTCGCTTCCTTGGCCCTTGGTTTTGCAGGCGGGCAAAGCGGTTCTGCAAACGAAATATACAGGCTGCGGAAATGGCCTGTCTTTACAACGAAGAGGAAGCCCCCCGAATTTTCCGCTTGTTGGGGGTCGTCAATATCATACAAGGACTTTTCATCTTCATGATCGGTATCCTCTTAAAATAGAAGTATCAACCATGACGGAAGCAATCCAAAACACATATGCCTCTTTCCCGGGGAGGAGATCCTGGCCGGCGGCCCGCGCGTGCAGGTTACGGGGATGAGAGAACGATACGGATAAAAATTTAGAAAAAATTGGAGAAAAGACATATGAAAATCAAGCGCATTGAAACCTATTCGACAAATTCCGTTTGCGTGGTCAAAGTCTCCACGGATGATGGCTGCGAGGGATATGGGCAGACCGCTCCCTATCACGCGAATATTACGGCTCTCGTATTGCATCAGCAACTATCAAACCAGTTTTTAGGGGCGAAACTTGAAAAACCGGAAGAGATTGGCCCCCTGGTGGAAAAAAGCATTCTCTCGCAGTATAAATTTCCATGGTCCTACACTTGTCGCGCGGCAGGCGGGATTGAACTCGCCCTGTGGGATTTGTTCGGGAAAAAAGAGGGAGTGAGTGTCTGCGAATTGATCGGGGGGAAACCCCAACCGATTCCGATTTATGGTTCCAGTATGAGGAGAGACATCTCTCCTGTTGATGAAGCGACACGCTTGCAAAAACTCGCGTCTGAAAAAGGAATTCGCGCGTTTAAGATTCGCATTGGCGCTGAATTCGGGCTCAATCGGGATGTCTTTCCGGGTCGGACGGAACAGGTCGTTTCACAGGTTCGCCAAAAGCTTGGCGATTCGGTGGATTTATATGTGGACGCGAATAGCGCATACACACCTGAAAAGGCAGTGGAAGTGGGCGAAATGCTTGAATCCCATGGCGTGTGTCATTATGAAGAACCATGTCCTTTCCCGGAATTGGAGTGGACGGCACACGTCACCGAATCCGTCAATATTCCGGTGTCAGGGGGTGAGCAGGACAATGATATGGCCCATTGGCGACGCATGATCAAGATGAGCGCCGTGAACATCGTGCAACCGGACATTTGTTATATCGGTGGCTTGAGTCGAGCGTTGCAGGTTGCCGGATATGCAGGGAAGGCTGGATTGATCTGCACCCCGCACGCTGCAAACCGCTCCTTGGTTTCCGTGGCAACCGCCCATCTGATGAGTGCGATTCAGAATGCCGGCAAGTATATGGAGTTTTCCATTGAAGCGGATTCGTTTTGTGAGCACTTGTTTACCTCGCCCTTGCAAGTGGAAGATGGGGCTTATGTGATTTCAGCGCACCCGGGATGGGGGGTGCGGTTCAATCCGGAATGGTTGAAAAAGGCAGACTTTCAGCTGAGTGCCCTCCAGGTCTGAAACTAATCCCCCGAAGGTTCCTTGGACGGACTTCTTCCGGTTTTCACGTCGGACCCCCCGTCAGGTTCGGGAACACCCAAGGTCAGGACTTGATGCCGAAAAGGACCTGCAGCGCGGATCTCGGGGGAATCGATCACCCGTGCGGTTTCGATTTGGGCGTGAAGGGCTTCGGTGGCGAAAATCCATTGGTCCATGCGGTAGGTGAACCCGTCCGGGTCGCGGTGCGTCCAACTGTCCCCGTGGTCATCCACGGGGGTGACCCGTTGTAGTCCGATGTCCCGGATCATGCGCAACATGGGGCTGTCGGGATCTTCGCGGCTATGCAGGGAAAGAAGCACGTGTTGGCCCTCCTGCACAAGCGGACGCAGTGTCTGGGAGAGCAACCTGGCCTCGTTGCGCCGGCGCTCGTAGGCCACGGACGGGTCGGAAAGGTCCGCGTTCCAGATCCAGAGATCGAGATCGTCGCGAGCACTGATCCTCAGACCTCCGGCAAGAGGTTGGTGACTGCGTCCGCGCACCGTGAAACGCACCTCCGAAAGGGATTGCGTCTCCAAGGGCTTCACGGACGACAGAATGCCGATGCCCGCGTACACGGTGGGTCCGGGAATATAATGGGCGTGGGACATTTCGTGTCCGGCCGCTTGGAGGGCCTCTTGGAAATGGAGGAGGGCACTTTCACTGCCCAAGCCGCGCAGGACCAGCACGTCGGGGGCTTCGGGGAGGATCGCTTGAAGTAAAGCTTCCCGTTCGTCTTCGGGTTTCAGGTTGTCCGGCTGGCCATTGCGGTTCCGGTCCCGCCACGCGTAGTCGTGAAGATGGGCGGCTTGGAGGGTGAACGGAGACGGTTGCAGGGTCCCCTCCCCCGCGTCCCGCCCGCAACCCGCGAAAAAGGCCCAAACAAAAAGAAGGGAGCCCGTGCAAACGACCGCCTTGCAGGGCCCAACGTTTGACCGCCGGGCGGGCTTATTCCGCGTCTTTGTCGCGCTGGCGTTGATAACCCGCCTCGATTTTTTTGGCCACATCCTTGTAACCGATATCCACGGCGTAGATTTTTTTGTAGTATTCCAAGGCTTTTTCCATCTTGTCCTGCGCTTCGAGGACCTCGCCGAGTTCGTAGAGAATGCCCATTTTTTTATCATCCAAGGAGGGGAGTTCCTCGGCGGCTTTTTCGAGCTGCGCGGCGGCAATGTCGTACTGTTTCTTCGCTTTGAAGCAACTGCCCATGAAATAGAGGGCGTCGATACGGCGTTGGGGGTTGCGTTGTGCCTGCTGGAATTGTGCGATCGCCTTGTCCAAATCCCCGTTTTGGTAGAGCAACTTGCCGTAATCGAATTTGAAGCCCAGATCGTTGGGATATCGGGCCACCTTGTCGGCGGCGTCTTCAAGCATGAAAGCGTGTTTTTCGGCTTTTTGCGCTTTCACGCCCTCCTCGTCGCCTTCCTCGGTGAGCACTTTGATATTGTGGTCGTAAATTTGCACGGTGACGTTGGCGATACTGCGCTGGATCATCGGGTCGGCGTGATTCGCCTTATCGTCGGCTTTGGTGAGCACCTCCAAGGCTTCGTCGAATTTCTCCGCCTTCACCAGGGAGTCGGCGAGCGGTCGGTACAGGTTCAGGTTGTCCGGCTCCTGTTCCAATTTTTGCCGTTGGGTGATGATCATTTTTTCCAGATCGCTGACGGAACGCTGGGATCGGCCCTCTTGTTCCAAGCCAATGGCTTCGCCTTCGTTCTTCAACTTGCCCCGGAAATCGCCTTCCTGCTCCCATCCGCCCTTGTTCATGGTATCCATGGCCGAGGTGTCTTTGATCCACTTGATGACGCGCTGGTCATTGGGGCGCATGTCCCCGAGCTTTTCAAAGGTTTCCCGGGCCCGATGGGAATCGCCCATGGCGATGTAGATATGGCCCAGCTTCTCCAGCAATTTGTCGTTTTTCCGATCCACCTTCAACACTTCCGCCAAGGTGATGGATGCCGCCGAAGGCTGTTTTGCCGCCGTGGCCGCCTCGCAATACAGCTCGAGAAAGGCCGGGTTCAGCACGTCCAGCTTCAAAAGCGCTTCCGCCTCCACCAAGGCCTTTTCGGGCTCTTTTTTGATGGCCTTTTTCACGGCCATGGTTTTGCCCATGCCCTTGAGGCTGGTGATCGAGTGGTTGGTTTTGTGACCTTGGGCCTCCCGGATTTGGAGTTCCCGAAGCTCTTTGCGGACATCGTCCAGCTCCGGATCCAGTTCCAAGACCGTCAGGAACAAATCCACGGCATAGTTCGCATTGTTTTTTTGCATCGCCTCTTGGGCGCGCTTATAGCTTTCGCGAATTCTGGGGCTGGCTTGTTGTATTGTTTTTGACATAAATGCTTACTCCTTGTAGAACCCTTGTAATTCCTTCAAGGCATTTGGTCAAGCATTCGCATGGTTTCATCTCCGCTCTTTTTGCTTTGGCCGAGTCCAACGGGGGGTAAATCCGACAGGGTGTACATTTGCCACACCCCGTACGGCGCACAATCCCATTTCCAACCGGCGAAAGAACCGCCAACCTTTTTCATGCACGTTCAATCCATCCTTTTGCTTTTGTTGGTCCTGCCCTGGATGACTTTCACCCCGGCGCTGGGCTCCGGCGGGCGTCCGCCACGCGACCCCACCCCACCCGCGGATCGTTCCACCGCGCGGATCCCCGTGCGCACCTTTGCCCGCGCACAGGGCTTTTCCCGGGTGCGCGAAAGCGAAAAGCAATTCCATCTGGAGGGTCAGGTCCACTCCTTGGTGGTCGACAAGGGCGGACGGCGGGTCGTGCTCAACGATGTGGTCCTCTGGCTCAACCAACCCGTGACCGTGGACAATGGTCACTGGGGTTTTGCGACGGTGGATGTCGAAAACACCCTGCTGCCCGTGCTGCGGCCCGTCGCCGGGTTGGCCGGACGCGGCGGGCGGGTGGTGGTCCTGGATCCCGGACACGGCGGACGGGACAGCGGTGCCGTGGCCGCGAACGGCATTACCGAAAAAGCCGTTTGTCTGGACATTTCCCTCCGGGTACGCCGCCATTTGGCCGCCGCCGGATACACCGTCTACCTCACTCGTCACCAGGATCAGTATCTGACCTTGGAGGAACGCCCCCGCCGGGCCAAGGCTTGGAACGCGGACGTGTTCGTGAGCATTCACGCCAATTCCGGCGGCAACACCGCCGCGAACGGCATCGAAACTTTTTTGCTGGCCCTGCCGGGACAGCGTTCCACCAACGACACGGGCGGCACCGCCCCCTCCCAACTGGTCTATGAAGGCAATCAATTCAATCCCGCCAACATGACCCTCGCCTACGCCCTGCAAAAATCCATGCTGGACGCCACCAAAGCCGAAGACCGCGGTATACGCCGGGCCCGGTTCACGATTTTGCGCGAGGCACCCGCACCGTCCGCACTCGTGGAAGTCGGCTTTCTCTCCAATCCAGAGGAAGCCGCCAAACTCGCGACCGCCGCCTACCGGGAACGCGTGGCCCACGCCATCGCCCGGGGCATCGACAACTATTTCACCGAAGTCCGCCGCGCGGAACTTCTCGCCTCTCCCCAATCTTCCCCCAGACCTTAACCCTCCTTTTGAAGCAATCACCATGATCCAAGCCAAAATCGTAGGCGCCGGCGGATACGGCGGCGTCGGCCTCATCGAATTTCTCCTGCGACATCCGGAAGTCAACATCGCCTGCCTGGTAGCCAAGGACGACGTCAACATCCCCATCACCCAAATCTATCCCCACCTCACCGGACACATCGACCAAAAGGTGCTGCCCCCGGACGATCCCCGCGCCCAAGGGGAGTTCGACGTGGTCTTCTTCTCCACCCCTGACAAAGTCGGCATGAGGCTCGCCGCCGCCGAACGCGCCAAGGGCGCGAAACTGATCGACTTCAGCGGCGATTTCCGCTTTCCCAACGAAACCGATTACGCCGAATACGCCCGGCGCATCAATCTCGACCCCGTCCACGCCGCCCCCGAACTCCTGCCCGAATCCGTGTACGGCCTCCCGGAACTGGGCCTGTCGAATTTCAAAGACGCCCACATCGTCGGCAACCCCGGTTGCTTTGCCGTCAGCGTCCTCCTGGGCTTCGCCCCCGCTCTGAAGGACGGAATCGTGGACGCCGCCCACCTGATCGCCGATTGCAAAACCGCCGTTTCCGGCGCCGGCAAAAAACCGAATCCGCTCTTCCATTTTCCCGCCCGCCACGATCACATGAACGCCTATCGGCTCACCGGACATCAACACGTCTGCGAAGTGGAACAGAACCTGTCCCGCATTTCCGGGCAAAACGCCATGCTCACCTTCACCGCCCAAGTCGTGCCCACCACCCGCGGGATCCTCTCCTGCCTCTACGGACGCTTGGACGAAGGTGTCACCCGCGAGAATCTCGTCGAACGCTACCGCGCGTATTATGCGGACGCGCCCTTCGTGCATGTCTTCGACCGTTCCGCCGCAACCGGACTCGGCACCGCCCACGTACGCGGCAGCAACGCCTGCCACCTCATCGTCGATGCCGACGAACGCACCGGCACCCTCCGGGTCATTAGCCACATCGACAACCTCGTCAAAGGACAGGCCGGCAGCGCCGTGCAAAACATGAACCGGCTGTTCGGATTTCCAGAGACCATGGGCTTGGATTTGCCCGGCGCCTACCCATGACCCCGTCCGTCGGCGTTCGCGAACTGGCCGCCTTCGCCGGACGCAGCGGGGATCTTGGCAGCGATCATTTCAGCCTCCTGCGCGGCGTGGACGGCATTCGCGCCCACCGGCGCATGCAAAATGACCGCGGCCCCGGTTTTCAGGCCGAGGTCACCCTGCGCACGACCTGGGAAGGCCCCGCCGGCCCATTGGACTTGCAGGGACGCGCCGACGGCATCGAACAAACCCCCGACGGCCCCGTCATCGAAGAAATCAAAACCACCCGCGCTCCCGAAGGCGAAAAGCCCCTCGATTATCCCGTCCACCGCCTGCAAGCCCTGATTTACGCCTGGATGTGGTGGAAACTTGAAGGGGTCTGTCCCCGTTTCCGGGTGCGCTATCTGCCCCCCGAACGCGGGGACGGCTGGTGTCTGGAAGAAACGCTGTCCCCCGACCAACTTGCCCGCGAAGTGGATGCCGCCGCCACCGATTACCTGCAATGGCGCCAGGCCGCCGACGCATGGACCACCCGGCGCAATGCCACCCTGGCCGATCTGGCCTTTCCCTATCCCGAGACCCGCCCCGGGCAGGACGAACTCATGGCCGCCGCCACCCAAACCCTGAGTCAGGGCGGACGCCTTTACGCCGAAGCGCCCACCGGTGTCGGCAAAACCCTCGCCGTCCTCATTCCCGCCCTCCGCGCCCTCGGTCGGGGACACTGCGAAACCGTATTCGTCGCCACCTGCCGCAACAGCGGAAAAACCATGTTCACCGATGCCCTGCAAACGCTCATGGACCAAGGCGCGGAAATCCGTTCCCTGACCCTGGTGGCCAAAGACCGCGTATGCCGGAATAACGGTACGCCCTGCGACTGCTCCGCCTGTCCGCTCGCCATCGGCTTTTACGACCGCCTCAACGCGGCCTTGGCGGACTGGCGGGAACAAGCGCCCAAAGATACCGATGCCTGGCAACGCGTGGCCGAAACCCATCGACTCTGCCCCTTTGCCTTTATGATGCACGCCGCCCGCGAGGCCGACCTCCTCATCGGCGATGTCAACTACGCCCTCGACCCCACCGCCCGCCTGCATTTTCTGTTCGGGACGAAACCCGAAACCACCGCCCTTCTCATCGACGAAGCCCATCACCTCCCCGAACGCAGTCGGGAAATGCACTCCGCCGAACTCGACCTCGCCGAAATCGGCAAAATTTTACGGGGCCTGTCCCCGAATTTAAGGGGTCTGTCCCCACACCTGCGGCGGGTCCAACGCGCCGCCCGCGAAGTGGAATTGTTCGACGGCATTACCGAAACGCCGCCCCGGGAGTTGGCCGAAGCCTGCCGCCGCGCCGCCGAGGCCATCGACTTCTCCTACGGGGCCTGTCCCCGTTTGGCGGATGATCCCCGGCCCGCGCTCAGCCGCGTTTTGCGGGGGTTTTGGCTCGGCGTGGAACGTCACCGCCCCGCCCACGTGGTCTATCGGGACGGACAGGTCCTGCATCATTTCTGCCGCGACGCGGCGGAACCGGTGGGAACGGATCTCGAGGCCCTGCACGCGGCCATCCTCTTTTCCGCCACCCTGCGTCCCCTGCGTCTGTTTCGTCAAATGACCGGATCCACCCCCCAAGACCGGGAGTTGTTGCTGCCTTCGCCCTTTGACCCCGAACGCTTCCCCTTGAGTTTGGAAACCGACATCCCCGTGGTCTACCGCGCCCGGGGGCCGGCCACGTATGACCGGCTGGCGGCCCGTATTCGACAATTTCTCGAAGCCCAACCCGGAAAAACTCTCGTGTACCTGCCCTCCTTTGAAATCCTCGAGGAAATCTGCAAACGGCTGCCCACCGACGACCTTTGGCTGGGGCCCATCCTCGCCCAGCCCCGGGGCCTGCAAGAAGCCGAGAGCGTGACCTTCCTGAAACCCTTCCGTGAGGATGGTGGACCCGTTACCGCTTTGGCGGTATTGGGTGGTGCCCTCAACGAAGGCATCGATCTGCCCGGAGACGCATTGACCGGTGTCGTCGTGGTCAGCATCGGCCTGCCCGCCGTCATACCCCGCCGCGAAATCCTCCGCAACTACCATCAGGCCCGCGGCGAAGACGGTTTCGTCGTCGCCTACACCTTCCCCGGCCTGCTGCGCGTGCTGCAAGCCCTCGGACGCGTCATACGCGGTCCCGAAGACCGGGGACGCGCCCTCCTCATCGACCCCAGATTCGAACATCCATTTTACCGGGAATTCCTGGGGCCTTTTTAAACGGGGTGCGGCCTAAAACCATCCTGAATCCGTGAGATATTTGCCGTAAATCCGTACAATCCAATCCCAAAAATTTCTTGCAATTTATAGATTCAAACTAAATATAGACAATATAGACCCGACCTATATTCATTCATCTGTTGGAGGATTTAATCGTGACTAAAATCATTTGCTTGGCAATGCTGATACTCGTCAGTGCCGGATGTGCGACGCCCGAACGACGTATACGCAGATATCCAGTGGAGTTCGCGCTCCTCAGTCCCGAGCACCAGGAACTCGTACAGGAGGGGGAAATTGCACTCGGTCTCCCCAGTACCGGTGTTCGCCTTGCCTTGGGTGGCCCTCGCAGGGTTTTCACCCGATACAGTGACGCGGGAGTCACCCATATCTGGAGTTATGGAAGAACCGACCGTAGTCGCAGTCAAAAATGGGTGACCGTGACCTCACCCGACGGGCAACGCCATCGGGTCAGCGTCGACGAACACACGCACCGCGAAGTGGAAACCCTGCGGGTGGAATTCAGAGAAGGGGTCGTGGTGGCTTTCGAGCGGTTGAATCGATAAACTCCCCCCCTGACCCGTGGTCTGCGGAATCGCATCCGTGGTCAACTCCTCCCCTGATCTGAAGTGGAATTTGCTGGCGTATGCTTATTGCAGAATCTATGGGTCTGAGATATCCATGAATATCTCACCCTATCATCTTCACCACCTGACCTTTCCGGTGTCAGATCTTGCCCGCAGCCTGAAATTTTATCAGGAAATGCTGGGGGCCGAATTGGTGATCCGGCGTCAGGTGAAAGGCGGATATCTGGGACGCGCCATGGGCGCGGCCGATCTGGAGGTTGACCTTGCCGTCCTGCGCCTGGCAGGGGCGAAAATCGAACTCATGCAATTTCAGTCGCCCGTAGTGAAGCCTTCCGCGCCATCTGCAGGCCATCACGGAGGTCCGCACCTGAATCTGTTGGTGGAAAATCTGGCCGAAATCTGGAAGGCGTTGACCGAAAAAGGCGCGCGATTTGTCAGCGAACCCGTGCAAATCCAAGAAGGTCCCAATCAGAGCGGGTGGATCGCTTTTTTATATGATCCGGATGGAGTTCGGATTGAACTGATGCAACTGACCGAGGCCCGATTAGCGGCCATTGGACTGGAGGCACCGGAACGGGTCGAAGATTTTCTGAACTCGGGTGGCGGCCTCCGCCATACCTTGTCGGGGAGCCGAACCCTGGGGTGGCTGGAGCGGGGAAGTGATCCCGCCGTCGGTGCCGTGGCCGTGGATTTGCCGGGTGTCCTGTCCTCGGCCGAGCAAAGTGTTTGCGGCATGAAAGCGTTTTTAATCGACGAAAGGCGGTCTTTCACGCGGGCAGATGGTGGCGAGGAGATCGTCGATTGCGCCAGGGTGGCGTTATTGGATATCGAAGACTCCCCCGTGCACGTGCACGGCGAAACCGTGGAAACCTACCAGATCCTCAAGGGCAACGGACAGATGGTATTGGGGGAGGAAATCCTCGAGGTCATGGAAGGAAAAATGATCCTGATTCCCCCCGGCGTTCCTCATGGTCTCAGCGCCACCGGCGCGTCCCCCGTACGCGTCTTGATGACCTTCAGTCCCGGAATGGCGCCGGTATCCCGGCATGAGTATCGGGACGAAAAAATCCTGCATCCCTCCGCGCGGGCGTTTGTGTATGCGGCCAATACAAGCCAGAATGATGCAAACCAGAATGATGCAGGACAAAATGACAAGGGACAGAATGATTAGGGAAATATCCCGTGATGCGTATAACTCTCGGCCACGCGCTCGATGGCGAGCAAAAAGGCGGCGGTGCGCATGTCGGGGAGTTCCCGCTGCAACCAGAAATCGTGGATTTGATTGTAGGAACGAACCATGGTTTGCTCCAGCGCGGAGACCACCAAGCGCAATTCATTGGGACCATTCACCAAGAGGGTTCGTTGTGACTCGGGCAGGGTTTGGCCGGTCAGGGTTTCCATGGCGGAGACCATTTCCCGATTGTTGAGTTCTTCGTGCCGGGAAATCATGCGGTCGAAACTCACCCCGGCCCGGTTTTTCAGCCACTCGAAGTACGAAACCGTGACCCCGCCCGCATTGAGGAACAAATCCGGCAAGACGAGAATATTGCGTTCCCGCAGAATTTTATCTCCGGCCTGGTCCACGGGACCGTTCGCGGCTTCGGCAATGATTTTCGCCTGAATACGGTGGGCGTTTTCGGCGGTGATCTGGTTCTCAAGCGCGGCAGGTATGAGAATGTCGCAAGGCATTTCCAACACTTCGGCCCGGTCGACGTTTTTCGCGCCGGGGAAATTGAGAATGGATCCGGTCTCCTGCCGTTGAGCCAATAAGGCGACCACGTCCAGCCCATCGGGATTGTAGATGCCGCCCTCCTGTTCCGAGATCCCCACGATGAGCGCACCCCCATCCTCCTGCAAATGCTTGACGGCGTGATACCCCACCTTGCCAAGCCCCTGCAGAATCACGCGTTTTCCGGACAAGCCCGGTTCGAATCCCAACAACTTGGGCACGTCCTCGCTGTCCAAACAACTTCTTAAGCCAAAATACACCCCCTGCCCCGTGGCCTGGGTGCGCCCGGGAATACCCTGCATCCCCAGCGGTTTTCCCGTGACACAGGCATAGATGTTGGGTTCGTTCATGCGGATGTTTTTGTAGGTGTCCACAATCCACCCCATTTCCTGCTCGCCGGTCCCGTAGTCGGGGGCGGGCACATCGATATCGGGACCGATGAAGTTTTTCCGGATCAACTCGGCGGTGTAGCGGCGGGTGACCCGTTCCCGAAATCCCTCGCTTTCACTGCGGGGGCTGATTTTTACCCCGCCCTTGGCTCCGCCGAAGGGTACCCCGACCAAGGCGCACTTGTAAGTCATCAGCGCCGCCAGGGCCACGGTTTCGTTTAAGCTCACCATGCGGCTGAAACGAATGCCCCCCTTGGTGGGCAAACGGTGATAACTGTGCTCGGCGCGAAACGCCTCCACCACCCGGATCGAACCGTCATCGTCACGCACCGGAAATTGCATGCGGTAAATGGCATTGCAGTTTTTTACCTGCTTTAGAGTTCCCGCATCATATTTCGAATGTTGCGCGGCACGATCAAAGTACGTGCTGACACTGTCGTAAAATATACCTCTGGACATGGATGAAGCCTAAACCCGAACCGCGTATTTGGCAACCTATGAATGTAAGGAATTCTTCGTGGCCAACACCTCACTCATGACAAAGGCTCCAAGGTCACCCGCGGAAATCGAAATTCAACGGGGTCTTCTTGCGCCTCCATGGACATGTCCGCGGCATCCACGCCTTCCCCGAACAAACCGGCCACTTCTTGGAGCGCCTGGTGGATCCGGGTGCGGTCCGCAGCCGACAACTCTTCGAATTTTTGCAAAAAATGATCCTGAAACCGATCGGGGATTTCTTTTAACAAGGCCAGTCCTTTCGGAAGAATCCGAACCGCCACCTTGCGGCGATCTTCCTGCCGCCGTACCCTGACCAACATGCCCTTTTGCTCCAGCCGATCCAAAACACCCGAAATCGTCGCACCGGTCAAACTCAAAGATTTTGCGATCTCTCCCGCATTGTGGGCCTCCCCGTCTGCCAAGGCATGCAAAACCCCCGCTTGGGTGGAGGACAAGCCGATCTCACGCAACAAACGCCTGGATCTCATGTCGGCAAAGTGCATGATTTCTCGGATCACATGCAAAACGTCTTCGGAATTGGTCTCTTTCATGGCTTTTCATTAGTACACTAAATAAAAATTGCAAGAGAATACCCGATGTTTCAAGAAGGGGGCATTCCCTCTGAAGGAATTCCAACCCGAATGCCCCCCTACGCCCCGGCCAATGCGGAGATTGGCGCTCTCGTTCACCCCGAATTTCTTAAAAAGGAATGATCCTGGACTTTCAAATATCCCAAGGAAAATCCACCGACTGATCCACCGGAATGCGTTCGGCGGGTCGGAAGACTTCCGTGGCCCTGCCGCCGCGGGCAGGTTCGCCGACTTCTTCGGGTCCGGGCCCGGGATCGGGCATTTCCTCCGCTTCTTCGGCGTCTCCCGCCAGCTCGGGACTTTCGGGTTCCGTCCCCTCTTGGGCGGCTTGCTCCTCGGCGGAACCTTCGCCATTTGGGGAGCCCGCTTCTTCGTCGCCTTCCATGATTTCGTCCCCTTCGGGAACCAGCGACCCATCGGGCAACAGGGTGTCTTCCTCTTCACCTTCCCCTTCCGCCGAATCCAGTTCCTCTTCGCCGGGCGGCGGGGCCTCGCCCTCCCCGGTCATCCCATCCGGGGTCGTGGTTTCGGCGCCGGTTTCCGCGGTCGACTCCCCGCCATCCGCATTGGGATCCCCGGCCTCTTCCGCGTCCGGGGTTTCCTCCTCGCTTTCCTCCACGCCGGTTCCATCAAAAATGGACAAGTCGATCTGGGCCGGAAGCCGACCCAAACACAATCCCAGCCCCAAAAGCAGGAGGAGGCGTTTCATTTCCGCTCCCCACCCACTTGAAAGAGGGTTCTCACTTCGGCGGCACATTTTTCAAACACTTCTTCGAAACTGCCGGTGCCGTCGATTTTTTTCACCCCGTGGCGCTGCATGTATTTTTCAATCACGGGAACGGTTTTGACTTCGTGATCGCGCAAACGGCGGACGATTTTTTCGGTGCTGGTGTCGTAGGGCATGCAGTCCTCGGTCTGGCTGCGTTTGTCGAGCCGCTCCAACAGTTGCAGCATCGGAACTTCGATTTCCAAAATCCGGGAAATCGTGCATCCGTGTTTTTTCATCAGGCCATCCAGAATATAGGACTGCACCAAGGTACGCGGAAACCCTTTGAAAATAAACCCGCGCACATCTTTGGACGCGGCCAGCCGCTCTTCGATCAAGGGAATGACAATTTCATCCGGCACCAGTTGACCACTTTCATAGAGGGCTTTGACTTTTTTCCCGCGTTCGGTGCCCGCCTTCATTTCTTCGCCCAACATGCGTCCGGTGGCCAAAAACTCCAGCCCGAATTCCTTTGCCAAGGCTTCGGCCTGGGAACCGCGCCCGGACCCCGGATAACCGAACACGACGATGCCCACGGGCCGTTTCGTGTATTGGGCCCGGGCGATTCGAGTGACCTCCTCCCGCACCTCTTCGATATCGCCGGTGCCGTCCACGTCGATCCGCAGGCCTTTTTCATCATAAAAATCGAGTACCGGCAGGGTTTTTTCGTGATACTCCTTCAGCCGATTGCGGATCACGACCTCATTGTCGTCGCTGCGTCCCGAGGTTTTCCCGCGCAACAACAAGCGGCGTACGGATTCCTCCTCGGGAACATCCAAGTTGATCAGGCAGTCCAAGGAGGTGTTGAGCTTGATCATCAGACCTTCCAGAATGTAGGCCTGGATGGAGGTCCGGGGAAAGCCGTCGAACAAAAAGCCATTCGCGTGGGGATTGTCCTCGATGGTTTTTTCCAGAATTTGCACGATGATTTCGTCGGACACCAACCCGCCGGCGGCAATGATGTCTTTTGCCTGCTGCCCCAATTTGGAATCCGCGGCCAACTCCTTGCGCAGAAGGTCGCCGGTGGAGATGTAACAAAGGTTGAATTCTTTGACCAGGGCTTCCGATTGGGTGCCTTTGCCGGCCCCGGGAGGTCCGAAGAGCGCTATGTTTAACATGGTTGATTTTCCGTTTGTAGTTTTTCGGCCAAGTACCGGCGCACTGAAGCTTCGTCGGCGGGGAGTTTGTCACATCGGGTGGGGGCATCGGCCAGCGCGTCGAGGATCGGATGGGTGGGCGCAATGCCAATGGCTTCGCGGATGGCGGCGGTGAATTTCGCGGGATGGGCCGTGGCCAGGCAAATCAAGGGCACGCCGGGCGCGCGGAGGCTGTCCCCGGCGGCCACCCCCACGGCGGTATGCGGATCGAGGATGTAGTCGTGATCCCGATGCACGGCTTGAATGGTGGCCACGGTGCGAGCGGTGTCCACCCGTTCCGAGGCGAACAACTGAAAGGCGGGATGCGCGCGCCGCGCCGACAAATCCAATTTGCCGGTGGCGCGGAACGTTTCCATGGCCGCGCGCACGGCCGCGCAATCGCCATCCAGCAAAACGTGCAGATAGCGCTCGAAATTGCTCGCCACTTGGATGTCCATGGAGGGGCTGATGGTGTGGGACACTTTGCCGCTCTCGTAAATTCCGCTTTGGAAAAAACGGGTGAGAATATCGTTTTCGTTGGTGGCCAGGATCAGTTTTTTCACCGGAAGCCCCATTTGGGACGCGTAGTACCCGGCCAAAATGTTTCCGAAATTTCCGGTGGGTACGCTGAACTGCACCGAATCCGATCCCTCCTCCCGCATGACCCGCATGCCGGCGTAAAGATAATACACGATTTGGGCCATGACGCGCACCCAATTGACCGAGTTCACGGCCCCAAGTTGGAATTCTGCTTTGAATTCTCCGTCCGCAAACAGCGTTTTCATGATGCGCTGGCAATCGTCGAACGTGCCGTCAATGGCGAGGTTGTAGACGTTGTCATCCAGCACCGAGGTCATTTGCAGGGCCTGCAACGGACTGGTGCGGCCATCGGGGTGCATCATGAAAATGTTGATGCGGGATTTGCCGCGGACGCCGTGGATGGCGGCGGAACCGGTGTCGCCGCTGGTGCTGCCGAGAATGTTCAAATGGCGGTCCCGCTTCTCAAGGGTATATTCAAAAAACTGCGCCAAAAATTGCATGGCCATGTCCTTGAAGGCCAAGGTCGGTCCGTGGAAAAGCTCCAACACGTATCGATCCCCCACTTTCACGCTCGGGGCAATTTGCGGATGATGAAAAGTCGCGTAGGCCCTGTCCACCAGTTCCTGCAAAGACGCTTCGGAGATGTCCGTGAATCGTTTGAAAACCTCAAACGCGAGTTCGTCATAGGGCAAATCCGCCCAGTCAGCCAATTGATCCGATACATCCGGAATGGAAGCGGGAATCAGCAACCCGCCGTCCGGCGCCAAACCGGTCAGCCCGGCATCGGTGAAAGTCATGGAATCGGTTTGTCCCCGGGTGCTCAGATATTGCATGGAAATTTTGGATGGGTTGTGGGTGAAAAGTGATTGACCCCCATACTCTAAGGCTCTGGACCGAACTTCGCAATCTGAAACGCTGTTCTTTTTCCGGGGAATGCGCTATAAAACGCATATGTCCGAAAAATGGTCCATTCAAGAACTCACGGAATTGGATATCCGCCTCCGAAGCGAACTCCCCCCCGCATCGGCCACCCCCGACACGGTGCCGGACGCGCCACGTTTGCCCCGTCCAGTGTTGTTTCGCCGCTGGCTGGAAGCGGTTCGAAAGGTGGACCCCTCTCCCGCCAACCTCGCCCGCAAAGCCGTGCGCACGGAACGCTGGTTGCGCCTTGCGGCTTTTGCCTTCTTTTTCATCGCCGGCGCCGCCGCCGCGCAGGCCTTGCTTTTGTACGATGGACGGCGCCTGATCAATGTCACCGCCTACTTGGGAACGCTGGTGTTCGGTCAGTTGTTCTTGCTGGTGGTCTTGGGCGTTTCCGGACTCTTGCTGCGCCGTACCCTTTGCGGACCCTACCGCGCCCTGCTCTTTCATTTGACAGGTCCCGTCGAACAGTCACGCGCCTTGCCCCTGTGGAGCACCCGCGCCTTTGCCTCCATGCAAACCGCGGGCGCAGGATTCAACCTCGGCGTGCTTCTGGCCACCGCCGCCAAGGGGCTGACCACGGACCTCGCTTTCGGATGGGCCACCACTTTGCGAATCGGCGGCGAACAGGTGCATCGCCTCACGTCCCTGTTGGCCGCGCCTTGGGGAAATGCCTTCGCCCCCACCCCGGAACAAATCGAAGGGAGCCGAATCGTCCTGAAGGAAGGCCTCCGCCATGTGGAAACCGATGCCGCCGCGGCCTGGTGGCCCTTTCTGATGATGTGCGTCCTTTTCTATGGTTTGCTTCCCCGCCTTTTCCTCGCTTTGGCCGGCGAATGCCGCCTGCGACTTCAACTGCGCGGTCTGCGCTTTGAAGATCCCTCCTGCGAACGCCTTCACATGCGGCTCACCCGTTCCCCGCTGGATTTCCAAAGCAACGCCGCCGCGGACGAAGCCCTGCCACCCCACGAAACCGCCGGACTGCCCTTTCTTCCCAAGCCGAAAGGCTCCGTCCGCTTGCAAATCCCGGTCGAAATCGCGGCAAACGTCCCGGAAGTCGCGGAACGGTTGACCGCCAAACTCGGCGTCACCGTGGAACTTCCCGGCGACGACCTTCGTCCGCCCCCGCCGGGAGGCATCATCCGCGTCTGCGAAGTTTGGCAGCCCCCCTTGCGCGAAACCCTGGCCGAACTCCGACAACAGCGCGCCGAATTGGGCGCCGACACCGACCTCATCCTCTGCTTTGTCGGCTTTCCAAACCCCGAAGAACTCTTCGATCCCCCGGAACCCGAAGACGTGCGCGTATGGCGCAACGCCCTCGCCGAACTCAACGACCCGCATCTGCATGCTTGGGTCTGGGTCGGCCAAAAAACGGAAACTTTGTAAGCATCTTCATACAGACGCGTTTAGTGGTTGTAGTCATTATAAACCCAAACACTCAACGGAGTATTGCAAGTATGAAGAAAAAAATGAAGTTATTGTTGTCCGCCCTCACCCTCGCCGGATTTGCTTTTGCGGCAAACCACGGGGATCACGAACACGAAGCCAAAGCGGACATTGTGGACACTGCGGTGGCCGCGGGGACCTTTGAAACTTTGGTCGCGGCCGTACAAGCCGCCGACTTGGTGGATGCCCTCAAAGGGGAAGGCCCTCTGACCGTCTTCGCCCCGACGGACGCTGCTTTTGCCGCCCTGCCCGAAGGCACCGTGGAGAACCTCCTCAAACCGGAAAACAAAGAACAACTCGTGGCCATCCTCACCTACCACGTCGTGGCCGGGAAAGTAACCGCCGCGGATGTGGTCGAACTTGATTCCGCCGAAACCCTGCAAGGCTCGGAAATCAAAATTTCCGTGGAAGAGGGTTCCGTCAAAATCAACCAAGCCACCGTGGTGACAGCCGACATCATGACCTCCAACGGCGTGATCCATGTCATCGACGCCGTGATCATGCCTCCCTCGGAATAACACACGCGAATCCCCACCTGAAATCCCCCGGTTCGCCGGGGGATTTTTTTTGGGTGCTTGACCGCTACGATTGACAGCCACGACGAATCCGCTACAACCATGTTGTGAACATTCCCGCATTCGCCATACTGGGTCATCCCAACGAGGGCAAGTCCTCCGTGGTTTCCACGCTTGCCGAGGACGAGACCGTTTCCATTAGCCGCACGCCCGGAGAAACCCGGCAGTGCCGCACCTATTCCGTGACCCTTCAGGGAACCCCAAGGTTCAAACTCATCGACACCCCCGGCTTTCAAAACCCCGCCGCCGTCTTGGACTGGTTCCAATCCCACCAGGGACCGGAAGCCGAAATCGTCTCCGATTTCCTCAAAGCCCACCAAGGCCAGGAGCGTTTTCATCACGACATGGAACTGCTCCGTCCCCTGTCCGATCAAGCGGGCATCCTCTATGTCGTCGACGCCTCGCGCCCGCTTCGCGAGGTGGACCGGCAGGAAATGGAAATCCTACGCCTCACCGGACGTCCACGCATGGCCCTGTTAAACTGCAAACGGGAGGGCTCGTCCTATCACGAGGTCTGGAAAGACGCCGTGGGACGCCGCTTTAACATCGTCCGGGATTTCAACGCCCACCACGCCACTTTTTCCGAACGCATTCATCTCTTGGAAGCCCTCAAGGTCCTCAATCAGGCGTGGGAAGCGCCGCTTTCCGAGGTCATCGAAGCCCTGCAAGCGGACTGGCAACGCCGAATTTCCGAAAGTACCCTCGTCCTCCTCGAACTCCTCCGCGACGCCATCCACCATGTGCATCACCATCGCATGAACGCCAACGATCCCATGGACCAGCAAAAGGAAGCCGCCATGGAAGGCTATCGCAAGGACCTGCGAAAAATGGAACAACGCGCCCGCAAAAGTTGGCGTGCCCTGTTCCACCACCAAACCCTCCCCGGGGGAGAGGACCTTTCTCCACTGGTGGGCGGCGACCTGTTTGCGGAACACGTTTGGCGTTTGCTCGGTTTTTCCCGGCGGCAATTGACCACCATCGGCGCCGTCACCGGCGGCATCCTCGGCGCGGGCGCGGATTTGGCCGCCGGCGGCCTCACTTTCGGCATCCTCGCCGCCGGTGGGGCCGCCCTCGGTGCCATGGGCGGATGGAAAGGGGGACCCAACCTCGGTGCCAAACGCCTCCCCCTCCCCGGCGGACGCACCTTCGCCTCGGAAACCCTTCAAGTCGGTCCCAGTCAGGATTTCCAACTTGTTTCCGTGCTCGTGGACCGCTCCCTGCTCTATCTCTCCCGCCTCATGAATTGGGCGCACGGACGACGGGACCACGAGGCTTTTCAAGCCGCCATCCGCCAAAGCGAAGGTTTCGTCACCCATTGGAGCAAAGAAAAACGGGACCTCTTGCTTCGCTGGTTCACCCGTCATCAAAAATTGAGGGAAACCACGGGGATCGATACCGAACTTAAGGAGTTGCTTGAACGAATTCTCTCGGAATTGGGGGGAACATGAACAACGCTTTGATGGCCGAAATTCTCATCGTGGAAGATGAACGCCATATCGCCGACGTGTTGGCATTCCTATTGCAGGAAAAAGGCTGGCAAGTCCGCCGAGCCGAAGACGGAACCACCGCGCTGTCCATGGTGCGACAACAAAAGCCCGACCTGATTCTGCTCGACCTGCATCTTCCCGGAATTCCGGGACTGCCTTTCATGAAACAGGTCCGCGCGCGGCATCCTGCCCAGGCCATCGTGATCCTCACCGCCCAGGGGGAAGAGGACGACCGCGTACGGGGCATGGAGGCGGGCGCGGATGATTATGTCTGCAAACCTTTTAACAACCGGGAACTCGTGGCCCGCGTTCAAGCGGTGCTGCGCCGCACCTTGGGCGCCCCCCCTCGGGAACAGGACATCGTCCAAGGCCCGCTCCGACTCGACCCCGCCGGATTCCGCCTCTGTATCGCGAAAACCCACATTGATCTGGCCAAACATGAATTTTCACTCATGGAAGCCCTCATGCGCCACCCCACCCAGGTCTTCACCAGAGATCAACTCATCGCGAAAATGTATGCCGGGGACGAAGAGGTCTTCGACAATGCCGTGGACACCACCGTTTGGCGCCTGCGCAAAAAGGTCAGGGAAATCCGACCCGACCTGAACCCCATCAAAACCATCTACGGTCTGGGATACCGTTTTTCCGGCGAATCCTCATGAAATTTAGAATACGCATCATCCTCACCGTGCTCGCGGTCGCGGTTTTGCCCATGATCCTCATCAACCGCTATGCCCTCGCTTTCTTTCATCACTTCACCAAGGAAGCCCTCGAAAATTCCATGGTCCACAGCGCGAAATTAACCGCCAGTGTCTTTCAAGCGGATATGGTGGCCGCCGACCGCGAAACCATCCTGACCGCGCATGCCCTGGAAACCGAAAGCCGCATCCGCTTTTTTGACGCCGAACAAACCCTGCTCTTTGATACCGGGGAAAGCCCCGGCTTGGAAATCGGTGAAAATACCGACGTGAAAACCGCCTTGCAAACCGGCGGATACGCGGCCCGCTGGCAACTGACCCAGGACCGTAGCCGATTGTATTATTTTTCCGCCTGGCCACAAATCGACCCTGTCACCGGCGAGGTCGAAGGCGTTGCCCAGGTGATTCGGCATACCGCGCCCATCACCAAGGCGATCATGAACATGAAAGCCCACCAGACCCGGGCCACTTGGTGGGCCGCCGCAACCTCCGTGCTCCTTTCGGTTTTGTTTTCCATTCTGCTCACGCTGCGCTTGCGAGGCCTGCGTCATGCCGCCACCCACTACGCGCAAACCGGAGATGCCGCAGGATTTGAAATGAAGGGAAAAGATGAGATCGCGGACCTCGCCGCCGAATTCCGCACCATGGCAATGGAATTGGAGAAACGGCAGGCCTATAACCGTAATTTCGTCCTCACCACCCTGCACGAACTCAAAACGCCGCTCACGGCCATCCAGGGAGCCGCCGAACTCATGCGTGAAAGGCCGGACCTTCCCGCAACCGACCGCATGAAATTCGCCGGAAACATCGCCTTTCAGTCGGAACGCCTGTCACGCCTCGTCGAAGAGTTGCGCGCCCTCACCTCCCTGGATGTGGATATCCCCGGAGAACCCATGCAACTCATGCAAGTGGGCCTCCTGATTCAAAACATCATCGACCGAATCCGCCCCGCATTCAACTGCAAAATCAACCTCATTGGCGCGGACAACCAAGTCATGGCCAGGGTTTTGCCACGTCGAATCGAGCAAGTCATGGTCAACCTTTTGGAAAACGCCGAACGCCACAGTCACGAAAACGAAGAAGTTTGCGTGGAACTATCGGAAGTCGAAGGCCACGCGCGCATCTGTGTGATGGACCGGGGACCCGGTTTTGCTTCCGAAAACATCGACCGCGTATTTGACCGCTTTTTCACCACCGTGCCCAAAGGCGAAACCCTCAACCAAGGCCGCGGCCTCGGCCTCGCCGTCGTCAAACGCATCATCGAAGCCCACCACGGCCAGGTGTTCGCAGTCAACCGCGACGAAGGCGGCGCCTGCGTCGGGTTTGAATTGCCGATCATTCACACTTGACGCATGGCTTTCATCCCCGGCCAGCAGCCTCCCTGAATCGGACGGGCCGCCGAATGACGCTTCGGACCAAAACAAGAACGGAAATCCTCCATCAAGGACTGCAAATAGCCCTCGCCTCCGATCGCCGCCCCATTTGAGAAAAAGCGCAGCCTCTGCCGCAACAACTTGGCCATCGGCACTTCCCCCTGACGCTCGAATTCCTCGATAACCTGAACCGGGTCAAACCCCTTTCGTTTCCTGAATTTTTCCTTCGCGTGCTGCTCATCTTTGCGAGAACGCCCCTTGTAGACCAGCCAAACCCGATAAGCCGCCTGAACGTCCCGCCATCCTTTCGGCATGGCCCGACGGCGACGCTCCTCATTCAAAACCGGGGTAATTTCCCGCCAATGCATCTGTTCGTGCAACTGATGCCAGCGAACATGCATGGCCGGAGGCGGTTGATAGCCCCTGGAAAGCCGTACCAACACCTCCAAGCCCGCGCGCGCAAGTTTGCCGCCCCCGCAAGCCTCCCCATAGCCACACCAACGATAGTCCATCGGGTCTTCGCAAAGATTTGCCCGCAAAGGATTCAGATCAATATAGGCGGCCACCGCCAAAACCGACAACGGATTCTCCTCCACCACCACACTTCGATACCGCCCTTCCCAAAAGCTCCCCTTCACATCGTGACGACGATTGTACCACCTCGAAAACCCCTGTTTCACCACCCGCATGAACGCCGGCAGATCGTACATGCGCTCCGTAACTTCCCGAATCATCTCCCCGGCAACCTTTTCGCCGCCCCGCTCGTAAAACGTCTTCCAATATTCCACTTTTTCTTCCGGCCAAACGCGCCTCAGCCGACGCAACACCTCCTCGGACGACACCTCCTCCCGTTCCGGCACCCACAGCAGCAGATGGAAATGATTATCCATCAAACAGTGCGTAATCACCGAAATCCCCGAAAAATCCGCCCACCGCCGCACCAAATCCAGAAAAACCCGTTTCTCCTCCTTTCCAATCAAAAACCGCTGATGACACACCCGACTGGTCACATGCACAAAATAAGCCCCCTGCTTCGGCAGAATCCGCAACCCCCGTTTCCGGTTCGGCCCACCTGCCCAAACCGTAGGCATCGATGTATGTGGTATCACAGCTTTCATACCCCCACCCTGCCAAAAACCGCCCGCCCTGTCAACCAATAATTCACCTGTTGCATTATTGGTTTATTTTTCGCTCGAACCGGGGTTTGTTTTGTGTATGGCATCTTTATGCATCCTTCTTTTGCTTTTTTTCACAGGCTTTCTTATTCCCGGCGGGGATTGGGGGTGAGTTGTGCGGTTTTGCTTTCCGTGGGGCTGGTCTGCGCTGCTTTGACTTCTTTTCTGATGGCTCCCGGGATTTTGGATTCTTTCCATGATGAGTCCGATGGGAGGCAAATGGATCTTATCTCCGTCTTTCAGCCTTTTTTGCATTCGCCTGGGCCCGCCTCTCCTTTTCCGTCCATTCCCCTTGAGATTTTTGAATCCGCCGAGTTTACGCCGGAAACGACTCCGGCTCGTTTGGGCTTGATGCTTTTGTCCGATGGCGCCGATGGAGTCCTTCCTCTCTTGAATACGATGGCGGATCTGGATGCACCGGACAAGGGAATCCAATACCTGCTGGGTGTATACCATATGCGACGCGGGAATTATTCCGAAGCGGGCATGTTTTTCAAACACGAAAACCAGGCCCATCCGGATTCGCGCGCACGGTACGCTCACCTGGATGCGCTTTTTCGCGGCGATCTTGACGATCAGATCGACGCGCTTCAGAACGATCCCACTTACCGTCAGGAAATGCGGGGCTCTTTTTTGATGCGGGTGGGCCTTCGACGCGGAGACTGGCGGCAGGTTTTCGAACATTTCTGGATCGCGGAATATGCGGGACTCCGCCCTTCCCTTCTTTTTCTCACGTTGCTCAGCGGTTCGGTTTGGGTCATTATTTTTCTGCACATTCTCCCTCCCGGAGAATTGCGTCGCCTTTTGGGCTTGTCCATCCTCGCCCTGGCTTTGGGCTGGATGTCCACTTGGCCCACGCTATGGAGCGACATGTGGATGCGTTTGCATCTCCCCATTGAACCGGGCACGGATTTCTTTTCCCAATTTCTGTATTTTACGCTGTCAGTAGGGGTTCGGGAGGAACTCTGCAAGTTGTTGCTGTTTGTTCCTTTGCTCCCTTGGGTGCTCAAAAAAGGAACTGATCTGGATGCGCTCTTGCTCGGGGCTATGGTGGGTCTAGGCTTCGCCATCGAGGAAAACATCAATTATTTCGATCAAATCCTGACCGGGGGCATTACAGTGGGACGCTTTGTGAGCGCGAATTTTTTGCACGCCACGCTGACGGGCGCCTGCGCGTTGGCCCTGACCCGCATGGTCAGATCCCCGGCCCGCTGGCTTCAAGACAGCCTCACCGTGATTGCCTCCGCCATTCTTCTCCACGGTGTTTACAACACGCTGCTTAGCGCGCCACTCCCGGGATTCGGCGACATGAGCTATTTTGCAGGCACGGCCCTGGCCGGGTGCGCCATCCTTTTTTTCCGGGAAGTTCGCGCCCATTCTCAATTCAGGGGCAGAATGGTTTCCATCACCGGTCTGTTTTTTTGGGGTTTATGCGTCCTCATTAACATGGAGTTAGTGATGAGCGCACTCATTTTGCCCGTCAAACAAGCGGTGGAAATCGTGGGCCACTCGGCCTTGGCGAGCATCGTGAGCGCGTTCGTATTTCTTCACCACGTGAACGAACCGCTGGGCGAATAAAAACTAACCCCGCAGGGTGGCGACCGTTTCCCTGACGCCGTCTTCCAAAGGCGTAAACGGATTCGTGTACCCGGCCGCCCGCAATTTCGTCATATCCGCTTTGGTATAATACTGATACTTGGGTTGTAAATGATCGGGCATGTCGATGAATTCAATCCGGGGCAATTTTTCCATGGCCGCAAAAACGGCGTTGACCAAATCGAGCCAACTTCTGGCATCCCCGGTCCCGCAATTAAACAAACCGGAGGGCGCGTTTTGACGGGCCAACCAAAGGGTAACGTCCACGGCATCCTTCACATACACGAAATCGCGCAACTGCTGGCCGTCCTTGTAATCCGTCCGGTGGCTCTTGAACAGCTTGACCTTGCCCTCCGCGAGGATTTGCTCGGTCGCCTTGTGCACCACGGAGCGCATGTCGCCCTTGTGTTGCTCGTTGGGACCGTACACATTAAAATATTTGAGGCCGGCAATCTTTCCGAGGTTACCATTGCGCAACGCCCAGAGATCAAACATGTGCTTGGAGTACCCATACATGTTCAAGGGTTTGAAGCCGGGGGTGCGTTCGTCCGCATCGGAATATCCCAGTTCACCGTCTCCATAGGTCGCGGCGCTGGAGGCATAGACAAACCGCACATCTCGCTTGAGGCACCAGTCACAAAGATTGCGGGTATAATGGTAATTGTTATTGAGAAGGAAGTCGGCATCGGTTTCCGTGGTGGAGCTGCAAGCGCCCAAATGGATGACCGCCCGCAAGCCTTCCAGTTCATAGCCCTCGGTCAAGGCCAACATAAAATTATCCGGATCGATAATATCTTCGTAAGCCAACCCCACCAAATTCCGCCATTTTTCCCCTTCGCCCAAGTCATCCACCAGCAGAAGGTCGGTTTCGCCGCGACGGTTGAGTTCCTTCACCAGATTGGAGCCGATAAAACCGGCGGCGCCGGTAACGATATATGATATTTTCTTCATGTGTCTGAAAATAACCAAAATTCGGCGCAGTGCAAGACGGGAGTGCCCTCGGGTGCACGGAAGCTTGCAAGCCGCCAAAAAATTGTTACGTCCATGACCATGTGCGGACGATTTACCCTGGCCAAAACTCCCAAGCAGATTCGCGAGGATTTTCCCGAACTCCCCGCGCCCGCCCGACTGGCGCCCCGTTACAACATCGCCCCCACGCAAGCCGTCTGCGCGTGGATGGCCGATCCCGCGCCCCGCATGGAAATTTTTTCATGGGGACTGATCCCACATTGGGCCCGCGACCCTTCCATCGGCGCAAAACTCATCAACGCCCGTGCCGAAACCCTCTTGGAAAAACCCTCCTTCAAGCAGGCGTTTCGACGGAAAAGATGTCTGATCCCCGCCGATGGCTGGTACGAATGGCAAACCGCACCCAACAAAAAGAAACAACCCATGTATTTCCATCGAAGCGATGGACGCTGTTTCGCGTTCGCGGGCCTTTGGGACGAGTGGCACGACAAATCGGGCGGCATGATTCTCAGTTGCACCGTCATTACCACCCGCCCCAACGCCTTGACCCGTCGTATTCATCCGCGCATGCCCGCGATTCTTCGGGAGGAGGACCATTCCGCTTGGTTGAAGTCAGAGGAGAACGATTTGAGCCTGTTATCGCGCATGTTGGAACCGGTGGCCGCGGACGGTTTCACCGTCCACCCCGTTTCCCCGGCGGTCAACCGCGCCACCGCAGAAGGCCCCGATTTGGTGCTTCCCGTGACGCTTCCGCCCGCGGGACCCATCCAAACCGAGTTGTTTTGATGACTATAAATTGAGATAAAGCCTTGAAAATCACCAATCCTTCCCATAACGAAAACAATTGGTTGAATTTTCAACCTGTTTGAAACACATAACTTGGAGATAGAATGAAGTTCCTTACCATATTGTTGATTCCTTTTCTGATGCTCATGGGTGCCTGTGGCAGCCAGCAAGAAGAAGAAATTGAAGTCCCCACCCAAGAAGAGGTGGAGCAAGCCGCGCAGGACGCTGCTGACGCCGCGGAAGAAGCCTATGAGGACGCCGCAGACGCCGCTGAAGATGCCGCGGATGAACTCGAAGACATGGTCGACGATCACTAAGTCTTCAGATCCATTCCATGGATCATGCCGTTTTTCGAAATGGCGAATCGCGGGCGGGAAAGTGCAAACTTTCCCGTCCGCTTTTTTATCCTGAATCCGTGAGAACTTTGCTGTGAATCCGCACAATCTCATGGGCTGCAAGGGATTATTTTATTTTTCAACCGGAATCACGATCCCGCGCATGATCTGGTTCTGCGCGAGCAGAAACACCAACAAAGTCGGCAGGGCCGCAATGACAAAAGCGGCATTCATGACTCCGGGACCATAGCTTTGTTGCAGTTGGTAGAGCCAGACCATCAGGGTCCACATGCTTTCATCCTGACAGATCAAAAGCGCGAACATGAAATTGGTGTAGGCGCTCACAAAAGCGCTGAGGGCAATGACCGCGAGAATCGGTTTGGACAAGCTGAAGGTGATCATCCAGAACATGCGGATTTCCCCGGCGCCATCGAGGGCTGCGCTTTCATACAGGTCGCGGGGCAGGGAATCGAAAAAGCCCTTGAGCAGGAAAATGGAATATCCATGGGCCATCCCCGGCAACAGCAATGCCCAGAAGGTATTCAGCAACCCGAAATCTCGAAGCATGAGAAATACCGGAATCTGCGTGACCATGGGCGGGAAGGCCATGGTCAACAGCAAAAACAACAACAGCGCATATGCATTGGGTGGACGGAATCGACTCAGCGCATAGGCCGCAAGCGGATTCACGATCAACGCCAGCAACACGGCCATGGCGCAATAGAAGACGGTGTTGCCCAAGCCGCGCCCATCCACAATGAGAATTTCCCAAACGGCGGAAAAATGTTGGGTGAGAAAAGCGCGACGGATTTCCGGGAGATGCCGTTCGAATTTCAGTTGTCCGGCCTCGCGAATGGGAGGCGGCGTGCCATGTTCCCGTTGCCAGCTCAAATCGGCACTGTCCAGGGTCAAATGTTCCGCGGCGGCCCGGTGCAGCACCTCATCCGGATCCTTCCATCCCTGCAAAAAGGCTTCCCAATCCGCTTGAAATGGGTCCGCCTCCCGCCAACGTGCCGGCAACGCCAGGTCCTCCCAAGCGTCCACCTCGGTGCCCGTGGCCCGCCACAGGGTTTGCAGATTCACATATCGCGCCTGCAAAAACCGTTGCCAGTCGCCCAAGGCGGAATCGGAAATCCGGAGAAAGTCGGGATGCACCACCTCCCGCACAAACAGGAGCCAAGCTTCCGCCTCCCGTTCCGCTTCGGGTATCGTGGCGCTGAGCAAAGGGGGGGGGACCCCGCGTCCATGGCGGGGCACCCAAACCCGTTCATGGAAAAAGCCGGTGAGATCATGCGTCCCCAGCGTCCACTCCGGAGCCACTTCGTGGACATAATGTCCCCAAGCCTGCCACCAGGGCGTATCCGTAGTCAGGTTCAGGCGCGAACGGGTGTCCGGCGGAATCACCAAAAAAGCATTCCAATCCGCGAAATCGGTTTCCAACACCTCATTGACCCGTTCGATGTCCCTGGAAATTTCCGATTTCAAATATCGGGCAAAGCCCCGCACATTCAGCGGACGCGAACGGCTTTCGGGGGTGGCCGCATACCCGGGAAGCACGGCGATGGGCCAGTCCGCAAGATGCGCTTCCCACCGCGCGACCTCCTCCGTATCCACCGAGGGCAACAACTCGATTCCGCTGAAGTCCGGAAGGTCCGTGCGCCATGCCGCGCGCAATGTTGCCGCCGATTCATTGTGCAGCGCCTCGACATGCTTGCGGTAGAGCGCGTTATCCTCCCACAAAAACCGGGGAATCATACTGAATTCGTGTTTGTCCACGCCCGTGCGCGTCGCCCCCGAAAGCATGAGTACAAAAGGAGCCAACATACTGACCGCTCCCAAGGTTAATATCAGGAACATGGACCCATGCAAAAGGCGCACTTTCCAGGAACGGCGTCCGGTTTTGGGAATGAGGCCCATCTTATTTGTCCCCCGTGGTTCGGAATTCAAGATGGGCGAGCATGCGCAATTGCCAGAGCGTGAACGCGATCAGCAAAGCGCCCAACAACCAGGCCATGGCCGTGGCGGGGCCGAATCGCAAATGGATAAAAGCCTGATAAAAAATGTGCAACCCGGCCACTTCGGTATTCGCGCCCCCGCCGGTCATGGCGAGAATGTTGGCTTCGGCCTGAAAAAAAGCGGCAATAAACACGCCAATGAAATTGATCATCAGCAGGGGTTTCAGGCGGGGCACGACCACAAACAGGATTTTGTCCAGAAACCCGGCGCCATCGATTTCCGCGGCTTCATAGGATTCCTCGTCGATGCCTTTGAGCGCGGCCAAATAAATCAAACAGCCCGGTCCCATGCCCGCCCAAGCCAGGGGCAAGACGCAGGCCAGCATGGCCGTTTCCGGGTTGCTGAGCCAACGGATGGGTTCTCTCAGCGTGGCACTGAGATCCACCGTCCCCGCCTGCTCGAAAATCGGCGCGACCAAGGCCCATCCCGTATAAAAAAATCCTACGGCCACCCCCACCATCACGGTGGCATACACCAGACTGTCTTGCCGCCATAAACGCCGGGCCAAGGCCAGACAGAGTCCGCCAAACAATGCCGCCATCCACAAATAGACCTCGGCGGGAACGCGCATGAGCACCGCGTTAAGCAAACCGTTTTCACTTTCTTCGTAAAAGTTTTTCCACATCAGAATCATGACCAACCCATTGACCACGGCGGGCAGGTAATAGATGGTGCGGAAAAAGAGGCGGGCTTTGGGGATCTCCTGAAGCAGGATGGCCAGCAACAAGGGCGGCAAAAAGGTGAGCCCCAACACCCAGGCCGTATAGCGAAACGCGGTCCATACCGAAAACCACCAGCGGGCGTCAAACAGCACCTCGCCAAAATTGCGGAGGCCGACCCAGGGGGACGGATCCAACAGACGGTAGTCCTGAAAAGCCATCATCGAACCCCGCGCGAGCGGCACGTACTGCCAAACCGCCACCGTGGCCAAAGCCGGGAACATCAAAAGAGCCACCCAAATTTTATTGTGGCGCTTGCCCACTTCTCCGGTTTCCGTGGCCGCGCGCGCATAGGTGCGCACAATCCGGCGAATCACCCACATATAGCCCAGCGCCAGACACACCAGCACTAGCAGAGACACCCGGTTCCGAAAGCGCAACTCTTCCGGCGGGGTAATGCCGAGCATGTCGCGTCGCGCATGGTCGGCGGCTTCGGACAACAGGGCCTGCAACACATCCAGACGCGCCTCCCGGTCTTCCGGCAGGTCGCCGGCGATGGCGGCTTGCTGGGCGCGTTGCAGCGGTATGCTCAGCAAATCATAGGCAATGTTGCTGTGGGGACCATAGGGTTCCGGCTTTCCGTTTTCCACCGCCAGCGCAAAAACATCCATCCAACCCGGCGGCGTCAGTCGCAACAGGGCTCCATACCCGTGGCGTTCCAATTGGCTTGGATTGACAAACGCGGCCAAGCCGGACTCCACGAGAATGCGGGTTCGAATTTCACTGGCGACATCGGAATCGAAAAAACGAATGAATTCCCAGGCCGCGTCCCGGACCACCGGATCTTCAATGTCCCGAAACAGTCCCAACATGCGGCTGTTGATCTCGCTGGCACGCATGCCGTCCGGCCCCAGGGGAATCGGGGCCAGACCGGTCAATTCGGGATTGATCACATCAAACATGTCCTCGTCGATGTAACCCTGGGTGATGGCGATGTCCCCTTGTTGCCATTTGGCCCAGGCCCCATCGGTGTCCCGAAAGGCGTAACCCCGTCTCGTGACCCCGCGTTCGTCTACCCAAGGTTCTGTGACCAAACGGGTGTAGTAGTCCAGAGCCACCGCCGCCTCGCGGGAATCGTAGTCAATGGTCCATTCCCCGCTTTCCGGGTCTTGGGTCATGAATTCGGCGCCGGCGGACCAGAGGAACGAGGTGAACTGATAGCTTTCGTGATTGCCTCGGGCAAAACGAATGCCGTATTTGCCCGTGGCCGGATCACTCAGCACCCGCACGGCGTGGTGCAAATCTTCCCAGGTCCAGGTTTCGTCGGGGTAGGACAGTCCGGCCTCGTCAAAGCGGTCCTTGCGATACAGCAACCCTTTCCCCAAAAGACCGCCATACGGAAGGGCCCAGGTGTGGGTTTCCCCTTCCGGACCGGGACGGCGAATGACCGGCCAAACTTTCGGATGCACCCGGTCGGACAGTTCCTCCTCCGACATTTCGGCCAGATACGCATCCAACGGCGCGAGGAACCCCTGGCGAATATAGGTGTCGGATCGGCGGAAATTCAGATACACCACATCCGGGGCCACGCCGCCGGCGATGGCCAGCAAATCCGATTCCACGCCCTCCACGCGAATGCCGGTGAATTTTCGCGGACGCACCCGGACACGATCCCAGTCGTAGTCCCCGTAGGTTTCCGGATCGGCGCGGTATTTTTCCGCATAGCGTTCGCGGACGATCTCCGGATACGCCTCCCGAAAAGCCCGCACCACCGCCAAATTCGCGCGGGACATGGGGTCATTGCGGGTCGCGTCCGGCAACACCCAATTGTGGATCACCACCTCCACCACCGGGGCGCCATCCACCACCAGCACCTGTCCCCCATGGGACAAAAGAGAAACAAAGGCCAGCGCACACAGAAGCGACGTTCGCAAAAAGACCTTTCCGAAATAACAGGGAGCCATACGGATACCCATGAAAGCCGCCTACGCCTCTTCTTCGGCGAGAAAACGGTTCACTTCCCGCAGGGTGCCATACCGAAGCAATTTCCGGGCGTGGCGGCGGGCTTCTTCCGTATGCAAACCGCTGATGAATTTTTGAATCCGGGGAATGTGCTGGGCGTCGATGCTGATCTTGCGGACGCCGATGCCAATGAGAAATTTCAACATCTCGGTATTCAACGCCATGTCGCCGCAGACACACACATCCACGTCATTGTTAATCGCCGAATTCACGATGCGGTACACGGACCGCAAGACCGCCGGATGGTGGCAAACGTAGAGGCTGCTCACCGACTCGTTGGTCCGGTCCACCGCCAGCAAATACTGGATGAGATCATTGGTGCCGATGGACAGGAAATCCGATTCGCGGGCGAGTTCATCGATGATTTCCACGGCGGCGGGCAATTCCACCATGGGCCCGATGTCCGGATTCGGGTTATAGGGCACCCCCTCCAGCTCCAACTCGCGTTTGCATTCCTCCAGCATGTCCCGGGCGGCGAGAAAATCATCCACCGAAGAGATAAACGGAAACATGATGCGCAACCCCTTGTTGTGTCCGGCCCGGAGCATGGCCCGCAATTGTTGTTTGAAAATCCCGGGGTTTTTCAGGGAAAAGCGGATGGCGCGCAAGCCCAGAAACGGGTTGGCCTCCTCCAAATGCTGGTGATAAGGCAATTTCTTGTCGCCGCCCACGTCCAAGGTCCGCAGGGTCACCTCCCTGCCGGGCAGGCCCGCGAAAATCTTTTCGTAAATCAACCGCTGGGCTTCCTCGCTGGGAAACTCATCCCGCACGATGAACGGAAATTCACTGCGATACAGTCCCACGCCCTCGGCCAGATTCTGCCGGGCATATTCCATGTCGCTGAGCAAATTCACATTGCAGTGAAGGGTGATTTTCGTGCCGTCCCGGGTGAACGTCTCCGGCTGAACCACCTCCGGCGGCACTTCCTCGGGTTTGATGAGGGCTTCATATTGCGCCAGAACCTTTTCAGAGGGATCCAAGAACACCGTCCCTTGGTTCGCATCGATCAGGATCAGCGTCCCCTCGGGAATTTCCAGAATGTCCGGTTTTTCCACGAAAACCATGGGCACCCGCAGCGAACGGGCCAGAATGCTGATGTGCGAGGTGACGCTTCCCTGAACGATGATGATGCCCTCGACCTTTTGGGCCGCGAATTTCAACACGTCCGAAGGCAACAACTCCTTGGCGATGAGAATTTGCCCCTCGTAGTCCCCGTGATCCTCGCCGTGTCTCTGCAAATTCCGCAGCAGGCGGTGGCCCAAATCCTTCACGTCCAGCACTTTTTCCCGCAGCCGGGGATTGCTGCTTTTGGAAAACAGGTTGATGTAATCGTTCACCACGCTGCTGATGGCCCGATCGGCGGGAATCCCCTGATCGATCAGTTTTTTCATGGCGCCGCTGAACCCCATGTCCTTCAGAATCAGCAAGTGGGCGTTGAAAATCAACGAAGCCACGTCCCCCAGACGTTCCTCCATGTGTTTTTGCAAGGCCGTGAGCTGTTCTTCGGATTCTTGGAGGGCAAGGGTGAAATCTTCCAAAGTATAAGAGGTTTCATCCTCATCCGCCGCCACCGTGAGCACATCATATCCATGCCCGTCAATCACCACCGCCGTCCCTTGGACCACTCCGCTGGAGGCGGTGGTGCCTTTCAGGAAACTGACCCCGGCCAAGGCGGGCGTGACTTCGGCGGGCGGCTCGGTTTTCTGCTGACGCGCTTCGTGCAAACTCATCAAAAGCTTGGCGTTTTCGATGACCACCGCCAACTGCGAGGCGATGGCGCGCAAAGCCTTCACATCATTCTGGTGAAAATAATTGGGTTGCGGGTCCTGAGTCACCAACACCCCCACCCGCATGGCGCCGCGCAACATGATGGGCACGGCCAAAAACGCCTCGTAATGTTCCTCGAAAATTCCATCGATGCGCTTGAAATGAGGGTTGTTGGACCCATGCCCCTCGCAGATGGGTTTCAAATCCCGCATGGCCGCGCCCACAATGCCCTCCCCCAGCTTCAGACTCACATTGCCCACCGCCTCCGGTTTCAGGCCCTGGGTCGCCGCCAACGTCAGCGTTTCCTCTTCTTCATCATACAAATAGATGCTGCAAACCGCCGCCCGCATGTGGTATGCCACGATGCTGACGGCCGATTGCAGGAAGTCCGAGAGGCTGTGACTGCGTTCAAACAGTCCCGCCAGTTCGCTGATATCACAGATGAGATCGACATTGTCTTTAGCCATGGCTGATGTTTACCACGGGTTCGGCGATTTGACCAGAACGGAAGTGTGAACTTCTGCGAATCTGATTCCACTCTTCCGAGCGTCGGAAGCCGAAAATTTCCGTCTTCCGACGCTCGGAAGACCTTGTCAACGCGTCGGCCAGCGATGATCACAGACCAACGCAAAGACGCAAGGGACGAGCAGGACCAGATTTTCGGCCACGCCCATCCACGTCATCGGGTCATCACTGCCCGTGCATCCGCAGGAGATGTCCAGCCCCCGCTGTAGGGCGGAAATTTTCGCGTACGTGAACACCACCATCATCCCGGTGATCAGCCACCAGGCGGAACGGCGGAAGGGAGAAACCGCCAAGAGCGCGACCGCGCACCAGAGTTCGAGCCAAGGCAAAAACAGCGCCGTAAGGGTCACCCAACCGTCGGAGACCATTTGATAATTGTGGATATCGCGCCCGAATCCCCGGGGATCGAGGATTTTCCCCCAAGCCGCGTACAAAAAGACACCGGCCACGAAAACGCGCGCCGTCCAGATCAGTCCCCGCAAAATTTTGGTATTCATGGTCCGACCTCCGCGTTCCAAGCCTTCCAGCCGTCCAGGTAAATTTTCACATTCGGATACCCCGCTTCGCGCAAGCGTTCGGCCAAAATCAGGGCCTGATCGCATTCCGCGCTGGAACAATAGGCGATCAGCGGCGAATCAGGGCTGAGAATGGGGGCGATCCCCAAAAAGTGGTCTTCAAAATCCCCGATGGGCAGAGGCATGGCGCCCGGGATTTGCCCCATATCGTATTCCTGCATGGAACGGGCGTCGAGGATCAGATGCCGGCCCTCCTCCACCAGTCGCCGCATTTCCGAGGTGTCCACCACCTCGAAACCCGCCGCCAAAACCTCCTCCCGAAGTCCCTCGCTCCAAGCATGGTCCCACGGCAAGGGGTCGGAAGAAAGCCCGCGGGACATCAGCCCGGTGACCAAGCTGACCGCAATCAAATAGACGATGCCAAAACATGTGGCGGAAGGAGATGATTTCATGACTTGCGCAAACCTTGTTTTCAAGTACCTTTGGGCTTCACCCCAAAACAAATTACAGGAGTAACATCTTATGTCGATTCAGGAAGGAACGCAAGCCCCCGATTTCACCCTCCCCGACGCCCAAGGC
>JAFIGC010000189.1 GCA_020831635.1 Verrucomicrobiota bacterium | reverse complement strand
GGCCATTCCGATATCCTGTAAACTTTGTCTGGGGTTCATTCTTGTGACGCATTTGGACTTGCGATCAACCCACGTCAAAATGTCCAAGAATTTGAGGTCTGACATTCAGTCCTCAATTCCTCATGCTAATATTAACCAAATATGTATTTTTATTAGCGTAAGATAAGCGAAGATAAGCGGTTTCCTTGTGCATTTTTGAAAATATCTCACGGATTCAGTTGGATATCACACTGAATTGCAACATATTGAGTTCATGGATCATTTTCTGGACAACAGCCGCATCATCAATCGCTGGAACCGCGACGTCCCGCCCCGTCTTTGGGTGGAGCCGGGGGATCGGGTCACGTTGCAGATGAAGGACGCGAGTGACGGGCAGGTGTGGCCGGGCATGTCACTGGAGGAATTCGCACAGCTTGATCCCCTCCGCATTCATGCCCTCACCGGTCCGGTGGGCATTCAGGGGGCGGAGCCGGGCGACCGTCTGGTGATCGAAATCGAATCCTACGAACACGAGGGCTGGGCCTGGACCAGCATCATGCCGGGACTGGGTCTGCTGCCTGACGATTTTCCGAACCGTTTTCTGCACATCTGGAAACTGGAGGACGGGGTCACCCGCTCCATGCCGGGTCTGGTGATTCCGCTGGCGCCTTTCTGCGGCATCATCGGGGTGCAACCGGCCACCTCGGGTGAATTCCGCACCCGCCCTCCGGGCATCAACGGCGGCAACATGGATGTCCGCCACCTGATCGCGGGCAGCCGTTTGCATTTGCCGGTGCTGACCCCCGGCGCGGGCCTGTGCGCGGGAGACTGTCATGCGGCCCAAGGCGACGGGGAGGTGTCGATCAATGGCATGGAGGCGCCGATGACGGTGCGGTTCAAGATCGATCTGATCAAAGACGCGCCTCTGTCGGGACCGTATATCGAATGTCCGGGTCCGCTGGAACCGGAGGCGTTTCGGACCTGCGCCCACCATCTGTTTGTGGAGTCCGACGAGGATGCCCGCGAGGCCGCCCGGCGAGTGGTGCGTCGGGCCGTGGACTATTTGGTGAAACGTCTGGGCCTGGCGCCCGAACAGGCCTATGTCACTTGCAGCGTGGTCCTTCGCTTGAAAATCAGTCAATTGGTGAACGTCCCGATGATCACCATCACCGGATATCTGCCGGAAGCCATCTTTTTGGAATCCTCCCGTCAACTTCCCACCTGAGTCCCCGATCATGATCCGTCTCGAAGAAACCGACCACTGGCTGCTTTTGCCGCATCAAACCCACGCGGCCCTGGCGGGGGAGTTCGCCCGTCACTGGAAAAACGAACTGTTTTCGCCTCCGGACCCTTTTGCGCACGTGCTGGATGCGGTTTCCCGTCACGATGACAGTTGGGCGGAGCGCGACAACAACCCGGAGCTGACCCCCGACGGCCATCCCAGCGCGTTTTCCCGGGAATTGGTGGGCTCCTACGATGCCTTCGAGGACATCGATCTGGACGCCTACCTGCAAGTGCGCGGTCAGGCCACCGAGCGGGCCGCGATCCGCGACCCCTACAGCGCCATTCTCATCTCCATGCATACCGTGAATCTGCTCACGGAACAGGCCGATCTCTCCGGGTTGTCCGAAACGGACCGCGCCCTGCACGCGGGTTTTATCGAAGGACAGCGCCAACGCCAGCGGGAACTGAAGGCGGATTTGGCTTCCCGTCCCGACTTGGCCCCCTTTCTCGATGAGGCCCATTTGCAACGCGCCTTCGAATTCTTGCAGGCCTGCGACAGCCTTTCGCTGTTGGCGGGGGTCGATTTCCCGGAGCCTTCGGCGCTGCGTCACGCCCAGGTCACCCGTTCCGGCGAGAAAATGATCATTCAATTTATGCCGCTGCGGGGAGATCGCTATCGGCTGACTCCCTGGCCGCTGGATGAACCGGAGGTCATGCTGGAAATCCCCTATCGGCGGGTTCCCAAATCGGCCTGCGCCTCTCTGGAAACGTTTCGACAAGCCTATGCCGCGGCCGAAACCGTGTTGCGAACAATCACCCTCACCGGAGAACCCGTATGAAACCGGAAGCGCGTTTAATCGAATTGGGGATCGAACTCCCGCCGCCGCCCCCTCCCGGCGGCAATTATCTGCCCTTCCGCCGCTGCGGAAACGTGGTCTATCTCGCCGGCGTCATCAGCGTTTCCGCCACGGGAGAGGCTTGGTCGGGTCAGGTGGGGGCGGAACGGGATTTGGGGGACGGGCGAAAGGCGGCGCGGGTCTGTGCCCTCAATGCGCTGGCCGCCCTGCGGTCGGTCACCGGTTCCCTGGATGATGTCAAACAGCTCCTATACCTCGGCGGCTATGTGAATGCGGTGGCCGGATACGGGGAAAGCCCCTCCGTGATCAATGGCGCCTCCGATCTGTTCGTGGAAATTTTCGGAGAGGCGGGAAAACACGCCCGGGCGGCGGTGTCGGTGGCCGGGCTGCCGCGCAATGCCACCGTGGAAATTCAGCTCACGGCCGAGTTGCGTAGCGTTGAAAACGGGGAACCAGCCAGCCGCCGAGAATGAGCTGGGCGGGGTGGTAAATCAGCAGGGGAAGCACCAGCAGACTCAGCTCGATCCCATGGCCATCCCCGCTGAAAATCATGACCGAAAGGGGAAGCCCCATGGCAATGGTTTTCTGGCTGCCACAATAAAAGGCGGTGATGCGGGAGGGGGGTGGCAATCGAAGGCGGCCCGCGCCCAGCCACACCAAAAATCCGCCCGTGAACAGGGTCAACAGCACGCCAATCAAGGTGAGGGCCAGATCCGCGCCGGAAATGCCCGTCCACACTTTTCGCAGAAAGCTCTCACAGAAAGCGGCCCAGACGATGTAGAGGATCACGCCGCTGTTGAAGCGGCGGAAAAAGGTTTTGTGTTTGCCAAAGAGATTTTTCAGCCAGGGACGGCAGATTTGCCCCAGCACCAGCGGAAAGAGAATGGTCATGACAATGTTGCCCAACATGCCGCCGATGGCGACCTGTCCGTCCACCCCACCCGCGCCCATAAAGGTGACCGCCATGACCGGCACCAAAAACACGCCGATTACGGAAGACAGGGTGCAGTTGAACAAAGCCCCGGTGACATTTCCTTGCGACAGGGTGACCAGCGCCACCGCCGAGGTCACCGTGGTGGGCGTGAAGGCGAGGAGCAAAAATCCGAGCCGCAGATCCTCCTGTACGAAAAAGGAGGAACTGAGCCAAAGCCCCAGCCCGATCATCAAGGGGAAAAACAAATAGGTGCAGAGTTGCACGTACAGGTGGAGTCTCCATTCCAAAAAGCCGCTCCGCAATTCCTCGCCCGGCAACACCACCCCCTGATTGAAGAAGATGAGGAACACCCCCGCCAGCCGCAAAAATCCGACCGGAATCAAGCTGTCTTTCCCACCCCATTCCGGGGCGATCCCGGCCAAAACCACGGACAGAATGATACCCAGGACAAAAGAATTCACCCGTAGAAAACGTTTCATGTTTGCAGACTCCTCAGTTCGTGGACCAGTTCTTGCACGGCCCTGCGCGTCCAAAGTCCGCCCTTTTCGGCGGAGGCCCGGGTGGCGTCCCCCATGGTGCCGCTGGGACTCAGGTCGCGGGCGGTCCAGGCGAACGTGGCGGGGGACGATTCGGGCCGCAGGTCCGGCCCTTCCAGTCCGGCATCGATCCACTGGGCATCGGCTCGCTCGGGTTTGCAAAATTCCGGCACCTGCGCATACAAAATCGAACTCTCGTATTCGCCGCCGTGAATGCCAAAGGTTTGTTCGCGCGCGTCCATTTCGGTGGGCGGGAATGGATTGAGCAGGTGGAGACTTTCTCCGGTTTCAATTCGAATCTCCCGCAACAAACTGCGAAGCAAGGGCAGGTTGCCGCCATGGGTGTTGAGGATGGCGACCTCTGCAAATCCCCACGCCTCCAGTTGCGCCACACTGCCGCGGATACACGCCGCGAGCACATCCCGGTGCACCATCAGCGTTCCCGGAAAACCGGTATGCTCGTTGCTCTTCGACACCACGATGGACGGCGCCACATACACCGCCTCTTCCGGAGCCAGTTCCTCGGCGATTCCCCGCAACAAAATTTCTCCGATCAAGGAATCGGTGCCCACCGGCAAATGGGGACCGTGTTGCTCGATGGCGCCGATGGGGAGAATGACCAGCGCCTTCTCTTGGCCGGCGGCGGACCGAAGTTGCGTCTCGGTCATGGCGGGCAGATACCGTTCGCGAAGCGCGGAGGATTTCATGCGTCCCCCCAAAATTGCGGGAAGCGATGCCGTTCGATTTGATGGAGGAGCGAAAGCAGATGCGTCCCCGCGCTCTTTACCAGCGGATTCACTTCTTCATCCCCTTCGGCAAGGCAGGCGGTGAGTTGGGTGAGGGTGGCGATATCGAGAAAATCCAGTCCCAGCCCATCCAGTCCGATGCGATACAGGTCCAAGCCGGTTTCCAGACGCACGTCCCGCAGCACGCAGTCCAGCCAGTCCGCCAGGAGGGGATGGGCGTGCAGAAGCACCACCCGTTTGAATCCGGATTGGGACACGGAACGCAGCAGATCCTCCAGGAGGCGGCTCCCGGTGATCAGATCCAAAGCAAAGGCCTGGCCGGCATCCTGGGCCGGACAATGGCGGAGCGGCGGCAGTACCAAAAAGCGGGAATCCTCCGGCCCGGCCTCGGCTTCGTCGGTATCCAGCGCCTGTCGCAACACCCGTCCACCCATCCACTCCTCCGCGTCCAGCGGCCACTCGGGTTTATGACGCGTGAAAGTGTAGACCGGAAGCAACACGAGCGCCCCCGACCGCGCGCATTTGGCCAGTTCCGGGCTGGTGCGGTGATGCCAGGCATGCGCGGTTTCCGCGTGGAATAGCGGATAGCCCTCAGACATGATGCACCGTCTTTCCGCGGAATACGGTTTGAATCAGATCGCCCGGGGAGGTGCGGGTGATCAGGGTCCCGGTCAGGTCGCGGCTGTTCTGAAAATGCGGACGGGTCAGATCCACCACCACGAAGGTCGCCGGGCCGCCTTCGGTGAGCGTCCCCGGAATTTCCGCGCCCCAGTGGGTGCGTCCGAAATTGGCAGTGGCCATCTTCAGGATTTCACCGGGGAGCGGATGACGTCCGTCCCCCCATTGACTGCGGGCCAGGCGGTAGGTGAAATCCAATTCCCGGAATAGATCCGGTCCATTGAGAATGCCGTTGTCGGTGCCCAGCAGCAGGTTCACCCCCGCCCGCATCAACTTGGCCACCGGCGGAAGCGGGAGCCCCAGGGCCGCGTTCGCGCGGGGATTGAGGACGGCGGTTTTTCCGGAGGCGGCCAACAATTCGATTTCGTCATCGGTGGCCACGGTCAAATGCACGACCAGATCGGGGTCCAACAGGTCCAGGGCCCGCTGCAAATCTCCCGTTCCGGTCCGCGACAAACTCAATTCGCGGTATCCGTCGTTTTCCAGACAGTGAATGGCCCGGGCGCGGTCGAGATCCCGGGTGATCGACCGCACGTCCCGCCAGGCGGCGTCAGTGAGGTCGTTCATGGTGCTTTCCGAAAAGCCATCCGCCACGGACAGCATTTCCCGCAACTCGTCCACTGCCGTCTTGGGCAGGGGCATTTCCGCATGCGACAACTCCGCTTCGGACTGGGGGGAGGCGTTCAGTTGACTGAGAATGATGGACCGCACCCCGCTGATCCCCGACGCTTCCCGCAATCGGCGGGCTCCCTCGACCCCCTGTTCGCGGAAATCCACGTGCGCCACCGTGCCCGAGGCCGCCATTTCGCGGAGGAAGCCGGTCATATGGGCCACATGGTCGGCGGCGGAGATGGATTCCAAGGCCCGGTACTTGTAACCGTGGGGACGGAAAAACGCCTCCTCCAAGGTCAAAGGCACCGCCACCTCCGGCAAAAAGCAATCCCCGACGTGCGTGTGGGCGTTCACCAGTCCGGGAAAAACGCCGTACCGGCACCCGCCCGCCTCCGCCGCGGTTTCCCCCAAATCCATGGCCGTGATCGTCCCCGCCTTCCAAGCAAAAGAAGCACATCGGACCGGGGCCACATCGGGGCCCGCCCATACCACGCAGTCTTGAAAAGTTCCTTGGCTGAAATCACGCATAGCGTACAATTATGTCGAATTGGAAAAAAACCGGTGGAATGGTCCCGGGATTCCGTTTGTATTCCCTCTTATCCATCGTACCGAATCGCATGGGTGTCAACTGTACATGACACCGAACAGGCGTAAAAATGAAAAATCTACCCCAATTGCAATTTATTACTTGGGCGGAGTTCCATGACATGGGCTTCGACCTGGCCGGGCAGTTGAAACAACTGCGCCCCGATTCCTGCACCATCGTGTCCGTGGCCCGGGGGGGACATGCCTTGGCGCGTCTGCTTTCCGATTTCCTCAAGCTCCCCATTTTCAGCGTCAGCATTCAATCCTATCAGGATTTACAGCAACACGAACTGCGCATCACCCAGGAATTGAATGTCGATTTAAATGGACGCAACGTGCTTTTGGTCGATGAAATCATCGACTCCGGCAAGACCCTGGTGCGGGCCTTGGAATACCTCCAGGACTTCGGAACCGGCAGCGTCACCAGCGTCTCTCTACACGTAAAACCCCATGCGGTCCTGAAGTCCGATTTTTTCTGCGAAGAAACCGACAAATGGGTGGTGTATCCCTACGAGGTGCGCGAAACCATCGAAGCCCTTCGCCCCATTTGGGAAAAAGCGGGCCACTCCACCGATCACCTTCGCACCACCCTCTTGGAGGGGGGGCTCAAACCAGACTGGGTGGATACGTACCTGATCGGGTAACTTTTGCCTGGGGAGGGGATGGGAAATATAAGCCCGGTGGCTTTATTTCGTCTCAATGAATGACCAGCTTTCCGCGGTCTTGTCCGTTCTCAAACCGAAGGATGAGCATTCGCTGGTGACGTTTCATGTGCAGCGCGCCCTTGCCGGACCATGTGTACCCGGGAATATTTTCTCCGGGAAATGCGATCCAGAGTACCGGGGTGTCGTACGTTCTTCCGTCGAGCAGGATTTCGGCTTCCAGCCGTCCCGGCTCATATCGGTGGGATAAAATCCAACAGTTGTAACCGCCGGAGATGCGACCGGGCGTATTCAGTGCGCCATGCCAACTCAACACTGGCGCGGAGAGACCGCCAAAGTGATGCCAGCCGGCGCCGCGTCGGGTTTCGATGGGGAAATGCTCGAAACAGCACCAGGATTCCCGGACCTCGCGTTCCCAGAGTTCCAGGGCCCGTTCGGCAATGGCCAGGGCAAAATCGCTTTCGCCGATGTCCAGCAGGTAGCGCCAGACAAACCATTGGTGCGGCATCCAGACCGAACCGTTCCAATAGCCGTCGGTTTTGTAAACGGCGGCGGACATGTCCACGGTGCTCAGTCCCACCGGACTCCAGAAGCGGTCGGGGTCTTTGAGTCGCTCCACGAACTCGGCTTCCAAATCCGGCGGACAAACTCCCGCCAAGAGCGGGTAGAGTCCGTCCAGTCCGGCGTTGTAGTCCTCGCCGCTTTCGTGCCTCATCGGCCCGATGGCCCGGCCCTCGGCATCGTGTTCAACGTAGCTGAACCAACGGGTTTTTGGATTCCAGGCGTGCCGGAAGAGGGCTTCGGAGAGGTGTTGGATGTCCGCGTCGAATTCCGCCGGGTCCTCGCCAATCAGTAGAGCCATGCGGCGGAGGAGTTTGGCGGTGCGGATGATCTGGGCGGTGGTGATGACCGGGGTGACCCCGTGGGTGCGGTTTTCATGCCAAAGTTTCCACTGGGGAGGATAGTCGTCCCAACCGCCGGAGTTGTAAAAATACGCGAAAGGGCAAAGCAGCCCGGATTGGAGTTCTGCGGTGATGGACCCCTCGGTGCGCCCGGCCAGAAAGCGGTGCATGCGGCGGGCGCCTGCGAATCGTTCGCGCAACAAATCCCGATCGCCGCCAAGGAGATTGAACAGGGTTTGCAAGAGGTGGATTTGCACGGGGACGGTGCTGCCGTGATGCACGTAGGCAAAATCATCTTCCGGGTCGCAAAGATAGCGGCGGAGTATCTCTCCGGCCTGTATGGGGTTGACCTCGCACATGCCGAGGCCAATGAAGCCACTGTCCCATGTGTAGAGCGAGTCCCAGAATTTGCCAGGGCAATGGTGGGCGATGTAACCGCGTTTATATTGCACGGGAAACACCACATTGGTCAGCAGGGTGGCCCTGAGACGTTCGATGCCAAAGTCGGCCGGGGACAGGGCCGCCGCCGGAGCCCCGAGGAAGTGCGGACTTTTCGGAAGGGTGCTGCGCAGGCGCAAGCGGATTTCGCGGGATTCGCCAGGGGCGATGGGGATGGGCCGCAGGAACAGGTTGGTGTAATGCTTGGCCCCCGGGGTGCCAATAACCTTGCGGACGTGGTCGTGGGTGGCGAGTGGAAAATCGAATTGCAAATGATCGCTGTGAATCTCTCGCACTTGATTGCGAAGTTCGTCGGGCCAGTCGATGGAAAAACCGCCGGGATCCCCGGGGTAGACCAGTTCCAGGTGACCGGGTGTTTGCACGATTTCCGGGACGTCCTCCAACGGTGGGCAGCGGAATATTGGATCGGACGCCTCGGACGGCAAGAACGCAAACCCATCGAAATCGACTGCGGTCCCGCCTTGGGAAATCAGAGTGAGCGAACCCGTTTCCGAGGGATTGACACAAAGGGACAAGGTGGCAAAATCGTCTGTGGCGGGCAGGGTGATTTCGGTCTCGCTCTTGCCTTGAAATATGAAACGGGCGGTTTTTGCGCATCTGTAGCGGAGCAAGATTCGATTTGCGGGCGAAAGATCATTGAATGTGGCCTGGTCACCGGTGCATTCCCCGAAGCCGTCGCCCAGACCGCGCCCATCCACAAAGCCATTTCCCCAGATCATCCCCATTGGGCGGGCATCGGCGGGGAGGTGACGGTGTGGGCTGTTTTCGCGAAAGCACAGGTCGTCGAAATCCGATGCAGAACGCCAAACGGCACCGGGCGGGAGTTCCACGCTTGCCGTGCGCAGGGGCGGTTGACGGTACGGTCCCCCTTCTGGGAATCTACGGGTCACCAGACCATGCAGCGCGGCGGCCTGGGGGAGGTCGGTGCCATTGACAAAAATGGCGGTAACATCCAGACCTTCCTCCGCCGCCTCGTAAAGGATGTCCGCATAAAATTCCCGTTTATCTGTCAACGGAAAGCGAAAACGCCAATATCGCAGATCGGGCGCGGCCTCCCAGGGATGAAACCCGGAGTCCCAAGAAAGAAACGGAGGGGATTGGCGGCGGCGATAGAGCGCGGGAAAGAAACAGAACTCCACGCGCAAGCCGCGTTCGGCATCCGTGGCAAAAGTGGCTCCGGCCAGTTCTTTGGCATAAGGCCCCCAAGAAGGAAGGTGGGTGGTTTCCATGTCTCAAAGACTACCGAGCCACAGTCCGTTTGCCAACATTGAAATTCCGAAATCCCGAACGGTGTGGGAAAACCAAGTTTAAGCAACGACGTAAAATCGGGGTGGGAGTG